>NZ_CP070491.1:1528125-1833750 GCF_016925495.1 Methylococcus sp. EFPC2 | reverse complement strand
ATGACCTGCTCGTTGGCCAGCACGGTCTGGTCGACCGGGTCCCAGTTGACCACGGCGTCTTTCTTGTAGGCCAGGCCCTGCTTGAACAGGCGGGTGAACAGCCATTGTTCCCAGCGGTAATAGTCCGGCGCGCAGGTGGCCACTTCCCTCGACCAGTCGTAGGCAAACCCTAAGCGCTTGAGTTGATCGCGCATATAGGCGATGTTCTCGTAGGTCCAGTCGGCCGGATGCACGCCCTTTTGCAGGGCGGCGTTTTCCGCCGGCAGGCCGAAAGCGTCCCAGCCCATGGGTTGCAGCACGTTCTTGCCCTGCATACGCTGGAAGCGGCTCAGCACGTCGCCTATGGTGTAATTGCGCACATGCCCCATGTGCAGCCGCCCGCTCGGATAGGGGAACATGGACAGGCAGTAGTATTTCTCCCGGGAACTGTCTTCCACGGCCTTGAATACCTGCTGTCGTTCCCAGGTCTCCTGTGCTTGTTTTTCGATTTCGAGCGGCTGGTACAGTTCTTCCATTCGGGGGGGCGTCTTGGCTTAAAAAAGCGTTAGAATACCCGAGCCCAGCGCAAATCCAAAGCAAGCGGCGCGCCAGGGCAGGCTGATTTATCACGTATCCGGTTATATGAAGAGGGTAAAATGCGCAGGGTGATCTTCAATCAGAAAGGCGGCGTCGGCAAATCGACCATAACCTGCAATCTGGCCGCCATCAGCGCCATCGACGAGCGCAAGACCTTGGTGGTCGACCTGGACGTGCAGGCCAATTCCACGCATTACCTGCTGGGCAAGAAGATCAGCGACCCCGACCAGACCCTCGCCCGCTTCTTCAAGGACGTGCTGAGCATCAACCTGTTCGGCAAGAACGGCGGCAGCGGGCTGGAAGACATCATCCACGAGACGCCTTTCCCCAATCTGTATGTGATACCCGCGCATCCGGAATTGGAGAGTCTGCAAAGCCGCCTGGAGACCCGCTACAAGATCCTCAAATTGCGCGAGGCGCTGGAAAACCTGCACGGCTTCGAACACGTCTACATCGACACGCCGCCGGTGCTCAATTTCTACAGCCGTTCCGGCCTGCTGGCCGCGCAGCGCTGCCTGATTCCCTTCGACTGCGACGCCTTTTCGCGCGATGCTTTGTACAACCTGCTGAACACGGTGGCCGAGATCAAGTCCGATCACAATGTGGATGTGACCGTCGAGGGCATCGTGGTGAACCAGTTCCAGAGCCGCGCCAGCTTGCCGCAGCAACTGGTCGATGCACTGATACAGGAAGGTCATCCGGTGCTCGCGAGCAAGATTTCGCCCTCGGTGAAGGTGCGTGAATCGCACAGCGATTCCAAGCCGCTGATTCACTATGCACCCGACCACAAGCTCACCGAGGAATTCATCGCCCTGCATCAGGAACTGCACGGCAACGCCTGATCCGGCTTGCCGCGGGATCGTTATTCGCGCCCAGGGCGGCGTAATTCAGCAAAAATTTACACGAGAGCCGGAAAAAACGTAAAATTCGAAACTTTTAGCCGGCCGGAGCGAGTCATGCGCATAGATCAAGAAGCCCTCACCTTTGACGATGTATTGCTGGTCCCGGCTTATTCCAACATCCTGCCGCGCGACGTGAGCCTGAAAACGCAGCTTACGCGCAAGATCAGCCTGAACATCCCACTGGTGTCGGCGGCCATGGATACCGTGACGGAAGCCCGCCTCGCCATCGCCATCGCCCAGGAAGGCGGCATCGGCATCGTCCACAAGAATATGGATATCGAACACCAGGCCTATGAAGTGGGCGCCGTGAAGAAATACGAGAGCGGGGTGATCAAGGACCCCATCACCGTCCGTCCCGACATCAGCATACGCGAGGTGATGGAACTGACCCGCGCCAACCGAATTTCCGGGGTGCCGGTCGTGGACCGGGGGGAGCTGGTGGGCATCGTCACCAGCCGGGACCTGCGGTTCGAAACCCGTTTGGACGAGCCGGTCACCTCGGTCATGACGCCCAAGGAGCGGCTGGTGACGGTGCGCGAAGGCGCGCGCCAGCAAGAGGCCATCCATCTGCTGCACAAGCACCGCATCGAGAAGGTGTTGGTGGTGAACGAGAAGTTCGAACTGCGCGGCATGATCACCGTGAAGGACATCCAGAAGGCCAAAGACTATCCGCAGGCCTGCAAGGACGAGTACGAGCGGCTGCGTGTGGGCGCCGGCGTCGGCACCGGCGCCGGCACCGAGGAGCGGGTCGAGGCCCTGGCCGCGGCCGGGGCGGACGTGATCGTGGTCGATACCGCGCACGGCCATTCGCAAGGCGTGCTCGACCGGGTGCGCTGGGTCAAGCAGAACTTTCCCAACGTCCAGGTCATTGGCGGAAACATCGCCACCGCGGCGGCCGCCAAGGCTTTGGTCGAGGCCGGCGCCGACGCCGTCAAGGTGGGCATAGGCCCCGGATCCATCTGCACCACCCGCATCGTGGCCGGCGTCGGCGTCCCGCAGATTTCCGCCGTGGCCAACGTCGCTGGCGCCTTGCGCGATTCCGGCGTGCCCCTCATCGCCGACGGCGGCATCCGTTATTCCGGCGACATCGCCAAGGCGCTGGCGGCGGGCGCCTATTCGGTGATGCTGGGCGGCCTGTTCGCCGGCACGGAAGAGGCGCCCGGCGATGTGGAGCTCTACCAGGGGCGTTCGTACAAGTCTTATCGCGGCATGGGCTCCCTCGGCGCGATGGCCCAGCAGCAGGGCTCCAGCGACCGTTATTTCCAGGACAGCACCGAAGCCGAGAAGCTGGTGCCCGAAGGCATCGAGGGCAGGGTGCCTTACAAGGGCAGCCTGCTGGCCATCATCCACCAATTGGTGGGCGGCATCCGCGCCGCCATGGGTTATACCGGTTGCGGAACCATAGACGAGATGCGGACCGAGGCCCGTTTCGTGCGCATCACCTCGGCGGGCATACGCGAAAGCCATGTGCATGACGTGACCATCACCAAGGAAGCCCCCAATTACCGACTGGATTGATCGTCCGGCCGGCCGCTACGCGCGGCCGGTCACATTCCGGCAACATCGCCGGTGCAAGCTGGTCCACCGTCATTCGCCGCCGCTCGCGGAGCATCCATGCAAGACATCCACTCCCACAAGATCCTCATCCTCGATTTCGGTTCCCAGTACACCCAGCTCATCGCCCGCCGGGTCCGCGAGATCGGCGTTTATTGCGAAATCCACCCCTGGGATTGCGACGACGCCTATATACGCTCGTTTGCTCCGCGCGGCATCATCCTCTCGGGTGGCCCCGAGACCGTCACCGAGGCGCACACCCCGCGCGCGCCGGAGCTGGTGTTCAGGCTGGGTGTGCCGGTACTCGGCATTTGCTACGGCATGCAGACCATGGCCGAGCAACTCGGCGGCAAGGTGGAAAGCGTGGCACACCGTGAGTTCGGCTACGCCCAGGTGCGGGCGCGGGGCCATTCGGCGTTATTGCGCCACATCGAAGACCACACCACGCCGGAAGGCTACGGCATACTCGACGTGTGGATGAGCCATGGCGACCAGGTCACCGTGCTGCCACCGGGCTTCAAGCTGATCGCGAGTACCGACAGCGCGCCCATCGCCGGCATAGCCGACGAGGACCGGCGGTTTTATGCCTTGCAATTCCACCCCGAAGTCACCCACACCCGCCAGGGCCAGCGCATCATCGAGCGTTTCGTGCGCGGGATCTGCGACTGCGCGAATCTCTGGACGGCACGCAACATCATCGAAGACAGCATCGCTCACATCCGTGAAAAGGTCGGACAGGATCAAGTCATCCTGGGGCTTTCCGGCGGGGTGGATTCCTCGGTAGTGGCGGCGCTCCTGCATCTGGCCATCGGCGACCAGCTCACCTGCGTGTTCGTCGACACGGGCTTGTTGCGTCTGCACGAAGGCGACCAGGTGATGGCGACTTTCACCGAACACATGGGCGTGAAGGTTCTCAGGGTGAATGCCGAGGCGCGCTATTTCGAGGCGCTCAAAGGCGTGGCCGATCCCGAGCGCAAGCGCAAGATCATCGGCGGGCTGTTCGTCGAGATCTTCGACGAGGAGGCGGCCAAACTGACCGATGCCCGCTGGCTGGCTCAGGGGACCATATACCCCGACGTGATCGAATCGGCCGGCTCCAAGACCGGCAAGGCGCATGTGATCAAGTCGCATCACAATGTGGGCGGCCTGCCCGAGGACATGAAGCTCGAACTCATCGAGCCTCTGCGCGAACTGTTCAAGGACGAAGTGAGGCAGATCGGCCTGGAGTTGGGCCTGCCTTCGGAGATGATAAACCGCCATCCCTTCCCGGGGCCTGGCCTGGGTGTGCGTATCCTGGGCGAGGTCGAGAAGGAATACGCCGATCTGCTGCGCCGGGCCGACGCCATCTTCATCGAAGAACTCTATCGCCACGAGCTTTACGACAAGACCAGCCAGGCCTTCGCGGTATTCCTGCCGGTGCGCTCGGTCGGCGTGATGGGCGACGGCCGCCGCTACGATTATGTCATCGCGCTCCGGGCCGTGGAGACGGTGGATTTCATGACCGCGCACTGGGCGCATCTGCCCTACGAGTTTCTCGATCTCGTCTCGCGGCGCATCATCAACGAAGTGCCGGGCATTTCGCGCGTCACTTACGACATCTCCGGCAAGCCGCCGGCGACCATCGAGTGGGAGTAGTTCCGGCTTTCGGTTCGTTCTTCCTGCCGCTCGCTCGCTCCGGGAAATACGGGGCCGGCGGCTTATTGCTTCACGACACTTTCCGGATAGGGACCGGCCGCCCTTTTTTCTTCCCGCGGTTTCGAGTCTTCGGCCGCAAGTCTGACTTTCATTCCCTCGACCGGAACCGGTACGCCATCGACCACCAATCGGTCGCCGGCGTTCAGCCCCCCTTTCACCAGGACGCGGTCCGCTTCGCGGCGCAACACGTCCACCCGGTGGATATGCAATCGCCCTTGCTCGTCGACCAGCAAGGCCTCCTGCAGCGCGTTTAGACCGGCGGCCGGCAGGACGAACAAGCCGGCCCGTTCTCGTCCTTCGATCTCTGCCTGCACGAACAAACCGGGAAGCAAGGGAGGACGGATGTCTTTGGGCGGATGGGGTTGCGTCACCTCGGCGATGACGTGCAGCAAGCCCGTAGCCTCGTCCACGGCTCCTTCGGTCCGGGCCAAACGCCCCTCCCAATGCTGCAGGTTGCCGTTCACCTCCGCACTCAGCACCACGCGGGGGCTTTGCGCAGAGGGCTCGCCGCGCGGGAGGATGGGCAGGTCGAGATAGGCGAGCTGATCGGCGTTCACCGGCAGGCGGATTTCCGCGACATCCGTGGCATAGATCCGCGCCAGCTTTTCACCCGCCTGAACGTATTGGCCCAGTCCGACGTTTCTTTGCAGCACCCTGCCGGCGAAGGGCGCGCGCAGCTCGCAGCGGCTGCGGCGCAGCTTCGCCTTGGCCAGATCGGCCTCGGCGGCTTTCAGCTTGGCACGCGCCTCCGCGAGTTGCGGTCCGTGCAGGGTCAGGGGGGTGGGTTTGCCCTCGCCCAGGGCCTTCCACTCGCTTTCGGCCTGCTCGGCCTGAGCCTCCTCGAACAACACCAGTCGGTGGGCTTCGGCGACGGCGGCGGCGGCGGCGGTAATGGCGTAGTCGTAGTCGCGGGGGTCTATCGTCAACAGCAAGGAGCCGGCCTCGAAGTAAGCGCCGACCAGCAGATCGCGGTTCATCTGCACCACTTTTCCGCCGACTTCCGTCACCCAGTCGATTTCGCTGCGCGCCTTCACCACGCCCTGGGTACGGACGTTCAGTTTCAGTGTCTGGGGTTGCAACTGCACGACGGTGACCAGGGGCGGCTCGCTCGCCGGCGCCTGGTTTGCCACCTCGGGCCGATGAGCGACGAGCGCCCACGCCCCGACGCCGCCGGACAGAAGCACGACGGCGGGTAAGAGAGTTTTCAGCTTTAAGGACATAAGATTCGGGACGGGGCGGCCTTAGGTGCGGCGAAAGCGAAGGAATCGGCGGCTCCATGCCGGTCCGTTGGCAGGGAGCTCCTTGGCGCCTGGTCGGCTGCCGCCAAAGACCGCCCATTCATGCCCCGCCTCCCAGCGCCAGGTATAAATCGATGCGGTTGCTGAGCAATTGGCGCTTCGCCGCCAGGTGGGCGCTCCGTGCGTTCAGGGTACTGCGGTAGCTGTCCAGGAGAGTAAGGATTTCGATGAAGCCGTGCCGGTAGGAATACACCGCCAGCTTGCGGCTCTGCTCCGTCTGCTCGACGGCTTCCCGCAAGGCTTGCTCCTGCTCCCGCAGCCATTCCTCGGCAGCCAAGGTTTGTTCGACCTCGCGGAAGGCATTGAGCGCCGTGTTTTTGTAAAGGTTGTAGGCTTCTTCAGCGCGCGCTTCATTCAGCCGTATCTCCGCCTTGAGCCGGCCACCGGTGAACACCGGCTGCAGCAAGCCCATGGCGACGTTCCAGGCCGCGGCACGCGGATCGGCCAGTTCGGTCAGGGCCGCACTGCGCGTCCCGCCCGTGGCGGTCAGGGTGATGCGCGGGAGCAGCGCCTTTTTCGCGCTTTCCACCCGCGAATCGGAGGCTCGCAGGCGCTCGAATGCCGCGCTGAGATCAGGCCGCCTTTCCAGCAACTGCGATGGCAGGCCGGCCGAGATCGCGTCCGGCGGCTCCGGCAAGCGCATGCTCCCCCCGGGCTCGGCCTGGGGGTATCGGCCCAGCAACACTTCCAGTCTGCGGGCCGCCGCCTGAACCCGGTTGTGCGCCTGCGCCTGCTGGGCTTCCGCATTCGCCAGGTCGGTCAGCGCCAACCGCAGATCCAGGCCGCGGGTAAGCCCGCGGGCGAAGCGACCGCGCACCAGTTCCACGAGGATCGTGCGTTCGTGTGTGGATTGCTCGGCGACCTCGGCCTGCAGCCGGGCCTCGGCCAGTTCGAAGTAGCTCTGGGCGGTTCTGGCGGCCAGCGAAAGGCGCGCGGCGGAATAATCGGCGGCGACCGCGGCCGCTTCGGAACCGGTCGCCTGGCGGGAGGCCAAGATGCGGCCCCAGACATCCAGTTCCCAATCCAAGTTGAACAAGGCCTGGAAGGCGCCAAATTCGGTGCTCCCGAATCCGGTGTTACGCACCTGCGTGCGCTCGTATCCCGGTGCGAAGGACAACTGCGGCCAGCGCCCGGCGCCATCGATCGCGACCTGCTCGCGGGCGGCCTCCACGCGTGCCGCGGCGGCCTTCAAGTCCAGGTTGGCGTGCAGGGCTTCCCGAACCAGCGCGCTCAGGGATGGATCGGCAAAGCCGTCGAGCCAATGCTCGGGCACCGAGAGCGCAGCGGAGGTCGCCGTGGACTCCAGTTGTTTTCCAACCGGTGGATGCTCGGTCGATACGGCGGCCGATCGTGCTGCCACACCGGTCCAGCGTGGCGGGAGCGTGACACCGACATCCTGGAGCCTGCGCTCGGGCGAGGAACCGCAGGCGGTCAGCAGCATAAGTAAGGGCAGGCAGGCACGCCTAGCCCCAGGCCGGGTCATGGTCGCAAGCCTCGAGTGCTACTGCTGCACGGTGACGAATGACAGTTTGCCGATTCCCGACCGCTGGGCACCGGCCATCACCTTGGCCACGGCATCGAACACCGCGGCACGGTCGGCCTGCAACTGCACACTGATCTCGGGGTCGCGTTCCTGCAGGGTTTTGAGTTCCGCCTCCAGGGATTCCAGCGGCACCGGCCTGTCATCCAGCGCGGGCTGTCCCTGCGCATTGATGCTGAGGATGGCGACGTGCTGATCCGGCGCGGGCTCCGTTTGTTCGGTCTTGGGCAGTTTGACCTTCACGACTTGCGTCAACAGCGGCGCGGTCACGATGAATACGACCAGCAATACCAACATCACATCCACCAGGGGCGTGACGTTGATCTCGCTCATTTCCCCGCCCTCGTCCTCACTCGGTAACTGTACGGCCATGTTCGTTCACCGTGGTTTGCATCAAATGGCTTTCCAGCGAGGAATGCAGAAAGTCGCTGGCGAAATGGTCCAGCGTGGCGATGATGCGCCGGTTCTGCCGGAGGAAGAAGTTGTAGGCGATCACCGCCGGGATCGCGACGGCGATGCCGAGCGCGGTGGCGATCAGCGCCTCGCCAATGGGGCCGGCTACCACTTCCAGGCTGGCGTTGCCGTTTGCGCCGATATCCTTGAGCGCATGCATGATGCCCCAGACGGTGCCGAACAATCCGACGAAGGGCGAGGTGCTGCCTATGCTGGCCAGCCAGCCCAGACCGGATTCCATGCGCGCCTTTTCCTTCAGGATCTGCTGGCGCATGGCGCGTTCAATCAACTCGTACCACGCTTCATGATGATCCGGGTTCAGGCTGAGATGTAGGCTCGCCTTGGCCAGGGTGGCTCTGCCGGCCTGAAGCACCCGTCCCGCCGGTATACGGTCGGAGTCCGGGCCGTCGGGCAGCTTATCCTCTCCCGACACGAATTGCTTGATGTAGCGGTGATTGCGCAGTTTGCTCAGGATGACCTCGCCGGCCTTGAGCAAGATCACGCTCCAGGTCAGCAGGGAAAAACAGCCGAGCGCACACAGCGTCCCGTCGACGATAGCGGTTTCCGATATTTCCAAGATAGCCTCCTCTTATTAAACGTTTCTTAATCTATGGATTTCCGATTGGCTGGCCGGTGGCGTGCCGGAAGACGGCTGACTGAGGTCTGATAGTCGCCGACATGCGTCTAAGCCACCCGACCAAAGTCCGTTCTCAGCGCAACTCGAATTCGATGGGCACGGTCACCCAACTGGCCTGAGCCACATCGCCACGCTTGGCCGGCACGAACTTCCATTTGCGTACCGCTTCCAGCGCCGATTCGTCCAGCACCTCGTGGCCGCTGCTGCGTTGTACGTTGACCTCCATCGCGTGTCCGTCCGGACTCACGTACACCCGCAGCAGAACCAGGCCTTCCCAGTGCCGGCTGCGGGCGATCGAGGGGTACACCGGGCGGGGATTGTTCAGATAATCGGCCGTCGAACTGGCAGGGGTGTACACCTCGTTATGCGGGGACGCGGCTTCCGCCTTTACCGGCGCAGGTGGGGCGGGAGTCGGCGGAGCCGTTTCGCGCACTTCTTCCTGAACTTCTGCCCGCTTGGCCACCGGCTCCTTGGGGACAGGCTTCGGTTTGGGCTTGGCTTTCTTTACTGGGGCGGGATCCGGCTTCTTCTCCGGTTTTGGGGGCTCCGGCGGTGTCGGCGCGGGCTGGACCACCTGGGGCGACGCCGGTGCCGCCAGGGCGATATCGATCATCGGCAGAGGCGCCGCCGCTATCAGGGGCACAGGCGCCGGCCGGTTCATGTACCACAGGAAAACCAGTCCATGGAGGGTCGCCGCTACTAGCGCTGCGCTCGCTACGCCGAGGGTACGCCGCCAGGAATTAGGCAGCATGCCGGCGCCCAATGGTACGGGCATGGAATCCGGCTGAGGTCCGGTGGGAAGAAAACAAAGGCTCATGAGCTTTTCACGTTTCCCGTACGACGTCCGCGCTGGCTGCCCCGCAAGGCCACCTGCTGCCCGCTGTTGGCCGAATACGCGCCGCTTGGCGATCCGACAACCGCCGTATCGACGCCCTCTCCCTGATGCACGGTCGCGACCTGCCGCTTGAGAGCGTCCAGGCAGGCACGGGTTTCGCCAAGCAAGTTTTCCAGGTATTCGAAATGCACTTGGAAATAACGGGCCGATGGAAATTGTTCTCCATTCGTAGCCGAACTCCCGGTGGCATTGTCGTTTCTGTCTGACTTGATCCTCATACGGTCTTCCTCCTTTGCGATTCCTATAGGCTTAAGACGTTTGAGTGAGCGAAATCCCTCACCCTGGCCGCAAAAAATTTTGCGCCCAGCTGCCGTTACGTCGATGATCCGATGGCTGTAGCGACAGCGAGTCAGGCGATCCTACGGCGGGCAGCGTGTCCCACGACGTGCTGTGCCTAACGGCGTTCCCTACGCCGCACGGCCGCACTTGCGGGACGGTTATTGCCTTCGGCGCCCCAGCCGTCCCCCGTCGACTCGCTCCAGCGACCTTAGAGCCGTCGCCTCCGCATCGCTCCGAGATGACTCTACGGCCTGTTCGGGATGCCTTGCAGGTCACCTACGGACGCAATAAAGCCTGCGCCCTGCGGTGCCCCGCCCGGCCCTGGGCCTTCTGGGGGGCATGGAAAACATCCCGGTCTACCCGCTGCGCGGCTGACCTTTGTTTTCCAGCGATGCCCGCCGTTTCTGCAGCCAGCGAATCACGCCGGTGACGTAAAGCACCGCGCAAGCCAGACCGCTGAGAAAAACCAGGATGCGGCCGGGCATGCCGAAGGCCTGCCCGGAATGCAGCGGCCATTGCCACTGGATGAACACATCGCCACCGCTGCCATTGGCCGGGTCGCTGACCTTCAGTACCTCTGCGCTGTACTGGTCGATATACACGCAACGCGTATCCAGCACGTAAGGCCGCAGCGCTTCGACGGCCTGGCTGCATACCTGATAGGTTCCCTCGGGCTCGGTAGGAAGATTGAGGACGCTCAGCTTGCCGCCCGGATAGTGCGACTGCGCCACGGCCACGGCTTGGTCTAGGCCGAGGGTGGGCCGGTCAGGGATGACGGTCGAACGGATTTTTTCCGGTAGGGTGACGGGCGAAAAACGCTCCACCAGCCATACGATTTGATCCGGCAGGTTCATGTACACCCCGGAAACCAGTACGGCCAGCAGCACCAGGGCGGAATAGAAACCGAAGGTCTTGTGCAGGTCGAAGTTGAGCCGTTCGGCGCTGGCGCGACGTTTGACGGTCAAGGCCTTGAGCCAATGTCCGGTCAGCGGCCACCAGACGATCAAACCGCTGAGCACCGAAACCACCAGCAAAACGCCGATGGCGCCGACCAGTACGACGCCATGTTCTTTCCACAGCAAGGCGTAATGCAGCTTGAACACGAAGCCCATCAGGCAATTGCCGAAATAGCTCCGGCCATCGTAGAAGACACGGCTGCCGGTGACCCGAGCGGTGTAGGGGTCGACGAAGACATTCAAACTGCCGGCCGTGTCTTGCGCCACGCCTGGCTCCTGATAGAAAAAGGCGAATACGCCCTCCGGGCTGCGGGGGTAGTAGGTAAAACCCGGCGCGGCCCCTGGCGGCATGGCCGACTTGGCCGCGGCGACGATTTCGTCCAGCGGACGGTAAACCGCTTGGTCCTCGGGCACGTGGACCGTCATCAGATCCGGATTGAGCCAAGCGTCGATTTCCTGCCAGAAAACCAGGACGCTCCCGGTCAGGCCGATGACCACCAGCACCGCTCCGGCGATCAGTCCCAGCCAGAGGTGGACTTCCAGCCAGAGCTTGCGGCGGGCTTTCAGGCGCACCAAACGCTGCGATCGACTATCTGGCGTGCTCTGCATCGGAGATTCGACGGCGACAACTTTGCGCTGATTCAGCCAGGCTTCCGCTATCCATTTCATACAATCACACCCTGTCGACGATAAGCGAACCGTATCAATTCGCCTCAGTACTCCACCCTTATCGATCCGAGAAAACTCAGAGGCTGAGCCGGATAGACCGCCAGACGCCAACTCGAACGGTCGTAATGGGTTTTATCGAGAATGTTGTAGACGTTGAACTGCGTGGTGATCTTCGCCCCGCTCTGCACGAAGCTGTAGCCGACACTGGCATCCCATCGCGCATAGCCCGGCAACTGGAAGCTGTTGTCGTTATCGCCTTGGCGCTGGCTTTTGGCGAACACCCCAGTGCCGAAACTCAAGCCCTTCAGGTCACCGCTGCTGAACTCGTACCTGGTCCACAGGCTGCCGGAGTTTTTCGGCACGCCCAATAGGTCGTTGCCTTGGTTGGAGCCTTTGGTGATGACGGCGTCGGTGTAGGCATAGGTGCCGATCACGCTCCAATCCTCGGTCAATTTGCCGCTCAGGTCCAACTCTATGCCGCGGCTGCGTGCCTCGCCCACAGCCACCGAATACAGCGGATGCGCGGCATCCGTTGCCAGGATGTTCTGTTTGTAGATCTGGTAGAACGCCAACGTAGCCGTTACGCGCTTGTCCGGGGACTCGGCCTTGATGCCCACCTCGCCCTGCTGGCCGGTTTCCGGGTTGAACGGTTTGCCGCCAAAAGAGCGCCCACCATTGAGCGAGCCGTAGGACTCCACATAATTGCCATAGAGTGACAGCCACTCCCAAGGCTGATACAGCACCCCCACGCGTGGGTTGAACGCCTGGTTGGAGTTGGCGTTAAGCGTGATGTCGCGGAAAGAGCCTGTACCCGACTCGCCTGAGCTTTCCGAGGCCCAGTCCTGCCGCCCGCCACCCAGGATGTGCAGCTTGTCCCAGAGGGTGATCTGATCTTGGAAATATACCCCGTACCAGTTTTCGTAGTGCTTGTAGGCGAAGTTCTCGGTGCCTGGATTGAACTGGGTGAGATCCCTCCCGCTATAAACCGGGTGGTAAATATTGATCATGCTTTCCGGCGTGCCATAAAAATTCGCCGGTCCGCCGGGGCCGTCATGTTCGTCCAGACGATAAAAATCAAAGCCCACCAGTACGTCGTGATGGGCAAAGTCGCCGGTGTTGAACTTGCCGGCCAAATCCAGGTTGCTGGCGTAAGTGTTGCGACGCAAGGGCGTGTTCCACATGCCGCGGGTCAAAACTCCCGTGGTTTCGTCCAACTCACCGAACCAAATGCTGGTCTGACGGTAGGCGGTGGAGGTGTACTGGAATCGATTGGTCAACCGCCAGTCGTCGTTGAAGTGGTAGGTCCAGTCGAAGGCGGTCAGGGTCTTGTCCTGGGTGTTCGGGTGCCGCTTATTGGTTTCCTTGCCGTCTTGCAGATAACGGCTGATCGGGATGTTCGCCGGACGAGTGCCGACGGCAACCAGCGCACCCTCGTCGTCGGTGAAGGTGAAGTGCTGGTATTCCACATCCAGATTGGCCTCGAAATTATCCGTGGGCCGCCAGCTCAGCGAGGGCGCGATGAAAACATTCTCCTGCGAGACGAAATCGCGGAAAGAGTTATTGCTCTTGTAGGCGATGTTCATCCGTCCCAGCAGGGATTTGTCCGCCAGCAGCGGGCCGGTGGCGTCCACCGTGGTGCGGTACAGATCGTAGGAACCGAACTGTTGCTGCACTGAAAAATAGGGGATATCCAGAGCCCGCTTAGGCGCCAGGTTGATCATCCCGCCGGGCTGTATCCGTCCGTAAAGAATGGAGGCTGGCCCTTTCAGCACTTCTATGCTTCTGAGATTGGCGGTTTCCAGACCACTAATGGCGGCTTGCCTGAGGCCATTCCGGTATGTACTTCCTCCAGTATCGAAACCACGAATGATCGCCCCGTCGTAGAAGGCCTCGGAAACCTGCACGCCGCTGATGTTCTTCAGCGCGTCGTTTAGGGTGATGGCCTGCTGGTCGTCCATCACCGCCCGTGACACCGCCTGAATTGACATCGGCGTCTCCATGATCGGCGTATCGGTCTTGGTGGCGGCGTATGCGTTGGGAACAACGTATTCAGTGTTGTAGGGGTCGCTGGCGTCGTAACCGGCCTTGGCGTTCACGGTGACTTTAGGCAGGGACGTACTCCCCAACGCTGGCGTTTTAACGGCTATCAGGGTTTTATCCACGATTTCGTAACGCAAGCCGTTTTGACCCAGCACCTTGTCCAAGGCCTGCTGCACGGTGTAATGGCCTTGCAAGGGCGGGGCGTTGAGGCCCTTGACCGCAGCATCCGCATACACCAGCTTGACGCGAGAAGTCTTGGCCAAACTATCCAGGGTGGCGGACAAGGCTTGCGCGGGCAGGTTGAGATTAAGGCCCGCGTCCTCGGCGGCCTCGACACCACCGGCCAGTAATATGACGAACAGCGGCAGCGTGCGCAGAGAACCCCGACCCTTACCGGTAGTGCTAGCCGGTTTGCGGTGAAAACCCATGATGACTCCCTCGTTTCTTGTTATGAGATGCGACGTATTGCACGTCTTCACCTTCCATAACGAAGGAACGATCGGGAACTGGACAATTTTTTCGCGCCCCCCTGCCGCCGGCGAAACAGCCTGGGGATCAGCGCACCCTGCCTTGCGCCCGATCCAGAAAAATTTCATCCCCCTTGCGCTCCGTCCTTACCGGGAGGATTTTCTCCACCGCTCTCAGAAACGGATGCAGGTCACCGGCATCGAAAGTACCGCTCAGGGTTTCCCGGGCCAGTGCGGGTTCGGCAAAGCTGAAGCGCACGGGGTGATGACGCGCCAGTTCAGCGGCGACCTCGCCCAAGGGGGTGCGTTCGAACACCAGGCGTCCCTGAGTCCAGGCCGCCGCGAGTTCATGATTGGCGGCTTCCGGGGCGCCCAACTTGCCCTGGGCATCGAGGCGACGACGGAAGCCGGCGCTTAGCCGATTGCCTTCCCAGCCGCGTCCATCGTTCAGTTCCACTTCGCCTTCCAAGACCGTCACGGTCGTACCGTCCTGACGCCGCCGCACGTTGAAACGGGTGCCTATGTCGCGGATGTTTATGTGACCTGCCGATACGGTGAAAGGCCGCCAGGCCCGATGACGCACGTCGAACAGCGCCTCGCCATCCTGTAAATCGATTTCGCGGCGTAACCAGGAGATCCGTGCAGTCAGCCGGCTCGCCGCGTTGACTTCGATATGGGATCCATCGGCCAGTTCCACGCCGATTCGCTCGCCGATGCCCGTGACATACGGAACCGTCGGCGCATGGCGATCCTGCCACCAAAGCCCGACTGTCAAACTGACCAACAATAGCAAGGCGGTCGCGGCGCCGGCCGACGCGCGTCGCTGCGGCCCGGCCGAGCGGGCGGCGTGGAGAGCTTGCGGGCGCGCGTCCTTTAAGCCGCCGAGCTCGCCCCATAGACGCTCGGCTTCCGCATAGGCGAGCCGATGCGATTCGCTATCATCCAGCCACGCCCAGAACCTGGCTCGATCTCCGTCGTCACAGGTTTCGGATTGCAGAAGGACGAACCATTCCATCGCCTTGCTGGAAAACAAAGGTCAGCCGCGCAGCGGGTAGACCGGGATGTTTTCCATGCCCCCCAGAAGGCCCAGGGCCGGGCGGGGCACCGCAGGGCGCAGGCTTTATTGCGTCCGTAGGTGACCTGCAAGGCATCCCGAACAGGCCGTAGAGTCATCTCGGAGCGATGCGGAGGCGACGGCTCTAAGGTCGCTGGAGCGAGTCGACGGGGGACGGCTGGGGCGCCGAAGGCAATAACCGTCCCGCAAGTGCGGCCGTGCGGCGTAGGGAACGCCGTTAGGCACAGCACGTCGTGGGACACGCTGCTTTCAGGACCGGTTCGCCGAATCGCTTGGCCGGCGGTATCACGGCAGCCCTTTTCACGACCCAATTGCGCGCCCGCGCAGCGGGTTTTCCAGGCGAGCGTGGCAAGACATCATGGCTTTGACCAGATGACGCTGCACGGTCTTCTCGGATATGCCCAGCCTTCCCGCGATCTCGCCGTAGCTCAGTTCGTCCACCCGGCGCAGCAGCAGTACATGACGGCAGACGGGAGGCAAGGACGCGATGGCATCGAGCAGGAGTTCGCATTGCTCGCGCACCGCCGCCAACTCTTCCGGCTGCAGGTTCGGACACGGCAGTTCTTCGTCCAAAACCACCGAGCCCTCGGCCCACCGTTTGTTCTGCCGCAGAAAATCGATCGCCAGCCGCTCGGCCGTGCGATAGAGGTAGGCCGTCAGGTTGTCCTTATACGGTATGGCGTCCTTGCGCAGCAGCCGCAGATAAGCTTCCTGGCTGAGATCGCTGGCCATTTCCTTGCATTGCACGCGTTTAAGCAAAAATGCGACCACGGCCTCCCGATGATCGCGGAAGAGATCGCAAATTTGTTCGTGGGTGATGGCGTACATGGGCGGCGGTTCGGCAATTAGAGCGGAAGTTCAGCTTGCCTCAGCAATTTCGGCGCCAGCCGGGTCGCGGCCGCCGCCGTGAGTTCGCGGACTCAAGTCCTTCGGCGGTTGCCAGTTCGCCGAGAGCTCATTCGACTTCACTCGACAATGCGTCATATGGCTCACCGCCGAGGTATTTCACTCATCGCGCGGGGTAGATAGGGCTGACGGCGGGGGCGGAACCAAGGGTAGCGGTTGTCCGCGTCGCGTCATACGCGAGGAGGGGCCTCGGCGACCTGAATTTCGGGATTAACGGGGGCGGTGGTGTTGCCCCGGAGCCCTGTAGTGCGTGGATGGTTCGCAAACTTCCATGCGGTTGAGATCGTTTCCCGGTTGACGCGAGTCATTGCGTCAAATGCCCCAGGTGCGGGATGACAGGAAAAAAGCGAGGGGGCTTGGACTCCGCAGGAGCTAGCAGGTGGGCGCCCTAGGCTTGAGCCGCGAGCGTCCGTTCGGCTGATGTTCCGGCGATAATCGATTTTCGGGCTATTCGCCCGATAGCCATTCGATCCTATGGCCCCCCTGTTTTTCGACCGACAGCTTTTCCCATAGCCACGGGAGCAGGGTGTTCAATTGCTCGTCGAGTTGCCACGGCGGGTTGATGATGACCATGCCGCTGCCGGTCAAGCGCAGGGATTCATCCCGGTCGAGTATCGAGAATTCCGCCACCAGTATTTTGCGGATACCGGTGCGTTCCAGGCGTTTCAGAAAGTCGTCGGTGGCGCGCCGGTCCTGGATGGGATACCAGATGGCGTAAATTCCCGTAGCCCAGCGGCGGTAGGCGTCCTGTACGGCTGCCAGAAGATGCCGCCGCTCGTCCTTGCGTTCGAAAGAAGGGTCGATATGCACCAGCCCGCGTCGTTCGAGCGGCGGCAGGTGGGCCTTCAGCGATTGATAACCGTCCTGCTGTTCGACCCTGACCTGGCCATCGCCGGCGAACTCCGACGTGAGGAGCTTGATTTCGTTTGGATGAAGCTCGCATAAAACCATGCGATCCTTCGGCCTCAGGAAGTGCCTCACGATACGTGGCGAGCCGGGATACCAGCGCAGTCGGTCGGCGGGATTGGTCGCGCGGACGGCCGCCAAGTAGTCTTCCACGGCTGCCGGCACCTTGCCTTGCCCCCATAAGCGGGCGATGCCGGTCTCGAACTCGCGGTTCTTGAGCGCCATGTCGGAGCTCAGGTCGTAGCGACCGGCTCCTGCGTGGGTATCCAGATAGAAAAAGGCTTTGTCCTTGTTGAGCAGGGAGCGAACCAGCAGGGTAAGAACCAGGTGCTTGAATGCATCGGCATGGAGGCCGGCGTGAAAGGCGTGGCGGTAGCTGAGCATGATGTTTCGTAAGTAGGCCTGTAACGGCGTATCAGGGTGTGGCGGGTGGGCCGGCATGGGGCGTGGCCGGAGAGGCGTCGTCCGCTTGCTCTTTCTTGCTCGGCTTTTTGTCCGACTCGGGCGCAGCGGGTTCGGACGCCGAGGGAGCCGGAGACACGGGTTCGGGTGGTGGTGGCGCGGCGACGGGTGGCATGGCCTGCGGCGGGCTAGTCTCGGCCGGCAAGCTTATGCGTGGGGGCTCGGGGGCTGTAACAGGCGGCGGCTCTAGCGCGGTGCCAGTACGCAGGCCGGTTTCGACCGCTGCGGGCGGCGCGATGAGTGTTTCCGGGACGGCTTGGGGTGCAACTGGCGGGGGCGGCGGCAAGGCTGCGCTGGGCTGCTGGCTCGGTACGACGATGGGCGGCTCGGGTATATACACCGGAGGCACAGGTTCCACGCGGATGGACGGTTCAACGGCGGCGGTCGGGAGCCGCCCAGGCTCGATCGGGGCGCTCAGGATGGGCGCGGCCGGTGCCGGCGAGGTTGTGGGGGCGGGTAATTCGGGAGTCGATGTGATCGGGATTGCCGGCGCGGCGCTAGCCTCCGGAGTCGGCGATGGCGACGCCATGGGGGCGACGGGAGGAACCGGCCCACCGATGACTTGTGCGGGCGGGGGGGGCGGTAAAGGCCGGGGTTGATCCGGTGTCGCGGTCAATGTGCTTGGTTGGGCGCCGCGGGCGGGCGTCTGGTTTTCAAGCATTTGCCGCTGGACGTTCAACTCCCGTTCGGTGCGGGCGCGCTCCCGATGCAGGTGATGTTCTTCCTCCTCGTACGAATGGCGGAGGTGTTCGTCCTCGGCGGCATGGCGCCGACGCAGTTCCTGCTCGAAGCCGGCTCGTTCCGCGTCGCTGGCTCGGCGTCTGGCCAGTTCGGCATACAACTCCGCCTGCTCGTGCCGCCGCTGGGCTTCCAGGGCGGCGCGCTGCTGCTGAATGCGCCGATTCAGCGCCTCCATGCGTTCACGATAGTAACGCTCCTGCTGCCGCATCTGGAGCTCGAGGCTTAATGCCCGTTGGCGCTGATAGGGATCTGGACTCGGGTAACCGTAGTAATACGGCGGATACCGGCCATAGTCGTGGGGCTCATAAGCCCCGTATCCCGGGTAGCTCGATGCGCCTCTGTAGCCATAACCACCGCCGTAGTCGGCGCAGCCACCCAGTACGATCAGGAACCACAGGGTCAGGAATACAGCCGTCCGGGACATGGGCAAATACCGTAGGGTAGGGGGGCGAATAGTGCGGGCGGGGCGCAAACCCCGTCCGGGTGGCATGTGGCTTGAAACGCGGGTCAGATCGCCTGGATTCCCGCGAGCCGATAACTTAATCGACCAGAGGGACGCGGTAGTCTTTGAGGATCTTCTGGATGGCCGAGGCGTTCTTCTCGATGAGCTTGTTCAGCTCCTCCTTGCGCGCCTTGTCCGGGATGCGCACGCCAATGGAGATGGGAAATTCGAATTTGACGCCTTCTTCCGATTTCACGGGGATGACTTCGAATCCGCCTTTGTTGTGGAGTTCCAGATAACCCGCGATGGGGCCCCAGACGATGGCCATGTCCAGCTTGCCGTCCTTGATGTCTTTTTCCAGGGACTGGGCCGTGTTGACCGTGGCGTCGGCGGTCATGGATCGCACGGGGACGGCATAGTCGACCAGCTTGTGATTCAGCAGCCAGGTCGTCGCAGGCGAGCCGTCATACATGGCGATCTTGAGCTTGGCCTTGCGGCTTTCCGGCAGCTTGTCGAGATCGTCGGCCGACTCGATATCGTCCCAGCCGCGCTTCTTGGCGTAAACGAGGGCGTAGGTGGAGGTGTAATAAGGCTGGGTGGTGGCGACCAGTTCGGCCCCGGTGGGCATGCCGATGATGACGTCACACTTGTACTCCTCGGTTTCCGGATCCTGCGATCTCAGCGTGTTGCGGATGAAGCCCATGCGCTGGGGAAACCAGGTGTATTCGACCTTTTTGCCGAGTTCTTTGGCTAGCAGTTCGGCGATCTTGTTTTCGTAGCCCTGTCCTTTCTTGTCGGAATAGGGAGGATTGTTCGGGTCGGCGCAGACCTTGAAAGTTTTGCCTTCCCAGGCCTGGGCCGACGGGGCGAGCGATAGCGCCAACAGCCCCAGGCCGAGAGGTAACGCACGGTGTTTCATGACGTTTTCCGTAAATGGAGAGGAGACTAAGACCGGATGCGCGGGGAAAGATTCGCCGCGCCGGGCCTACTGAGACTGGAATGAAAAACGCCCCGGCCGATTGCTCGGGCCGGGGCGTTTTCGGGTCAATTATCCGAGCGGGTCGGATTAATTGTTGGGCAGAGCGAACACAGTGAACACGCCACCCAGCTTGCCGTGCGCCTTCAGGCCCTTGTAGGCGCCCACGGCGCCCAGACCTTCGGTTGCACCTTCCAGGCCGGCTGCTTCGCCGACGCCAGCCCAGCCGCCCAGACCTGACAGCACGCCGACATACTGCTTGCCGTTGTGTGCCCAGGTGCTGACGTTGCCGATGATGCCGGACGGAGTCTTGAACTTGTACAGTTCGGCGCCGGTGTTGGCGTCGCGGACCTTCAGGTAGCCTTCCAGCGTACCGTAGATCACGACGTCACCCGCGGTGGAAACGAAGCCGCTCCACAGGGAGAAGGGTTCGTCGAACTGCCAGGCGATCTTGCCGGTGGTCGGATCCCATGCGGTGAAGGAGCCCATGTGCAACTTCTCTTCCGGCTGGCCGGTCTTCACGTTGACCTTGGCCGGATAGATGTTCAGCGTGGCGCCGACATACGGCTGACCGGCGGTGTACTCAACCTGGAACGGCTCGTAGTCCATGCAGGTGTGGTTGCCCGGGATGTAGATCAGCTTGGTCTTGGGCGAGAAGGTGACCGGGGGCTGGTTCTTGGAGCCCATGGCCGAGGGGCAGATGCCCTTCTGATTGTGGTCTTCGCCACCCGCCTGGGTGGAGTACTGAGACACAACCTGCGGACGGCCGCTCTTCAGGTCGACGTGGGTCGCCCAGTTGACAGCCTTGTCGAACTTCTCGGCCACCAGCAGTTCGCCGGTTGCGCGGTCCAGGGTGTAGCCGAAGCCGTTACGGTCGAAGTGGGTCAACAGCTTGGTGTGTTCCTTGCCGTTGGCGTCCTTCAGGGGCAGGTCGATCAGCGTCATTTCGTTGATGCCGTCGTAGTCCCATTCGTCGTGCGGGGTCATCTGGTAAACCCAGTTGGCCTTGCCGGTGTCGACGTCGCGCGACCAGATGGTCATGGACCATTTGTTGTCGCCCGGACGCTGTACCGGGTTCCAGGTGGACGGGTTGCCGGAACCGTAGTAAATGGAGTTCAGGCCTGCGTCATAGCTGTACCAGCCCCAGGTGGTGCCGCCGCCGATCTTCCACTGGTCGCCCTGCCAGGTCTTCAGAGAAGAGTCCTTGCCGACCGGAGCGACTTTGCCGTCGGTCCAGGTGGTGGTCTTTTCCGGATCGACCTTCAGGTCGTCATCGGGACCGATGCTGTAAGCCTTCCAAGCCAGGCTGCCGTCCTTGATGTTGTAGGCGGCGATGTAACCGCGCACGCCGAATTCACCGCCGGAAATACCGGTGATGACCTTGTCCTTGACGACGATGGGCGCGTTGGTATTGGTCTGGCCCAGTTTCGGGTCGCCGTTCTTGATGCGCCAAACTTGTTTGCCGGTGGTGGCGTCCAGAGCCACCAGGGTGGCGTCACCCTGGGCGATGAAGATCTTGCCGTCGCCATAAGCCAGACCACGGTTGACCACGTCGCAGCACATTACGCTGATGACCTGGGTCGGGTCGGTGCCTTGATCCGGACTGTACTGGTATTCCCACTTGATGGTCTGGGTGTCTTGATCCAGCGCATAAATCTTGTGGGGATAGCCGGTATGGATGTAGATCGTGCCATTGACGACCAGCGGGCCGCCTTCGTGACCGCGCAGTGCGCCGGTGGAGAAGGTCCATACGGGCTGGAGGCTCTTGGCGGTTTGGGAGTTGATCTGGGTCAGCGTGCTGTAGCGGGTGCCGGCGTAGTCACCACCCCAGGTCGCCCAGTTGGCGGCTTCCTTGATGAGTTTCTCGACTTCGGCGTTCGCCTGAGAGACGACCGGTGCTGCCAGAAGAGAGGCAACCGAAGCCGCAATCAGCCAACTTTTTACGGGTTTTTTCATATGTCTTCCTCCTCGTGTACCGCACTGGGACGGAACACGCACATGTTTGATGTCAATGGAGCACTAAATTTGCTTAGGACGGATTGTTGTTCTTGGAATGGGAGATTTTCCCTAATGGAGCCGAGAAAACTGCCCGACCAGCCCGTCTGGCGGCGTAAATTGAATTATTTCAGGATAAAAGTCAACCACGAGGGCGTTCTTGGCCGGAGGCCTGAAACCGTCTGTTGATGCTGAATTTCTCTCGCCGCAGGGCCGGTTTCGCCGCGAGTATCGGTCAGGTCGGACGGTAGGCGGCTTGCTTACCTGCGAGTTTGCTTGGCGGTAGCTCCGGGGTGTCCACATCCGCGGTTGAATATCCTAGTTCGGGAGTGGAGAATCCGCATCGTGGTTGGGCGGGGATCCCCGCCCAACCGGGCTTATCCCGAGGTAGGAGATCAGAGAACATGCTTGAAAACTGGGCGCGATGCATAGTCTTGCTGGCGGCGGGCTATGTAGGCGTCGTATCGGCGGAACCGCTAAGCCTGCAGGAAGTCGCCCAGGGCGTCTATGTACACCAGGGCGTGCACCAACTGCCCGATTCCACCAACCACGGGGAAATCGCCAATATCGGCTTCATCGTCGGGGAAAAATGCGTGGCGGTGATCGACACCGGCGGCAGCCCCGCCCAGGGGGACGCTTTGCTCGCGGCGATCAAGGCCCGGACCGCCGTACCGGTGTGTTACGTCATTAATACGCACGTGCACCCCGATCATATCTACGGCAACCGGGCCTTCAGGCAGCCGGGGGTGATATTCATCGGTCATCGCAAGCTGGCGCAGTCCATGGCGGCGCGCGCACCTTATTATAGGGACAAGGCCAACCGCGACTTGGGTTTCACGCTGACCGACGCGGACTTCATTCCTCCGGACGAAGAAGTCGAGCGGACGCGGAAAATCGATCTGGGGGGACGGGCTTTGACACTCACCGCGCACGGTCCCGCGCATACCGACAGCGACCTCAGCGTATACGACGACAAGACCCGCACGCTGTGGCTGGCCGACCTGCTTTTCCTCGGGCACGTCCCGGTCGTGGACGGTAGTCTGAACGGTTGGATCAAAGAGTTGGAAATCCTGCGGAAAATTCCCGCCGCGCGCGCGATACCCGGCCATGGGCCGGCGGTGACCGATTGGCCCCAGGCCGCCGCGCGGGAACTCTGGTATCTGGAGAAGCTGCGCGCGGAGATACGTGCCTACATCAAGCAGGGCAGGACCATGGAGCAGGCCATCGCAGGCGTAGGGCATGCGGGCCGCGCCGAATGGGCCTTGTTCGACGAGTTTCACAAGCGCAACGTCTCCACCGCGTTCGCCGAGCTGGAATGGGAAGAGGATTGAGTCCTCGCCCCGACACGATACCGACTTCCCCCACCCTTAGAGGTATTCATCATGCGCAAGACTAATCCTTTGCTGTTTTGGCTCGTGCTGGCGGCATTGTCGTTGGCCAGCCAGGCGATCCTCGCCGCCGGCGAGGAAGAGACCGCGTGGCTGGGCGGGCTGAAGCAGAAGTTTTTCGGCGACCGGCCCATCGCCGAGGGAACCGACGTCGTCGAGCTGACGGCGCCCTATCGCGCCGAAGACCCGGCGTTGGCACCGATATCCGTGAGCGCCAAGTTCCCGCAAAGCAAGGACAAGTTCATCAAGACCCTCACCTTGATCGTCGACAACAATCCCACACCGTTCGCCGCGGCCTTCCATTTCACCCCGGACAGCGGCAAGGCCGATATCGCGTTGCGGCTGAGGCTGAACGCCTATACCCACGTGCGCGCCATTGCGGAAACCAACGACGGCAAGCTGAGCATGCACAAGGTCTACGTCAAGGCCAGCGGCGGCTGCTCCGCGCCCTTGGGCGCGGATCTGGAGGCGGCCATGGCGCGCCTGGGCAAGATGAAGTTCAAGTTGGAAGGGGACAAGCTGAATCCGCAGCAGCCCAATCTGGCCCAATTGCTGATCAGCCATCCCAACATCACCGGCATGCAGATGGATCAGATCAGCCGTCTGATCAAGCCGGCGCACTTCGTCGACGAAGTGAAGGTGAGCTTCAACGGCAAGCCCATCCTGACCGCGCAAACCGATATCGCCGTGAGCGCCGACCCCAATTTCCGCTTTTATTTCGTGCCGGATAAGGCAGGTGAACTGAAGGCCGAAATCAAGGACAACCAGGGCAAGCAATTCAGCTATAGCCAAACGGTTAGCCCCTGATCGCGGGCTTCGGCAGGCATAAAAAAACCGGCCTCATGGCCGGTTTTTTTAGATCAGCAGAGTGGTCCGTCAGGCGGGCGGGGTCCATTGATAGAGCCAGGTTTCGGTCAGCGCGCCCTGCGCGTCGCGCAGGTAGCAGCGCAGATCCACCGGTTCCCGGCTGTTATCCGTGACCAGGTCGAAATTGCAGCGCCATCCGTACAATTCCTTGATCGGCCGGGCCGCCACCGCGGTGATGGTGCCCCGCGAGGCGGTGACGACGGCTTCGACCTTGGCGTCCTTGGCCAGTTGTTCCAGGCGTCCGCCCTGAAAGTCGATGACGAACTTGCGCGAAGGTATTTTCTTCTTCTGCCCCGGGATGCCGCCCACGCCGATGCGGGTTGCGATGACCTGGGCCGCGGGCGACTGCTGGTGCGGATTGGCTCCCCAGTACATGGTGTACTGGAAGCTCAGTTCCTTTCCGGGGATAACCGGTTCGGAGGGATTCCAGAACACCACGATGTTGTCGAAGGTTTCGTCCGGACTCTGGATCTCCACCAGTTGCACCGAGCCCTTGCCCCAGGCGCCCTTGGGTTCGATCCAAAGCGAAGGACGCTTGTCGTAATAGGCGCCGTCGTCCAGGTAGTGGTCGAAATCGCGGTCGCGCTGCAGTAGGCCGAAACCACGCGGGTTTTCGTCGAAGAAGGAGTTGACCCGCATATGCGCGGGATTGACCAGCGGGCGCCAGATCCACTCGTCGGTCCCGGTCCAGAGAGCCAGTCCGTCGGAATCGTGGATCTCCGGGCGAAAATCGTCCGACACGCGGCGATCGTTTTCGCCGGTCTGATACATGGAGGTCAGGGGTGCGATGCCGATGCGCTCGATGGTCTTGCGCGGGAAGAGATGGCTTTCCACCTGCATGACCGTCGGTTCGCCGGTCTTGACCACGAAGGTATAAGCCCCGGTGACGCTGGGACTGTCGAGCAGGGCGTGGATGGTGAGATTTTCCGCGCCAGATTTGGGGCGCTCCAGCCAGAAGGATTTGAACTCGGGAAACTCTTCCGGCCGGTTCATGCCGGTGTCGATGGCCAGTCCCCGGGCCGACAAGCCGTATTGCTTGCTCGAACCCACGGCGCGGAAGTAGCTCGCGCCGAGGAAGGAAAACATGTCGCGCTCGAAATCGTCCTGGTGGTGGATCCGGAAGCCTGCGAAGCCGAGGTCGCCGGATTTCTTGGGAGGTTTGGTCTTGCCCGTGTAGTCGAACAGTTCGGGAGAAAAATGGATGGGCCGGGCCAGGCCGTCGACCACTTCGTGCAGAGTGACCGGATGCTTGAAGAACAGCCCCAGATGGAAGAGCCGGGCCTGGTAGGGCAGGCCGCCTTCGCGCCACAGCGAGTGCTCGTTGTTGAAGCGTATGGACTGGTAGCCGTCCCAATCGAGGCTTTCTATCCAGGCGGGCAACTGACCCTTGGGCGGGGTGAATTTGCTTTCGGAGAGGGTTTTCGCCTGCTCGCGCAGCCAGGCCTTGTTGAACGGAACGGCTTCGTCGTCGTCCGCCCGCGCCGAGCCGGACAGGGCATTCAAGGGGTTCAGCGCGCCCCATGCGGCCAGGGCGAAAATTCGGTGTATCAGTTCTCTTCGGGTCATCATATCTTCAAGTTTCCTCTCGACCGGCACACCTGCCGGCATCGTTGTCTGGAGTTTAAGAGGGGTATCGCTCAGAGGGGAGTGGCGCCCCTGTTATTTTCCACTATTTCGCCGTTTTTGACGGATTTCCAAACCCAGTCGCCCACGGCGTCGATCTGCAGCACGGCGTCGTAGTTTTCCAGCCTGTCGTCGGTGTCGCGCCGCCCGTGCCGGGTGCGGCCTATGGTGACATAGGTGATGCCGTATTTTGCCAATATGTTCAGCATCCGTGTCACATCTTCGGGCGGCAGCGAGGTGGTGACGCGGTCCAGTACCACGAATTTCGGGCGGGCCAGCAGCAGCCTGGAGAAAGCGATCATTTGCTGTTCCCGCAGCGAAAGCAGGTCGTCCCAATCCTGCTCGGTATCGAGTCCTTCCGCGCGCTCGACGAGCGATTCGAGGCCCAGGGTCCGGAGCGTATTCAGCAACTCATCATCCGCGGTGCGATCTTCCCATCCTGTTCTGACCAGCAGTTCGCGCAGGGTTCCCGGAGGCATGTAAGGCCGCTCCGGGAGAAAGAAGATGTTGCCGAAATCGGGCCGCACGATATTCCCTTCGCCGTGTTCCCACATGCCCGCGGTGGTTCTGAGCAGGGCTAGTTTGGCGGGGTCGTTCGGCCCGAGTATCAGCAGGCGCATTCCTTCGGGAACGGAGGCGGTCAGGTTGCTAATCAGCACGTGGCCGTCGTGCGGCGAATACAAGGTCAAGCCCTCGTAGGCCAGGCGGTGCTTGTCCTCGCACACCTGGATGGCGGTCGGGGCTATCGGCCGCATTTCCTCGCCCATGTATCCGCAGGTCGGAGCGGGAGCCGCCGCAGCGCCCTCGATCGCCTCGCTGAGCGTGCCCACGCGGGTGATCACGGCGGCGTAGGCGGAAATGGACTGAAAGTTGGTCACTATCAGCGAGAAAGCGCCCAACAGCAGGGAAAAGGCGATGGCCGCCTGGGCGATGACGCCGAATTCGACCTCGCCATGGATGAACAGGGGGGCCACGACCAGGGCCGGAATGATTTGTATCAGGTAGTTGTAGCCGGTGGTGAAGTAGCCCAGGTTGCGATTGATTCGAATGATCTCCTGAAAGTTGGTCACCAACTGCCCGAAGTGTTTGCTCAGGCGCAAGAGCATGCGGTGTTCGCGGTGCAGCAGCGCGACCGATTCGGCGTTTTCGCAGATGTGGACCAGATCGGCCCGGAAAGCGGCTTCCTTGTCGAGTTGCCCGTAACTGAGGCCTACCAGCGGGCGTCCCAGCACGATGGTCAGGTAGGAGCCGAGCGCCGCATAGAGCACGGCCACCAGGAACAACAGGGGGCTGATGGACCAGAGTACGCCGGAGAAGGCAACGACGGTAAAGCTGGCATTCATGACCATCAGCAGGAACGACAGGGTGGTGACGGTGAATGCGCGCACATCGTCGGTCATGCGCTGGTCCGGGTTCGCAACCTCGCCGCTGGTATCGATGCGGTAATAGACGTGATGGTCGAGGTAGCGACCGATCAAGCGCCGGGTCAGCCATTCGCGCCAATGCAATCCCAGGCTTTCTTCGCAGTAGCGAAAGATCACCGCGCTCACCGTCAGAACGGCAAACACGCCCACGTAGGCCAGCGCCCAGCCTACGAAGCCGCTCATGCTGCGGTGTTCGATGGCGGTGAAGAAGTCGCGGCCGACGTAGCTGTTCACGACATTGAGGCCATTGAGGGCGAACATCAGGCCGATGAGCGCGGCGAAGCGCCGCTTGGCCTGGGCTCCGGCGTCCGGAGACTCGATGTAGATCCGGATGCCCCGGAATAGCCGGTTCCAGGTTAGTCGGTCTATGGGAATAGAGGGGGCGGCTTTCGAGTTCATCTCGATTCTTGGTCTTATCGTTGGGCGCGCGCGGGGCAACGGCGCATGCGGTTCTCAATAGTAGGGATAAAATCGGGGAGACTCAAATGCCTCGGCGCACCGGCGCGTGCCGGGCCCGTGGCTTGCCGGGTGGCGCCAGGACGGACGATGAAACGGCCGCAGGGTGCAACACGGCGGTGGTGACCCCCGGTTGCTGCGGGTATAGTCAACGGGCCGGTTTTCAATCCGGCCCCAAACATCGTCCACTGCCCCCGGGGAATTCATTCCATGGCATCCCGTAGTCCGGTTCCGAACCGTCTGGCCGCCGAAACCAGTCCCTATTTGCTGCAGCACGCCCACAACCCCGTCGACTGGTACCCGTGGGGAGCGGAGGCGCTCGAGCAAGCCAGATCGGAGGACAAGCCCATATTGCTCTCGATCGGCTATTCGGCCTGCCACTGGTGCCATGTCATGGCCCACGAGTCCTTCGAGGACGAAGCCACGGCCGAGGTCATGAACGCCTTGTTCGTCAATATCAAGGTCGACCGCGAGGAGCGGCCCGATCTCGACAAGGCCTATCAACTGGCGCACCAGCTGCTGTCCCGGCGCTCGGGAGGCTGGCCGCTCACGGTATTTCTCAACCCGCATAACCTGGCGCCTTTTTTCGCCGGCACTTATTTCCCCAAGACCGCCCGTTATAACCTGCCGGGCTTCGAGTCGCTGCTCAAGCAGGCGGCCGACTGGTACGGCCGGCAAAAGGAAGCGCTGGCGCAAAACAACGAGGCCTTGCTCGGCACCTTGAGCGAGCTGGCTTCGACCGAGGTTTCCCCACAGGATCCGGACGATGCCCTGCTGGCTGCGGCCGTGGGCGAACTCCTGGCCGGTTTGGACCGGGTCCATGGCGGGTTCGGCCATGCGCCCAAGTTTCCCCATGTCGGCGCCCTGGAGTTCTTGTTCGAGCAGGGCGGGCAGGCGCGTGAGCAGGCGCTGTTCAGCCTCAGAAAAATGGCCGAAGGGGGAATCTACGATCATTTGGGCGGCGGGTTTTGCCGCTATTCGGTCGATGCGGAATGGACCATACCGCACTTCGAAAAAATGCTTTACGACAACGGCCCCTTGCTGGGTTTGTATGCCCGGGCTTGGCAGGCGACGGGCGATGAGTTTTTCCGCCGCGTCGCTGAGGAGACGGGGGCATGGGTTCTGCGCGAGATGCGGGCACCGGAAGGCGGCTTTTATTCCAGCCTGGACGCCGATTCGGAAGGCGAGGAGGGGCGTTATTACGTCTGGTCTCGCGACGAAGTGCAGAACGTTCTGGAGCCGGACGACGAGGCCTTGTTCGCCCGTCACTATGGACTCGACCGGGCGCCCAATTTCGAGGGCCATTGGCATCTTCGCATCTCGGAACGCCTGGAGGAGGCCTCCGCGAAACTCGGAATGCCGGCGACGGAGGTCGAAACCCGGCTGGCGCGCGCCAGGGCGGCTCTTCTTGAAGTCCGCAAGCGGCGCGTGCGGCCGGGCCGGGACGACAAGATACTGACGGCCTGGAATGCCCTGATGATCAAGGGGCTGGCGCAAGCCGGCCGCGTGTTGGGACGGGAGGATTTCACCGCGGCGGCGCGGGACGCTTTCGATTTTCTTCACCGCGAGCTTTGGGTCGAAGGCCGCCTACGCGCGACCTGGAAAGACGGGCGCGGGCGCTTTTCCGCTTATCTCGACGATTACGCCTTCCTGATCGACGCGGCCCTGGAATTGCTGCAATGCCGCTGGTCGTCCGCGCATGGCCGCTGGGCCGGCGAACTGGCCGACGTGTTGCTGGCCCGCTTCGAGGATCGAGAACGGGGCGGATTCTATTTCACCGCCCACGATCACGAGGCCTTGATCCACCGGGCAAAGCCCTTCCAGGACGAATCCATGTCGTCGGGGAATGCCGTTGCCGCGCTGTCCCTGTTGAGACTGGGGCAGATCCTCGGCGAGTTGTCCTATCTGGATGCGGGAGCACGGGCGCTCAGACTCGCGACGCCCGAACTGCGGCGCTATCCCGTCGCGCACGGGACGATGTTGCTGGCCGTCTGCGAATGGCTGCGTCCGCGCAGACTCGTGGTGCTGCGCGGGGAAGCGGGCGCTTTGGGCGCTTGGCAGGAAGCCGCCGCCGGCCGGCCGGTCCTGTGTCTGGCCATCCCGGCAGGGGAAACGGATCTGCCGCCGGCGCTGGCGGAACGCCGCCCCACGGGCGGCGTGGTGGCCTATGTCTGTGCCGGCACCGAATGCCTGGCGCCTATAGGAGACATCGCGGAATTCCGCCGGCTCATCGGAGAGCCGGGTTAGCGGGCGATTCCGCGCGTTGTCCCGGCTCAGGACGGATGATTCGAGCGGAGGCTTGAAATCCTGCCGCCCGGTCACTACTTAGACGATCGGTCGTGTTTCGACCCAACTCACTCATAGGAGGTATCGCCATGTTTGGTAACTTGACCAATCTAGAAGGTAGCCTGTTCGATGAGTTCAGGCGCCTGGAACAGCAGGTGGACGAATTGTTCGGTCGCGGCGGGCGGCTTCCGGCTATACGGTCCGTCGTCAAGGGAACATTCCCGCCCATCAACGTCGGGGTCACGCCGGAAAAAGTCGATGTCTATGTATTCAGCGCCGGCCTCGACAGCAAAACCCTGGATGTATCCATACAGCAGAACCTGCTCACGATTTCGGGCGAGCGCAAATCGCCCGAGGCGGAAAATGCGCGCTATTACCGCAAGGAGCGCTTCCAGGGCGAATTCCGCCGCGTGATCACCCTGCCGGAGGACGTCGATCCCGAGCGCGTGGTAGCCCAATATACCGACGGCATCCTGCACGTCGCCGTGCAGCGGCGCGAGGCCTCCAGGCCGCGGCAGATCGAAATCAAGTAATTGTCGGGAGGTGCATCATGGTCGCGAAAAAAGAAATCGTCGAAAACCCGAAACCCGCCGCCGAATCGGCCGACACCCGGCCCATCCTGCAGCCGCCGGTCGATATCAGCGAGGACGCCGAGGGCATTACCCTGATCGCCGACATTCCCGGTGTTTCCAAGGAGAGCCTGAATATCCAGGTGGATAACGACACCCTGGTGATCGAGGGAGAAGTCCATATCGACGCGCCGGCGGACATCAAACCCCTGTACGCCGATGTACGCTCCACCCGCTATCGCCGGAGTTTTGCCTTGAGCAGCGAACTGGAAACCGGCAATATCGAGGCGTCCCTGAAAGATGGTGTCCTCACCCTGCGCATACACAAGCGCCCGGAAACGCGGCCGCGCAAGATCGAAGTCACCACCGGCTGAGTCATCGCTCGCTTGGGCGCGAGCCCGTCGCTCAGGAGCCAACGCCGCCTGTCGTCCCGGCCGAGGGTGCGGGCACGACAGGCGGCATGACGCGCATCCTGCAGGATCGGACGGAGTTGCCTGCGATCTGGTTTGCCGGCGGACGGCAAAAATATCCAATGGCCGGGCCTTGGAGAGGGCCCTGGCCGGCGGCATGATGAATCTAACCAGCCATTACATGGAGTGCAGCCATGCTTAACGCACGTTCCGGGGTTTGCGCCAAGTCACGCGCTTGGGTGGTCGGCCTCTTGATGCTCGCCGCTATTTTTCAGCCGGCGTGGTCCCTGGGGTCGGGCGGCGGAACGCCGCGGGCCATCAGCCCGCGGGGAGACCTGACGCCCGACGAAAAATCCACCATAGACCTGTTCGAAAGAACCAAAGCCGCGGTGGTTTATATCAGCACCCTGGAGAAGGTGCTCGATCCGTGGAGCCGCAATGTGTTCAGCGTTCCGCGAGGTACCGGTACCGGTTTCATCTGGGACGACAAAGGCCTGGTCGTGACCAATTTCCACGTCATCCAAGGCGCGTCCGAGGCGCGTGTCCGCCTCGCCGATGGCCGTGAATTGCAGGCCAAGCTGGTGGGCGCCAGCCCGGCTCATGATCTGGCGGTGCTGAGGGTCGGCGTGGGTTTCAATTCGCCCGCACCCTTACCCATAGGCACCAGTCACGACCTGAAGGTCGGACAGAAGGTCCTCGCCATCGGCAACCCTTTCGGTCTCGACCTGACGCTCACCACGGGCATCGTGTCCGCGCTGGACCGGTCCTTGACCGAAGAAAACGGCGCCACCATCGAGCACCTGATACAGACCGATGCCGCCATCAACCCCGGCAATTCCGGTGGACCGCTGCTGGATTCGGCCGGACGGCTGATCGGCATCAACACGGCGATCTATAGCCCCTCGGGAGCCAGTTCGGGCGTCGGCTTCGCCGTACCGGTGGACACGGTGAACCGCGTGGTACCCCAACTGATCGCGCGCGGAAAATACATACGCCCGGTGCTGGGCATACAAGTGGACGACGGCCTGAACAAGGCCATCGGCCGCCAACTGGGCATTGAAGGCGTCATCGTGCTTCGGGTGACGCCCGGTTCCTCCGCCGAAGCCGCCGGCTTGAAGGGCTCCAACGTCAATCGGGACGGCAGCTTCGTACCCGGCGACGTCATCGTGGCCGTCAACGGCAAGCCGGTGGACAGCGTAGGCAAACTGCTGGGGATCCTGGACGAATTCGAGGTGGGTGACAAAGTCAGCCTGAAAATCCGCCGCAAAGGGGACGAAACCGAGCTCAGCCTGAACCTGCAGGCGGGCAACTGAGGCCCTCCGTCTAGGCTTTGAACGACCGGGTCGGGGGCGGCTCTCCAGGCCGCCGCCGGCCGCGATGCTAACGGAGGATGCGCGGCCGCTTGGCTTGAAGCTCGCGGATTTGCGTCTCCAGGGACTGTATGCGTTCGAGCAGTTGCAGCACCAGTCCCAGGCTCTGCGGTTCCAGTTCGAAATCCTTGCGCAGCCGGCAAATCCGCTGCACCGTGATCAGCCGATCGGCGCCGAAGCGCCATTCGGCGGCCGCCGGATCCCGTGGGGTGATCAGGCCTTCGTCCACCCAGCTATGCAATTCCGCTTCCGACAGGCCGGTCAGCTGGGCCAGTTCGGGCATCGAAAATTCGTAATGCTCGTGCAGCCAGAAGTCTTCGGAGTGTTCGACGTGCATGGCTCATCTCCGCTCGAAATGGGCGCGAGGCTTGAAATGGGTGTGTTCGGCCAAGGCCTTGAAGTATTCCTTTTCCTTTTCGTTCACGACCGTCGGAACCACGATCTGTATGATGGCGTAGAGGTCGCCGGCGCCGGAATGCGGTTTGGGCAGGCCGCGATCGGCAATTCTCAGTTGTTGGCCTGCCCGTGTGCCGGGCGGGACCTTGAGCCTCACATCCCCTCCCAGGGTAGGCACGCGCACCGTCGTCCCCAACACCGCTTCCCACGGCGCCAGGGGCAGGTCGATGTAGAGATCGTGACCGCTGACGCGGAACCAGTCATGCGGGCGCAGGCTGATGTTGATGTACAGGTTTCCGTCCGTCCCGCCGTTGAGTCCCTTGCCGCCCTTGCCGGAAAGCCGCAGGCGCTGGCCGTCCGTCGCGCCCTTGGGAATGCGGGCCTTGAGGATCTTAGAGCGGCGATGGACGTAGCCGCGTTCGTCGTATTCGGGAACCGTGAGGTCCAGCGCCAGTTCGGTGCCGGCGTAGGCGTCTTCCAGCGTGATGTAGGCATTTACTTCGTAATCCTGGCCGGGCATGGGTATCTTCACCTTGCCGCCCGTCCCGCCGGACCGGCGCCCCGTGAAGGCCGCGAACAAATCCGATAGATCGATGTCGTCGAATGAGAAGTGGGCGTCGCCGAAGCGTTTTTCCCAGTCCGGCGGCGGCCGGAAATCCTGTCCGGGCTGGTAACTGCCGAGCTGGTCGTAAGCGGCGCGTTTTTCCGGATCATGGAGCGTTTCGTAGGCCTCGGCCACTTCCTTGAACTTCTCTTCGGCGTCCTTTTCCTTGGAGACGTCCGGGTGGTATTTCCGGGCGAGCTTGCGGTAGGCCTTCTTGATCTCGTCGGCCGAGGCCTTTCGATCCACGCCCATGGTCTTGTAATAGTCTTTGTACTTCAAAAATCCTCCTAAGAATATGAAAACTAAGGAGAAAAAATAGACGAAAAATTTATGTCAGCAAAATGTCAGCACAATATGAAAAAAAGTGATTTCAGCGTAACAAAAAACGCCACGGCGGGCGGGTGTGTGGTGCGGAAGTTTTCCGCCGATCATAGGATTACGGCCGCCCCGATTGTCGCGGCCGTGGCGGCGCCCGTGCTTAGTGCTTGGTTCCTCGTCGCGGTCTGTGCGTTCGCCTTAGCCACGCCTGCCTCGTAGTTCTGTTGAATTTGCCCGGCAATATCCACATTGCCCATTTGCGACTGCGAGTTTCCGGCGCTTCCGCCCATCGCCGCGAAATCCGGCAATTGCAACGGCGCCAGGCTTTGCAGAAGTTGGATGTCGCCGGCCGCCATGTTGCGTTCGGTCAGCGCGTCCTGAATCTGCGAGTTGCGCTTGCTCATCCCTAAGTCGAACAGGCGGGATTGCTCCTGTCCGCCGGCCTGGATGGCGTTGTTAAGCGCGGTCGAGTAGGCGTCATTCCGCGTCCGGCCGAAGTTGTCCAGGGCCGTCTTGTAGGCGTCAGAGCCTTGCATGATGCCCTGATTGGCCAACTTGGTTTCAAGCGCGTTCTGGTCCTGTGCGAATTGCGGGTCCAGCCGGCTTTTCGCCTGGCCATAGAGCGCGTCTATGGTCTGCTGGCGGGATGCCTCGCTGGCCTGCGGGTTCTCGAATGAATCCCAGCCTAGCCCCTTGCTGAAGGCGTCCTTGACCGCACCGGTGCGACTGGCGGCGATGTCGGTCAACGCGTTGTTGTTGGCTAACGTGGTGTCGAGCTGCCGTTGAATCTGCGGGTTCAACGTTTGGTTGATTTGCCATTGCGGATTGGCAGCCGTGCCGATGTTCCGTTGCGTGATGCCTCCCAGGGGGCCGCTCACGTTGTCCGCGTTCAACTGCTTGTTGTAAAGCGCGGTCTTCTGGTTCCATTGGCCCTGCGCCGCCGCCGTAGCATATGGATCGGGCTGTTTTGGTGCGCTTCCACCGCCCATAATTTATCTCCTGCTTTCGTGTTGAAAACGTATTTTCAGGTTGAACATACAGACCTCATTCCTCGAAGCAAAATGGTCGTATTTTCCCGCTACCACTGGAATTTCGGGAACGGGTTCCAGTCGGTTTTAGCAATCCCCCGGTTCAGGGCTTCGGGAGCCATCGTGCCGCCAGGCTGTAGCGACTTCGTCCAGTCGTTTATGGCCTTGACGCTCATCATGGCGCCCAACGGATCCCCCGACTGTATCGACCGCGCCAGATGACCGGGAGCCGCGATACCGCCGAGCGCCTGGGCGAAACGGTCCCACTCATTGGGCTTGGCTTGCTCGGCCGTTTGAGTCTGCTGGTTTGCGTTCAGCATTTGCTGATCGGCCATCCGCCGCCGCGCCCTGTCCGCCAGGCCGAAGGCTTGAACGGGCGTGGAAAAGTCGTGAATTGTGTATAAGGGCATTTTCATATCCTCTGGTTTGGGTCGGTAAATTGTCCAGCCTTGACGAAAGTCACGCTCACGCAGTGCTGTTCGACGGGAGGCGGTAATTCCGCGTCCGCGCTGAATCGGGTAATGGCCACGCGCAGCGACTCAGTGTTCCCGTGGCGTTGCTCCAAGGACTTGATGCGGCTGTGAATGCTGGTCATCGGTTTGCAATCCTCTCGGCTTGATGGTGCTCGGTTCTTTCCAGCCATGCGTAAAAGTCCGGCCGGTCGATGCGCTCACCCCGGACGAAGTGGGCAAGCCATTCGTCTTGGGTCAGCTTCGGGGGTAGGTCTTCCACCGGGGAATACCATTCTGTCTTGTTGGCGTCCGCTTCCAGGCTCGCAATTCGCTGCTTGATATTCATGCTTTCGCCTCCAGGGCGTCGATACGTTTGGTCAGTTCATCAATTTCGGTGATCTTGGCCACTTGCCCGATGCCATCGAGCAAGGCCTTGGCATCGGCGGGTGCCAGTTCGCCGGCTGCTACAGCCTCCAGGATGGCGCAAGCCTTTTCGGTCAGCGTAGCGCCTACCATCGGCACCTTGACGGGTTCCTGAATCGGCTTCACTGCCGGCACGACACGCGATAACAGCAGGCTTGCCGCTTGGGTGTCGCCGGATTTTGCGAGGGTCACAAGCGCCTCCACGATGCCGTCGAAGTCCTTTCCTACCGCCTCGCGCAGTCGGCCCGCCAGCGTTGTTCCTGGTGGTCTGCCGGCCGGGTTGCCGGATTGTCCTTTTTTGAATGCCATGGGTTATTGTTCCGCAAGTTGATGTTTCAATCAGTCATGGCCTGTTTGCGGTCTGCCCCCCGCCACCACTCGAAATTTCTGCCGCCGCCACGCGGTTTCCCGCTCGCGCTGGCGTTCCAGGCATCGCGCCTTCAACCAGTCGCGGAACAGGTCTACGGCTTCATCCATGCCGCGAGACAGCGCGTAATCGATAATCCCCTCGCCGCCGTCCTCGTCCACCGCCCATAAGGCTTCCGGGGTGTCTGTGTGAAAGCTCCATTTGCCGCTCATGAATTCCCCTCGCCCAGAATATCGGTAAGGAATTTTGCCTTTTCCCGTCCTCTGACAGCCTTGGACAAATCTAGGCGTTTCGGATAATGCATGGGTCGGAAAGACCAGAATGCGCCTGCTCGCTCGAAGTATCCCCAATTGAACAGGCGGGGAATTACCGGGCCGGTGATGAAGAGCGACCAGCCGCCGAAGGGCTTACCAGGGATCCCAACAAGCCGGTGCGCGAAATTCGGCCCCCAAACGGCAAGAGAGCCGGCAGGCCGGTCGCGGGTCCAATGTTCCCCAGTTGGGTTAAAGATTTCTTCCCGATACCCGCCGGTCAGCATGATGGAAATACTCCACTTCCAGGGGTGAACGTGAAAGCCCTGTTCCGGGTCAGGTGCCACGAAGTGATGCAGTACCACGCCGGGCAGAATGAAATAGGTCTCGAAAAACGGCTCGGGGTCGATCAGGCATTTCAAATACCGGGAAATCCAAAGCAGGAATTTTTCAATCATTGGGTTACCTCAAATTTTGTGCAAACGTGTTGATCGCTCGCCCACCTCCGGTACGGCCCAGCCGCTGCCGGAGAAGGCACCAGCGCCGCGCAGTCGATCAGGGCGGCATGGTCGGTGGTGGTAGCGTGCTTGCAGTCGCTACAGCGGACGACAGGCAGCCCGTTACCCGGCAACGGCTCTTCCCGGTAGGCGTCTTCCAGCAGCACCAGCCCCGCCACGTTGCAGCCAGGACCGAAGTCCTCAACCGCCCAGCGTTCGGCATCCGCGAGGCTCACGCCTGACGGCGCGTCGATCTCGAAGCGGCGGCCGTTTGGGGTGCGGATTTCGACGCGCCAGAAGATCGGGTCTTCGTTTGCGGGTGGCACCAGTCCTGCCAGGAGTTCGTCACGATGCGCCCGGATCAGTTGGCGTGTTTCGTCGGTGATTTTTGATGCCGGGGTGACGGTGAGATGACGGCCATCTGTGGTGATGGTCAGCCCCATGGAATGGAGTTCGGCAAGGACGGAAGTGACCATCAGAACACCTCCGCGTCGCCGATGATTTCGCCCCTAAGGTGCTCAGATTTTTCTAACATGCTCACGCTTTTTTGTGAGCATGTTAGGTTTTCTTTGAGCGCCTTAGGCGTCTTCGGTGGAAGTCTCCATGTCCACTTTCCCGCATTTCCGATCCCGCCATCGCGGGTTGCTTCGACACCTAAAACCTTCTGCGCCCGACGAACGGTTGCCCAACTGTGCCCGGCTCCCTCGCAATCCGCGCGAACGATCTTTGACGGCACAGGCCCATCAGAAAGGAGGTTCTCCAGAAACTCCAAGGCGTCGTCAAGTTCGCTTCGCGCCGCTGGGTCGGCCGACTGCTCGGCCTGCCCCAGCAGCTCGCGAGCGCTCCCCTCCATGGCATCGCCCCAAAGCACGGACGAAGTAAATATGCCGGGGTGAGCTTCAAGCTCGGACTGGCGCAGGTCATAGCGAAACCCCCCATCATCCGGCCCAATGTTGGACTTTGAGCGGCAGAAGATGCGCCCCGGCCCGTCCGGGTGATCGTCGGGCAGCTTGGCAGCCGCCAGGACGACTCGAGCCAGCGCACCGAAGGCAATGGAGCCCGTGACACGCTCCACGGGGTCGCGACCGGCTGTGCCTTTCGTGAAGTGGCTAATGCCCAAGACCGCGCACCGAAGCCTAGCGCCCAGGTCTACCAGCGGTTGTAGGCCGCGCCGAACCTCGGTGTTCTTGTGAGAATCACCGGCCACGGCCGACACGACGGGGTCGGCGATCAACAAAGAGACGTCGCCAATCTTCGCCGCCGCTCTCGTGAGTGTCTCCAGGTCGCTCGACGGGTCGAACGGTCGGGACTCGCCAGCCTCGCGGACACTGCCCACGAAGAACACGCGGCTCATATCCGCGCCGGATGCGATCAGACGAGGTGCCAAGGTATCGGCCGCGTCATCCTCGCCTGACCAGATCATGACGTTACCGAAAGCGGCCCGCGTGCCGTCCGGCCAGCGGCCGCCCGCGGTGATCGTCGCCGCCAGGGCAAGCGCGATGCTGGTCTTGCCGGTCCCTGGTGCGCCGGCCAAGACGTGGAACTTGCCGGCCGCCAGCCAGCCCGGCCACACCCAGCGGATCGGCTCGGGCTTGATGTCGGCGCCGTTGAGCAATTCGACCGATGCCGGGAGATTAGAGCCATCCGTGGCCAGCGCATCGAGCTTTTCTAGGAGCGCGCTACCCATAGCACTTCACCTCCGCCCACGCGCCCATAACGGCGTGCTCTGCCAGTTCAGCGCGCTCCAGATCGGCGTCAGACAATGTGCCGCCGTGGGCGAGCTCACGATAGGCAAGCGCCAATACCATGGCTTCGGTGATAACCAAGGGCAGCAGCTCATACGCCGAAAACTTGGGTCTTCTCGGCTTGGGTGCGTTTGGGTCGAAGTCGCGCCCATGTCTTACTGGGAAGAGATCGGACACGGATAAGCCGATTGCGCTGGTTATCTGTTCAAAGCTACATCCGGCCCAGCACTTGAGCAGCACGCGCCCGTCGTCGGTTTCGCGAATCCCTAGGCTTGGGCTGCGGTCGTCGTGCGCCGGGCAGCGCGCAAGAAATTTGCGGTCTTCGCGGTCCGTTTGACGGACACCATCCAGTCGTGACAGCAAATTGCCGATTGGGCTTGAGGTGGTGGTAAACTTGGGTCGTCGATTTTGGAATGTGGCCTCGTCCGGTTGCCGGACCGGACGGGGCCTTTGCGTTTCTGGCCTCATGCACAGCCTCCTTCATCCGCGCCGGCAAAAAAGGCTTCCACCAGCTTATCTACCAATTCATGGCGCTCCAGTGTGAGCGCGCCGTCGGCCGCGTTGCCGATCAGTTCATCGGCGAACCGCCGGGCCTTTTTGAGTAAGGCGTGTCGTGTCTGTGTCGGCGGGTACTGGTCGAGGATGCTGCTTATCATTTGGTCAATAGAGTCTTTTGCCTGCTTGTTCTGCTTCGAGTTCATCTCAGTTCCCTCTCTGGTGACCGGCTTCCGCTTCGCAAGCAGTGCGCCAGGCCTCGAACGCCAGACCATGCGACCGCTCGATCAGGCTTAGGGCCTCGCTCATATTCGCGGCGATATCGTCCAATTGCGGCAGTTGACCATGATGATCGACTTCCAGCGTATAGGCGGTATCGGCCACGTCACGGGCCTCCTGTACGAACGCCTTGAGGGCGCGTTCCAGGCTGTGAAGTTCTCGGGGGCGGGGGAATTGCGGGCGGATTACGCCCTTGCTAGGGGTGTTCATGGTTGGAACCTCTTTCGGATTGCGTGATGCAATCGCCCCACCTCGACGCCAATCAAGGTGGTGGCGAACCGTGCGCAGGTTGGCGTACCGGGAAAGAGACCGGCCAGTCTTGCGACTGCCTACGCACGGCTCACCATGATGAGATTCCGCGCGTAAAAAAAGACGCTGTGTGACGAGCGCCTTTAACGCTCTTTCTTCCAGGACGCCAATCCCGGACCGCTCATGTGGAGCGGTGGGTATATGGTGCGGGCTGGTGCCGCTCATCGTCAAGCGTGCGGCCTGGCGCGCTTTGCGTTTCAGGCTCCATTTCCGTTTCGGCGCATGGGTCTGCCGCGATGGCTTGCCCCAGTCGAAGGGGTAGGTCGGTTGCTGGCTGGCTTCGATCATTGCGCCGACCTCACGCAACCTGACGACGCTGTAGCCCGGCAAGGAACTTACGCAGATCGCCAGCGGGATAGGCTACGCGATGCCCCAGCTTGATGAACTTCGGCCCGCGTCCTTGTGAGCGCATTTTGTCCAGCGCGTTTACGGTCTTCTTGTTCAGCAGCGCCGCCACGCACGCGGGCGGTAGCGGGGCGAGGTCGGGCGCGGCTTCAAGCATCTTTGCCGCTTCGACGTAGGGAAGCGCAGGGGTTGGGGGCGTTCGGGTGTGTGAGCGTTTCATGGCCATCCTGTTCGGTTGGACTTCCCGGCCGGGAAGTTGCTGACAGGATGGAGAAATTCAAATAGGACAGTGGCCGGCAGTGTCCTAAGTTTTTCTAGGGTTGGACGTGTTCCGCTGAATGGTCTTTGCGGAAACGCGGAAATGCGCCGCCGCTAACTTTTGAAGGTCAGAGTATGTGAGACTCTGATTGTTGGCGTATTTGTTTTCTATAAACGCTTGATAATCGGCCCATTTCTGGGCTTTTTCTTTCGGCGTGCCATGAGTCAGCTCATGCCCCGCCTTTGCCCCTTTCTGGATTTTCTTACCTCTCAATAAATGCGCAGCACTGTCCTTGCCAATAATTAACGCAAGCCCGGCCTTCATCTCCATTTGCGCGGCACGGAAAAAGGTTGCCAGAGTGCTTACCTTCCCCCAAATATCAACCGGGGTTGCCGGACGGAAATAACCGTTTTCGTCAGGGCTGCTTATGGCCTGTTCTTGAATTTCTACCATGTCGGCCAGATAGCCGCGCAGCTCGTCCGGCGAATATCCGTCGGCAAGCAAGTCAGCACGCAGGGTTTGAAATTCGTGGACGGCAGCCGAGGGGAACCAATCAGGGAGCGTACCTAAAATGCCGTCATAAGGTCGGTCGCCGGCAGCTTTCGCAGCGGACAAGGCTTCCGTTAAAGCCTTGCGTAGATCGTTCATCGCGCCCCCTTCCAGGCTCAGACCTTCAAGATAGGAACCACGCCAGGCGGTGAAGGTGTCCGCTTTTCGTCTGGCCGGACTAGGCGTGGAGATAGATTTATCAATTTGTCGCGCATTTAAAGCGCAGCCTGGCATTGCCGGCTGGATACGCGCCCCCAGATGCGACCCCGCCATAAGTGCCCCAGGATGCGAAACCGGATGCCATATCGACTTCGCGTTCTTCCTGTGAAAGCAAAACGGCCCTAGCGCCTTTCTTCTTGCAGAAGCTTTGGGCTTCATCATAAGCGGCCTCATTAGCGCAGGCCGTACCGCCACAGTAGGCGGAGCCTTGGGCGGAAATCAAATAAACCCCATTCTCTGCTTCCATTACACCGCTTGTGGCTGTGCAAGCACTCAAAAAAATCAAGAAAATTGCGGGGTATGTTTTTTTCATAGTTTCTCCATGTTCATCGGTCCAGATTCTTATTACAACGCCGCAAATCGAGGCCGGACCTTCATGCAACACCGGCCGGCCTGCTCAGTTTCCAGGGATAGCCCGCCCTGGTCGGGATTACCGGCATATCGCCGGATTGAACACTGTTCAGATATTCATACCTCAACCTGCCCGCTTGATGGATATCACGTCCGCACTGTGTAGGTGCGATTCGATCAAATCTGATATGCGTTGCGCGTGCGGCTTCAGCATGGCCAGGTCCGCGGCGTCGTAGCCGGCGGTGACGTTGGCTTTCTGGGAGTGATTCACCAGCTTTTTTAGGGCTATCTCTGGCACGCTGGCCAGATTGCCCATGCTGATGTAAGTTCGCCGCAGATCGTGCGGGCCGAACTTGCCGTAGGCTTTGCTCAATAGCGTGACCTCGTGCGCGAACGGGTTGTCCCGCTCGTTGCCGGCCAGGTCTCCGAACAGGTAATCCCCAATGCCCACCTCTTCCGCCTGCCGTATGACTTCCAGCAGTTGCCTGGATGCCGGAAACGAGAACTCGGGATTGCTTCGGCTCTTAGTGCCGATGAAGTGAACCGCGCCGGCCCGGTGGTCAATGTCTTTCCGTAGCAATCCAGCGGCCTCGGATGCACGGCATCCGGTGTGCAGGATGAACTTGAAAAACAGCCGTGCTTTCTCGTCAGGCAGAGCATCCACAGCCTGGATAAACGCCGGCAACTGGTGCGGCAACACGGCCCGCTTGCGCCGGATGTCAGGCTTCCATAGCTTGCCCTTGGTCAGTCTGCGCGTCGGGCAATCGGGCAACATCGCCTTACCGGTGCTGTCTTCCGTGCGGATTTTGGCGAAATTCCAGACCACGCGGAAATAACGGAAGGTGATATTCGCGTCGGCTGGAGTTTCCTCGCCAATGTCGAGAAAGCGCCGCTCTACCATGTCCTCGTTGATGCGGATAAGCGGTAGATCGAGCCACACCACAAGCCTGGAGGTGAAACGCGCCCGCACGAGCTCTTGTGTGCTTTCTCTGGGTCTGCCAGAAGCACAATAAGTCTCCATTGCTTGCCGCAGCGTGATGCCTGAAACAGCGTCAAGGCGCTTTTCCTCCACCGGGTCGCGTCCCTCGGCAATCTTGCCCAGCCAGGCGCGAGCCAAGTCACGCGCCACGTCCGGCCCCAGCACGGCAGATCGGCCCAAGGTGTGCCGCCTTTCCTTGCCCTTGATACGGGCACGTACGATATAAGACTTGATGCCCTTGTTGGTGACGATCAGGCCGAAGCCTGGTGTCTCTGAATCCCAGATGACCCGGTAGCCTCGCCTATGGTCAGACGTTCCCACCTGGGGCGATTCCGCGTTCTTTACGACCGGCTTGGAGAGTTTGCAGATTGACATACCGAAATCCCATGTCAGCACTATTATGGAAGTTTCAGGCAGTTTTTGAAAGTTAGATGATGCTAATGCATCAGACTAATCAAGTGTTTAGGAGGGTCTTTGAAGGGGGCGGAAGTGGCACTTGTAATAGTCTTTGTACTTCATGTTTTCAGCCCAGCCTGCGAAAACGAAGAGAAAAAACTACGCATAGCAACGCGTCTCGGCCCTAGGGCCGGAAAAGCCCCGTACAAGGTAACAAAAAACCGGTCGCGCGTGCGGGCGGAGGGAGGGCAGGGGGCCTCGACCGGGCCTTGCGCGGGTGCCGCGCAAGGATGTCTTCCGCCGGTATTCCGAGTAATCTGCTTCTTTCGACTCGACATCACAAGGAATCAGTCATGCCTACCCTACGCCTGCTCGCCTTTGCCGGCAGCGCCCGCCGTGAGTCCCTCAACCAGAAAGCCCTGCGCGTCCTCAGCCGCCATGCCCGCGAGGCGGGCGCCGAGGTCACCGAGCTCGATCTGGCCGAGTTCGTCCTCCCGCTTTACAACGGCGATCTGGAAGCGGAGCAGGGACTGCCGGAAGCCGCGGCCCGTTTGCAGGTGCTGGCCGGCGAGCACGACGGCTTCCTGATCGCGAGTCCCGAGTACAACGGATTCCCCACCCCGCTGTTGAAAAACACCCTGGACTGGCTGTCCCGGCCCGTGCCGGGAAACCTCGGCAGCTCGGGGCTGGTGTTCCTGCGCGGCAAGCCGGCGGGTCTGGTCGCCGCTTCGCCCGGTCCCCTGGGCGGCATACGCGGTCTTCCGCTTGCCCGCCAGTATCTGGCCAATCTGGGGCTGATCGTCGTGCCGGAGCAGGTCGCCCTGGGCAACGCCCATACCTTGTTCGACGAGGCCGGCGAACTGATCGACCCCCGGCAGCAGGCGGCCGTGCAGTCCGTGGCCGCCGCCGTGGTGCGCCTGGGGAGGGCCTTGCTTGGCTGATCGTTCTTATCCGCAGGAGACGAGCGGGACCCCGCCGCGCAAACTCTCCACCCTGAGGGCCCTGCTGCCCTTCCTCAAGCCTTATCGCTGGCGCGTGCTATTGGCCTTCCTCTTGCTGTGCCTGGCCTCGGGATCGCTGCTGGCGGTACCCGCCGGTTTTCGCCAGGTCATCGACCTGGGCTTCCTGCGCGGGGAGGGAGGTCATGCCTCCGCGTCGACGGCGCGAGTGTATTTCCTCGCCCTGTTCGGTCTGGGCGTGGTCTGGGGCGTGGCGGTAGCCGCCCGCTATTACGTGGTGAACTGGCTGGGCGAGCGGGTCACGGCGGATCTGCGCGGCGCCGTCTATGCGCGGGTCTTGCAGCAGCCGCCGCAGTTTTTCGAGACCTTGCAGACCGGCGAGGTCTTGTCGCGCCTGACCGGCGATGCGACGCTGGTGCAGACGGTGGTCGGTTCTTCCGTTTCCATGGGTTTGCGCAGCCTGTTCCAGGCGGCCGGCGGCATGGCGATGCTGGCGGTGACCGACCTCAGGCTGTTCGGTATCACCCTGGGGCTGCTGGGCGGCGTGATCCTGCCGCTGATCGTGCTGGCGCGGCGCGTGCGCCGGCTTTCACGCGAATCGCAGGACCGCGTCGCCGACGCCTCGGCCATCGCCGGGGAAATCCTGAACGCCGCGGCCACGGTCCAGGCCTATACCCACGAGGCTATCGAATCCCGCCGCTACGCCGAGTCGGTGGAAAATGCCTTCCGCTCGGCCATGAAGCGGGCGCGCCTGCGCTCGATGCTGACCGCGCTGCTGATCGCCGCGGTGTTCGGCGCCATCCTCTTCGTGCTCTGGCTGGGTGCCCGGGCGGTGGCCGGCGGCGGCATGAGCAGCGGCCAGTTGACGTCCTTCGTGCTGTACGCGGTGATCGTCGCAGGCGCCTCGGGCACGCTGGCGGAAGTCTGGGGCGACGTGATGCGCGCGGCCGGTGCCACCGAACGCTTGATGGAGTTGCTGCACACCGCATCGCCCATCGTCACGCCGCCCGTGCCAGAGCCGTTGCCCGCACCGGGCCGCGCGCGGGTGGGATTCGAGGGGGTGTCGTTCCACTATCCCTCGCGGCCCCACACGCCGGCGCTGGAAAATTTTACCCTCGAAATCGCGGCCGGCGAGACGGTCGCCCTGGTGGGGCCGTCCGGTGCCGGCAAGACCACGGTATTCCAGCTCGTGCAGCGCTTTTACGACGCCGGCGAGGGTGCGGTGAGGTTCAACGGCGTCGACGTGCGGAGCTTGGCACTGAAGGATTTGCGCGGAGCGATCGCGGTGGTGCCGCAGGATCCGGTGATCTTCTCCGCCGATGCCCTGGACAACATCCGTTACGGCCGGCCCGATGCATCCGACGAGGAGGTTCTGGCCGCCGCCCGCGCCGCGCTGGCCGACGAATTCATCGCTCGCCTGCCCGAAGGGTATCGCACCTTCCTCGGCGAGCGCGGCGTCCGGTTATCCGGGGGACAGCGTCAGCGTATCGCCATCGCGCGGGCCATCCTCAAGAACGCGCCGCTGCTGCTGTTGGATGAGGCTACCTCGGCCTTGGACGCCGAATCCGAGCGCTGGGTGCAGCAAGGGCTGGAAGCCGCCATGCGCGGCCGCACGACGCTGGTCATCGCGCACCGGCTTGCCACGGTGCAGCGCGTCGACCGCATCGTGGTGATGGAGCAGGGGCGTATCGTGGAGCAGGGCACCGCCGCCGAACTGCTGCGGTCAGGCGGCCTGTATGCGCGGCTGGCGGAGTTGCAGCTCGCGGTCTGAGCGTGCCGAGTTAAGGCCGCCTGGCCTCGGCTTGGCGATAGGCCCAGGCGATAAGGCCCGCACCGAAGACGATCATCGGCAGGGTCAGCACATGGCCCATGGTCAGCCAGCCGAAAGCCAGGTAGCCGATGTGGGCGTCGGGCAGGCGGACGAATTCCACGCCGAAGCGGAACAGGCCGTAAAGCAGCAGAAACCATCCGGAAATCGCCCGCCGCGGCGGTTGACCGCGGCTCAGCCAGTACAGGGCGAGATAGAGCGCCCCGCCTTCCAGCAGCGCTTCGTAGATCTGCGAGGGATGGCGCGGTTCCGGGCCGGCGTCCGGGAAAACCACACCCCACGGCAGGTCGGTGACCCGACCCCACAGCTCGCCGTTGATGAAGTTGCCTATGCGTCCGGCGCCCAGGCCTATGGGGACGTAGGGGGCGATGAAGTCGGACAGCTCGAAAAATGACTTCCCGATCTTGCGGCCGAACCACAGCATGGCCGCGAACACCCCCAGCATGCCGCCGTGGAAGGACATGCCGCCTTCCCAGATACGCAGGATCATGGCCGGATCGTTGAGAAACGCCGGCAGGTTGTAGAACAGGGTGTAACCCAGCCGCCCGCCCAGTATCAGGCCCAGCGCGCAATAGAAGATCAGATCCTCGACCTGCTGTTCGCTCAAATCCACCCGCCCCAGCCGCGCCTGACGCTTGGTCAGCCACCAGGCGCCGGAAATGCCGATCACGTACATCAGGCCGTACCAGTGGATCTTGAGCGGTCCCAGACTGATGGCGACCGGGTCGATTTGGGGATAGGCGATCATGGTTTACCAGGGCGTCGGGTTGAGATAGGCATAGTGTCGGGTAAATCGGGTCGCATGAAAAACGTCGGTCGACCGGCGCTCATTTGCCGAACAATTCCTGCACCCAGGCGCTGCGCCGCTCCCGCTCCAGCACTTCGGTACGGGCGCGTATCAGCACGACTGTAAAGTAATAAAGCTGGAAGCCCGCGAACATGAGTAGCCAGGGGATCAGCATGCTGACATGGACACTGGGCTTGCCGATCTTGGTGAGCGTAGGTCCTTGATGCAGGGTGCTCCACCATTCCACGGAGTAGTGGATGATGGGGATGTTGACCGCGCCGACCAGGATCAAGACTCCACCGGCGCGCGCCGCGCTCCGTGGGTCTTCGATGGCGGAAACCAGGGCGATGTAGCCCAGGTAGAGAAACAGCAGGATCAGCTCGGAGGTCAGCCGGGCATCCCACACCCACCAGGCGCCCCACATCGGCTTGCCCCACAAGGATCCCGTGACCAGTGTCAGGAAGGTGAACGAGGCGCCGAGCGCGGCGGAACTGCGCACCATCACGTCGGCGAGCTTGATGTTCCAGATCAGGTTGATCGCACTCAGCACGGCCATGAAGGTGTAGACGAACATGGACATCCAGGCTGAGGGCACGTGCACGAAGAGGATGCGGTAGCTCTCGCCCTGCTGGTAATCCGGCGGGGCGACGAACAGTCCCTGATAGAGCCCCGACAGAAAAGCGATCAGGCACAGAGTGCCCAGCCAGGGTATGAACTTGCCGGCTAGATCGTAAAAGTATTTGGGTGAAGCGAGTTTATGGAAAAACAGCCACATGGTTTCAACTCACGCTGATACGTAAAGAGGCGGCGATGGCCACGGGCGCCAGAGTGAGCGCCAGGGCCAGCAGGGCCGCGAGGAAATAGAACTGCCCTTCAACCGGCAGACCGGCCGCCGCCGCGGTGACGGCGTTGGTGGCGAAGATCAGGACCGGGATGTAGAGCGGCAGGATGAGCAGGGTCAGCAGGATGCCGCCGCGCTTGAGGCCCACGGTGAGGGCGACGCCGATCGCGCCGATCAGGCTGAGCAGGGGCGTGCCCAGCGCCAGGGTGATCTCCATCGTCTGGATGCCGGTCGTTGGCATGGCCAGCAGCAGGCCCAGCAAAGGCGCCAGCAGCAGCATGGGCAGGCCGCTCACCAGCCAGTGCGCCAGCACCTTGGCCAGGACCAGGGCGGAAAGCGGGTGCGGACTCAGCAGCATCTGTTCCAGCGCGCCGTCCTCGAAATCGCCGCGGAACAGGCTTTCCAGCGAGAACAGCGCGGCCAGCAGCGCGCCTATCCAGATCACCCCCGGCGCGATGCGGCGCAGCAGCTCGGCTTCGGGGCTGACCCCTAAGGGAAACAGCGTCACGATCATCAGGAAGAAGAGCAGGGGATTGGCCAGCTCGCCGCGGTGGCGGAAGGCCAGCATCAGGTCGCGTTTGAGCAGGGCGGAGCAGGCGGTGAATAATCCGTTCATGACAGTCTCAGTTTGACCACGTCGCCACGCACCTCCACCGCCTGGTGCGAGGTCAGCACCACCAGCCCGCCCTGGGCCAGGTGGGCTTCCAGCAGTTCGCGCAGCAGGGCGATGCCGTCCACGTCCAGCGCGGTATAGGGTTCGTCCATGATCCACAGACGGGCCGGGCAGGCCAGCAAACGGGCCATCGCGACGCGTTGTTTCTGTCCGGCCGACAGCGCACGGGCCGGGATGTGTTCGCGTCCTTCCAGACCGGTCCGCGCCAGTGCCTCATAAAGCGTTGCGGGGGTGTAGGCAACGCCGCTCAGGGCCAGGGCTACTTTCAGGTTTTCCAGCGCCGACAATTCGCCCTTGATGCCCAAGGCATGGCCCAGGTAGGCCATGGCGGAAAAATAATCGGCGCGCCGCTCTTCGATGTCGACGCCTCGCCAAAGCACCGTGCCCGCGCTGGCGCGGCTCAAGCCCGCCAGGATGCGCAGCAGGCTGGTCTTGCCGCTGCCGTTGGCGCCTTCGATCTGCAGCAGCTGGCCGCCGTGCAGGACGAAGCTCAGTGCTTCGAACAGCAGGTTGTCGCCGCGCAAACACTCGAGGTCTAGGGCGCGTAACAGCGGTTCGGTGGTTTCGGTCGGCTGCAAGGACAAGGCTGGGTCGGGGTAGATGGCGGATGATGGCCTGGAAAGCGGCTTCGCTCCGCGGGCAGGCTTACGGCCCACCCATGATAACCGCAGGGTGCGGAAGCAGGCTAGGGCAAACGCAGGAGTCCAGGCCGGCACGAAGGCGTTTGCCGCTCTTTTGCTGCGATTTTTGCGGATAATCGCGCTCACATCCCGTTGTCAAGGGAAATATCTGTATTCCGGCCCAGGGGTACTAGCTCCCGGGCTCGGCCAGCGATACGATCAGCGGGCCGTCGCTTACGTGCGTCTCAAGGGAAATGCAGAAGAAGATGAGTTCGGGGCAACAGGACATCACCACGCCGCTCAGACGTCAGCCGTTCTGGGTGATCTACGCATTCGCCTTGGCGATAACGGCCGCGTTCCTCGCCCTGCAGCGCTTAACCCTGGACTGGTTCGGCGAACAACCCCTGCTGATATTTCTGTTTGCCTTTCCCGTCCTGCTCAGCGGCTATTTGGGCGGTTTGGGCCCGGGGCTCACGGCCACCGCCGTGGCCGTGAGCGGGATCGTCGCCTTGCCGGCGAGCCACGCCGCCACGGATGCCGGCGCGACCGATAATTCCGATTTGAGTCGCCTGTTCATGTTTATCCTGATCGGCGGACTCGCGAGCCTGCTGTTCGGCATCGTGAAGCGCGCGCGACAGCAGCAGGAGCAGGTGCTCTCCGACCTCCGTTGCTCGGAAGCGGCGTTCGCCGCCAGCCAGAAGCTGCTCGCCGGCGTCGTCTCCACGGCCATGGATGCGATCATCACCGCCGATGCCGCCCGGCGCATCGTGCTGTTTAATGCGGCGGCGGAGAAGATGTTCGGGTGTTCCGCGGCAACGGCCGTCGGCGCATCCATCGAGGATTTCGTCCTCCTGGGTTTCTGCGAGGCGGACGGCGAATGTCATTCCTGCGTCATGCTGAACGACCCCGAGGGGCGCTGCACGAAAGAGCGGTGTACGGTCGATGGCCGGCGCGCCAATGGTCAGTCGTTCCCGGCCGAGGCCTCCATCTCCGTGGCCGAAGTCGATGGCAGGCGCTGGTTCACCATCATCCTGCGGGATGTCACGGAGCGCTTGCAGACCGAAGTGGCTCTGCGGGAACGCCTGGAATTGCAAAACCAGATCGCGCAGGTTGCCGCGTCGGTGCCCGGCGTGGTCTGTTCGTTCCGCTTGCATCCGGACGGCAGCGCGTGCGCCCCGTATTGCAGTCCGGCTTTCGAAGACCTCTACGGAATCGATCCGCAGGCGGTGGTTGAAGATTTCGGCCCGGTTTTCATGCGCATCCATCCGGACGATTTGAGCCAGGTTTATGAGTCGATAGCGGAATCCGCCAGAACCCTCGAGCCTTGGCGATACGTCTTCCGCTATCGGCATCCCATCAAGGGCGAAGTTTGGATCGAAGGCCACTCCATGCCCTTGGGCGAACCCGACGGCAGTGTCCTTTGGCATGGCTATATCCGCGACATCACCCACGACAAGCGGGCGGAAGAGGTCCTGCGCGCGAGCGAGGCCCGGCTGAGATTGGCCATCGAGGCGCTGGATGCCGGCCTGTGGGACAGGGACTTGCGGAGCGGGGAGGTCTACTTTTCGCCCGAATGGAAACGCCAATTAGGCTATGGGGAAGATGAGCTGCCGGCGCGCTGGGAGGAGTGGGAAAACCGTATCCACGATGAGGATAGGGACCGGGTACTGTCGGAAACCGAAAGCTTCGTCGCCGGTCGTTCGGCGCAATACGAGTTGGAATACCGCGTTCGCCTCAAGGATAGGTCGTACCGTTGGATACATACCCGCGGTGCCCTGCTGCGCGACGAACACGATCAGCCTTACCGCATGGTGGGCATGAATTTCGATGTCACCGAACGCAAGAAAACGCAAGAGTTGCGCGGCCGGGGCAAGGAATTGGAGGAGTCGTTCAGGCACTACGTGGCGATACAGACTGCGGCCGCTATCGCTCACGAACTCAACCAGCCGCTCGCGGCCATCGCCTCCTACATCGAGGTGGCACTGGTCTTGTTGAGGGCGAACAAACCGGACATGGATAAGCTCCGTTATTCCCTGGAAAGCGGCGAGCAGCAGGTTCAGCGTGCCGGACAGGCCACCCGGCAGTTATTGAAGCTCTTGCAGAAAGGCGAGACGGTATCCGAGGACGTGGACCTTAATGCGACCGTCAGGGACGCCATAGTGATATTCAAGGCCGATAACGATCTTGGCGGGTTCAGTGTCGGTCTGGAGCTCACGCCCGATTTACCGCGCGTACAAGCCAACCGTAGCCAGATGGAAAAGGTGCTGATCAATTTGTTGCGCAATGGTCTGGACGCCATGCGCGAGGCGGGAATGGCGAGCGGAATGATCTCGGTCAGCACGAAAGTCCTGAGTCCGGACGACATGGCGCTCGTGACGGTATGCGATTGCGGCGGCGGGGTCGATACGGAGAGTCGCCAATCGATATTCCAGCCGTTTTACACCACGAAGGCGCGGGGTTTGGGCATGGGCTTAGCCGTGAGCCGTTCGCTGGTCGAGGCGCACGGCGGCAAGCTGTGGTTGGATACTGAGGCCCCATCCGGCACATGTTTCCACTTCACCTTGCCGTTCGCTTCATGAGTGATCAACCCACGGTATTTCTGGTCGATGACGACGACGCCGTTCGCGATAGTCTAAGTCTGCTGCTGCAGACGGCGGGTATTCCCATCGAGGCTTACGCCAGCGCGGACGAGTTTCTGCGCAGCTACGCGCCCGGCAGGCCCGGATGCCTGGTGCTCGACATGAATATGCCGGACATGAGCGGTGCAGAACTGCAGGCCGAGCTCAACCATCGGGCATGCCAGCTGCCGGTCATCTTCCTGACGGCGCACGGCGATATTCCCATGACGGTTAGGGCCATCAAGGCCGGCGCGCTCGATTTCCTGACCAAGCCGGTACAAGGCGCGGTATTGCTGGAGCGCATCCAGGCGGGTTTTTCGATCGATGCCGAGCGGCGCCAGCGGCTCGCACAGGACCATGCCCGGGGCGCGCGCTTGAACGTCTGTTTTTCCCCGCGCGAACTGGAGGTATTGAAGCTGGTCATCGATGGACGATCCAACAAGGAGATCGCCAAACTCCTGGGTATCAGCCATCGTACGGTGGAGATTTACCGGGCCAAGGTCATGGAAAAGACCGGCTCGGCCAACGTGATCGAACTCACCCGGTTCTGGGATGCCCATCAGGTACATGTCTGCTCGAAGCAATAATCTTCGATATCCCTATCATTCGTCTAAGAAATCTTCCTTACGGGCTTATACGGATGGCCGACGGTGGCGCAGGAAGTTTAAATAGCCGCCCAGGGCGATACCGCCTATGCGGATCGGTGGATTGGGACCTACGGATGGATGCGATCATGGAGCTTAAGGACGAGTCCGATTGGAGATTTTTTCTCCCGCAAGGCGGAAATCGCCCCTTTATTGATCTTCCCGAACGTATCGGGTGCCAACGCGAGTGGATGTTCCGCGCCTGGACCGGCGAGTAATCGCCGATGCGAGGACAGCGGAGTGGTGGAGGGTATCATTCGGACACAAGGAGTATCACCATATGCTTGAATTATCGCGAGTTTTCTCCGCTTTTTCGTACGCTTCATCCAAGGAACAGTGGTTTCGGTATCGGCGAACCCTGTTCACTCCTCCGGCAAATCGTGTATTCGGCTGAGTAAGCCGAAGCATCCATGGTACGTCATGGGTGAGAATCTCCCAATCCGGACGCAGGCGGCTCCCCTGGGCGGCACGCCTTTTAGGGTCCGAATATCGGTCGATTGTTAAGTTAGGGGAGGAAAATCGAAAATGGATGCAGATTACGATGAATTCGAAATTGCGCGGGTTATACACGGCTTCAGACTCATCGATTCGGAGTCTTATGAACGCCAATACCGTTTACCCGATTGGAAAGTATTAGCCCCCGGTTACTATGTCGTTAGTTGGCCGGGAAACGTGAAAGTCCGGCGTTTTGATCAAGACGCCGTTTTTCATGGTCCCTTCGCGCATAGGCAGGACGCTCAGCACGCCGCCGAACGGATGCGGGCGAGGGTGGCGCCGATAGTCTTCGGCAGGTCTCGGCGCTTGCAGGGCGGGATTGGCGTGCGGACCGAGGAGTCGCCCGTTGCGCGCGCCGACGGGCGGCTTATCCCCTTGTCCGTCCCCGCGGTCGGGGTGGCTCCGGAGACGCAGGGGGATGCGAAGTACAAGCACCGGGGAATACTCAGATCGCCCCACCGCGATCATGACGGGAAGGCCCACGCCTCGGTTTGATCCGCGCCGGCGGGAAATCCGCGGCGGTTAGGTCATCGGACCGAGTCGCCGGGTGATCGAATCGATGGTCGTCCCACGAAGTGCGGGCTCAGGGCGTTAGGAATGCCCCGTTGGGCGGAGCACTTTCGTGGGACGCATCGACGGCGCCTGTCGTCTTAGACGAAAAACGGGGGCGGTGAGCCGGTCGGGAAACTGGACGCTGCTGCCGTCAAGCGGAGCGCGGCTAGAAAATGGTGGTGATGGGCGGGATCGAACCGCCGACCTGAGGGTTATGAATCCTCCGCTCTAACCGGACTGAGCTACATCACCATCTCGTATTACGGATGTCTTGCTCGGGCTGGATGCCAGCAAGGCTGGGTATTCTTGGCTTAATGCCGTCGGATGTCAATAGCCAAGATGCGTGCTGGCGCTTTGGCCATCGCGCGTTCCACCGTGCGCTCCCCGCTCATCCTGGCTGATGGGTGTTTCATCGTCGGTCGAATTGTCCCGGCAACCTCCACCTGAGCTCACCGGGGCGGGGTCATCCCAGTATCGCCTCGCCCCGTGCCAACCGCGGCAGTCTGCCGCCCAGGCCCATGGCATAGCGCATGGCGATTTTTTTCGCGGGCGAGAGGCGTTCGGCCAATCCCAATCCCAGGTTGCGGATGAACTTGAGCGGCAGGACCGTGTTGCCGAACACCCTGTAGAACAAATCCATGGTGGTCATCATCAGGAGATTGTTCTGCCGGCGCATCTTTTCATATTCCCGCAAAGTTTTCTCGGCGCCGAGATCCAGTCCTTGGCGCTTGGCGTTCAGCAACACCTGAGCCAACGCGGCGGCATCCAGCAGGCCGATGTTGACGCCCTGGCCCGCCAGCGGATGGATCATGTGCGCGGCGTCGCCGATAAGGGCCACTCCCTCCTTGATGTAATGCTGGGCATGCTGGCGCTTGAGCGGAAAGCTGCCGCGCGCCTCGATGCGTTTTATGTCTCCCAGGGCGGAAGGAAACGCGGCCAGCAATTCGGCCAACAACGCCTCATCCGGCAGCGCCTTGAGTCGTTTGACTTCCTCCGGCGTTTGATACCAGACCAGGGAGGCGTGGGGGCCGTCCAGGGGAAGAAAGGCCAGGGGACCCGTGGGCGTGAAGCGCTGCCAGGTGATGTCCTGTTGCGGATAGGCGGTTTCGACGGTCAGAACCAGCGCGTGCTGTTCGTAATCCCAGGCGCTGACGCCCATGCCGGCTGCTTGCCGCACCCGCGAATAGCCCCCGTCCGCCGCCACCAGCAGGCGGGCCGTGAGGACGCGGCCGTCGTCCAGCGTGACCGTCGATTGTCGGCTGTCGTGCTCGATCGACCGCGTCCTGGCAGGGCAGAGTAGGGTGATGTTGCGGAAATCGTGCAGACGTTCCAGCACGGCCAGCTGGATGATGCGGTTCTCGACGATATGCCCCAGCAGGGGTTCGTTGATGTCGTCGCTGCGGAATTCGACATCGCCCTTGTCCTCCCACACCCGCATGCGGCGGAACGGGCACAGGCGGCGCGCAACGATGCCGCGCCAGGCACCCACCGTCTTGAGGATGTTGGCCGATGCGATGCTGATGGCCGAAACGCGCAGATCGTGCGGCTGGTCCGGGGCGAAATCGGGCGGCGGAGCGTCCTCGATGATGGCGATTTTCAGCGGACTGTCGCCCAGGCTGCAGGCGAGCGTGGCGCCCACCATGCCGCCACCGACGATGACGACATCATAGTGTTCTGTCATGAATATTCTCCACGCGTGAGAGGGAGCCGGCCATCGGCGGCGGCATTCGGAAAAGGGCGCATACCTTAAAAGGAATGGGCGCGTGCGGCAACCGAGTGATTCAGAGGGTTTTATCGTATCCGTCGGTATCTCTGAGAACGGGATGGACCAAATCGATCGCTGCGGCCTGGAGTCCCGGCCCCGCGGGGGAGAGGCGACCATAGCTCGCCAACAACTTGGCCGGCAACGGTCCCACGATGTGCTCCAGTTCAGCAAGGCGGATGCCCTGGCGCACCAAATAGGCGATATAGGTGTGGCGCAAGGCAGCGGAGTCGATTTCTTCGGGCCGCGGCAAGCCGGAGTCGATGGCGGCACAGGCGATGTGCGCTTCCAGTTCTTCCGTATCGCTGTCTCCCCAGGCCGGCACGGGGCGATGGTCGGCGAACATTCTCTGCACGGTCCTGGGTATGGCCAGAGTCCTCGGTGGGGAACTCGGCGGGCTGATGCGCCGATGCTCCAGATCGATATGTTCCTCCCGCAAGCTTGCCGCCTCGTTTAGGGTGGCGCCGGAAAGCAGCATGCCGATGAGTTGCCGGGCCGGGATGGACGCTGGCTGCATGAGCATGCGCAGTTCCGATTCCGATAATTCGCGCGGTGGAAGCTGTTCCAATGCGGCCGTTCGTCGCTCCGGCAGACTTTCCGGCTGCTGGCTTGCTCGGCCGAGCACGATGCTCTCCGGCACGGAATAAACCCGGATGTCCGGAATCTGAACCAAGGCTGGCCCAGGCACCGGCGGACGATGGGTCAAATACTCGTGCAGCCACACGGCAAACAAGGCCAGCGCCAGCGAGATGCCGACTACGATGCCGCTGTCGCGACGATAATCGGGCCAGACGGGAGCGTCGGGGAGCGAGGCCCGATCCACGACGCTGAGCAGGGGCAGGGCGTCGCGCGGCGCGACTTCGAAATTGAGGAGTTGCTCCTGCGTCTTGCGGTACAACTCCTCCATGTCGGTCAATTCCTTCTGCAGGGCCTCATGCTGGCTGAACCGCGTGGTGAATTCGGCCACCTTGGCTTTGTGCGCTTCGATTTGCGCTCGGATCGACAGGCTGGTTTGCCGGGCGGCCTGGTGGGCCCTTTCCGCCAGGGCGATCTCGTCTTGCTGGCCTTGGGCGGCCTTTTGGGCGATTTCCTTCTCGGTCTCGCGCAATTGTTCAGGAATGATCTTGAGCTGAGGTTGCAGCTCGATATAACTGTTCGTATAGCGCCGTTTGAGTTCGGCCAGTTTCTCGCGCAGATCCTGTGCGCGCTTTTCCAGATAAGAGAGCGAAGCCCGTTCCTCGGGCGGCGCCACGGACTCGCCCCGGGCTATGGCGGCACGCGCGGCGTCGATGCGGGCCTTGGCTTTGGTTTCTTCATCGTTGGCCTTGTTCAGCGCATCGTTGAGCCCTCGCAGTTCGGAGACCGCCTGATTGCCCGCTTCGTCCTTGCTGAGGATGTCATGGGTGCGGCGGAACAGATCGAGCGCCTGCCGCTTGTCGGCGACCTTGGTCTCCAATTGGTCGATTTCGAGCCGCAGTGCATCGGCGGCGCTGTTCTCGGATTGGCTGGCCTCGCGCGCGCGCAATTCCTGATACACGTCTAGCCAGGCATTGATCACGGCGGGCAGCTGCTTTTCATTCGGCCCTCGGGCGCGCAGTTCGACCACGTTGGTGTCCGCGAACGGGGTGGCCGTCAGCATGGCTTCCAGCTCGGCCATGCTCGGCACGGGCGTTTCGCCGCCGGCGCGCAGGCGGTCGAGGACGGATTGCAGCAGGGTGGGGCCGAGCAGCATCTGCTGCTGGATGATGACGTGCTCCGCCGTGCCGCCTCGTTGATCCTGGATGACGACACGTTGGTCCTTGCTGTCGATGCCGGGCTGCTCGAGCACGATGGGCGCGACGGTCAGTAAGGTGGCGCGGCTTTCGTAGAGCGGCTCCCGCAGCCAGACATAAGCTTGCCCCGTCAGCAGGACGGGTAGAAACACGGCAAGAAAAACCAGGAGTCGGCGCGGCCAGCGCGGCTCATCCGAGTAAGCCGCCGGCTCGGACCGATGCGACAACACTTCTAGGGCGGGAGGTAGGGACTTCATGCCGGTGCTCCGGTTTTGCGTGTCCGGTCCTGTGCAACAGGAATCCGGACTACGGTTTGCCGGTCGATGGTGGCGCGCCTGGCCGGCAATGTAAAGGAAGAAACAGGACCTGGTGTCGAGTGAGGAAGCGCAGGCCGTAATAGGAGGCTGGATAATTTCCCCGTTGTTCGATCAAATCCTAAGCGTCTTTTCGGGCCGCCGCCGGTGTGGCCTGGGGTAGGGCGGGTATATGTCGCAAAAAGATTATGGTTGCAGCAGTATTGGACAGCCGAAAATAGTAGGCGGTAGACTGATCGGCCCTTGAAATGTCCTGCCGGATTCCCTATAGTCGGCGGCCATTTGGCCGCTCCTGGGGTATATCAGGCCAAATCGTTTAGATTTCAAAAACATACGGCCCAAGTGGGAGTCCCGCCCGATTTTGCGGGGGAGGCTTGCGGACAATACGGTGTCGAATGCGCCGCGAGTCCTGATGTCCACACTGGCCGATTGCCGAATTGAGGTTCCAAGTATGAGTCACAACGCTCTTCCCGAGAAGCAGGGTTTGTACGATCCGCGCAACGAGCACGATGCCTGCGGCGTCGGCTTCATCGCCCATATCAAGGGGCAGAAAAATCACGCGATCGTGCGCCAGGGCCTGGAGTTGTTGAAAAACCTCACCCACCGGGGCGCGGTCGGTGCCGATCCGCTGGCCGGTGATGGCGCAGGCATACTCATACAGACTCCGGACGAGTTTCTGCGCGCGGAAGCCGCGGCGCTGGGCATCGTCCTGCCGGCGGTCGGCGAATACGGTGTAGGTATGGTCTTCCTGCCGCGCGACGCCGCGCATCGCAGCCGCTGCGAGCAGGTGCTCGAAGATTTCATCCGCGCCGAGGGCCAAACCGTTCTGGGCTGGCGCGACGTGCCGGTCGACAACGCCGGGCTGGGCGAGTCGGTCAAGCTGGTCGAGCCGACCATACGTCAGGTCTTCATCGGCCGCAATCCCGCGCTCAAAGATCAGGACGCCTTCGAACGCAAGCTGTTCGTGATTCGCAAACAGGCCGAGAACGCCGTGCGGGGCTTGGGCCTCGCCGATGGCAAGTCCTTCTATCTACCGTCTTGTTCGTCCCGTACCCTTGTGTACAAAGGCATGCTGCTGGCCGACCAGGTCGGCCTCTTCTATAAGGATCTGCAGGACGAGCGTATCGTGTCGGCCCTGGCGCTGGTGCATCAGCGCTTCTCGACCAATACCTTCCCGACCTGGGATCTGGCCCACCCGTTCCGCATGATCGCCCACAACGGCGAAATCAACACCGTGCGCGGCAACATCAACTGGATGGCCTCGCGGCGTTATTCCATGTCGTCCGAGTTGCTCGGAGACGATCTGGAGAAGGTCTGGCCGCTGATCGCGGAAGGGCAGTCCGATTCGGCCTGTTTCGACAATGCCCTGGAATTGCTGGTGACCGGCGGCTATTCGCTGGTGCACGCCATGATGCTGCTGATCCCGGAGGCCTGGGCCGGCAATCCCTTGATGGACGAGCAGCGCCGTGCGTTCTACGAATACCACTCGGCCCTGATGGAGCCGTGGGACGGCCCGGCGGCCGTGGCCTTCACCGACGGCCGCCAGATCGGCGCCACCCTGGACCGCAACGGCCTGCGTCCGGCGCGTTACCTGATCACCGACGACGACCATGTGGTCATGGCCTCGGAGATGGGCGTGTTGCCGATCCCGCAGAACAAGATCGTCAAGAAGTGGCGGCTGCAGCCGGGCAAGATGTTCCTGATCGACCTGGAGAAAGGCCGCATCATCGACGATGCCGAGATCAAGTCCGAGCTCGCCGCCAAGGCGCCTTATCAGCAGTGGCTCAACGAATCGCAGATCGTGCTGGAGGACTTGCCGCCCGAAGTCGCCGCCATGGCGCCGGATGCGCAGACCTTGCTCGACCGCCAGCAGGCCTTCGGCTATACCCAGGAAGACATCAAGTTCTTCCTGCAGCCGATGGCGCTCACCGGCCAGGAGCCGGTCGGCTCCATGGGCACCGACGCGGCCCTGGCCGTGTTGTCCAACCGCTCGCGCCTGCTCTACGACTATTTCAAGCAGGGCTTCGCCCAGGTGACCAACCCGGCCATCGACCCGATCCGCGAGGAACTGGTCATGTCGCTGGTGTCGCACATCGGCCCGCGGCCGAACCTGCTGGGCCTGGGCAACGGGGTGGGCCACAAGCGGCTGGAAGTACATCAGCCCATACTGAGCAACTCGGATCTGGAAAAGATCCGCCGCATCGAAACCCGCACCGCCGGCGCCTTCAAGACCAAGACGCTAAGCATCTGCTATGCCGCCGATACCGGTGCGAGCGGCCTTGAGCCAGCGCTGAAGGCTTTGTGCGCCCAGGCCGAGCAAGCCGTGCACGACGGCAACAACATCCTGGTGCTGTCGGACCGCCGCCTGGATGCCGACCATGTGGCCATCCCGGCCCTGCTGGCGACCTCGGCGGTGAACTATCACCTGGTACGCGCTGGTCTGCGGACCAAGGTCGGTCTGGTGATCGAAACCGGCGAGGCCCGCGAAGTGCATCATTTCGCCCTGCTGGCCGGCTTCGGCGCCGAAGCCGTCAATCCCTACTTGGCTTTCGACACCTTGTCCGCGATGCGCGAGACTCTGCCGGAGAAGCTGACCGAGTCCGAAATCCACAAGCGCTACATCAAGGCGGTCGGCAAGGCCTTGCTCAAGGTCATGTCCAAGATGGGCATATCGACCTATCAGTCCTATTGCGGCGCGCAGGTCTTCAATGCCATCGGTCTGGCCGAGGATTTCCTGGACGCTTATTTCACCGGTACGTCCAGCACCACGGGCGGTGCCGGGCTCAAGGAGATCGCCGAGGAAACGGTGCGCCGTCATCGCCTGGCCTACGGCAACGCGCCGATCTACCGCAACGCCCTGGACGTCGGCGGCGAGTATGCCTACCGCGTGCGCGGCGAGGACCACATCTGGACGCCGGAGACCATCTCCAAGCTCCAGCACGCCACCCGTGCGAACGATGCCAAGACCTACGCGGAATATGCGAAGCTCATCAACGAGCAGAACGAGCATTTGCTGACCCTGCGCGGCCTGATGGACTTCAAGTATGCCGATCAGCCCATCCCGCTGGACGAAGTCGAGCCGGCCAAGGAAATCGTCAAGCGTTTCGCCACCGGTGCCATGTCCTTCGGTTCTATCTCCTATGAAGCGCACACCACGATGGCCATCGCGATGAACCGCATCGGCGGCAAGTCCAACACCGGCGAAGGTGGCGAATTGCCCGAGCGCTTCAAGCCGCTGGCCAACGGCGACTCCCTACGCTCGGCGATCAAGCAGGTGGCTTCCGGCCGTTTCGGTGTGACCGCGGAATACCTGGTCAACGCCGACGACATCCAGATCAAGATTTCGCAAGGCGCCAAGCCGGGCGAAGGCGGCCAGTTGCCGGGCCACAAGGTGGATACGGTCATCGCCAAGGTGCGCCACTCGACCCCGGGCGTGGGCCTGATTTCCCCGCCGCCGCACCACGACATCTATTCCATCGAGGATTTGGCCCAGCTCATCCATGACCTGAAGAACGTCAACCCGGCGGCGCGCATCAGCGTCAAGCTGGTGTCCGAGGTCGGCGTAGGCACGGTGGCCGCGGGCGTGGCCAAGGCGCACGCCGATCACGTCACCATTGCGGGTTACGACGGCGGCACGGGTGCCAGCCCGATCACCTCGATCAAGCATGCCGGTCTGCCCTGGGAAATCGGCCTGGCCGAAACCCACCAGACCCTGGTGCTGAACAAGCTGCGCGGGCGCATCAGCGTACAGGCCGACGGTGGCATGCGCACCGGGCGCGACGTCGCAGTCGCCATCCTGCTGGGTGCCGACGAGGTCGGTTTCGCGACCGCGCCGCTGATCGTGGAAGGCTGCATCATGATGCGCAAATGCCATCTGAACACCTGCCCGGTGGGCGTGGCGACCCAGGATCCGGAGCTGCGCAAGCGCTTCACCGGCCAGCCCGAGCACGTGGTCAACTATTTCTTCTTCGTGGCCGAGGAGTTGCGCCAGATCATGGCCAAGCTGGGCTTCCGCACCATCAACGAGATGATCGGACGGTCGGAGCGGCTGGATATGAACCGCGCGATTTCGCATTGGAAGGCGTCCAAGATCGATCTGAGCAAGATCCTGCACAAGCCGAAGGCCGGTCCCAACGTCGCCGTCTACAACGTCGAGGTCCAGGATCACGGTCTGGATCAGGCCCTGGACCGCAAGCTGATCGCGCAAGCCCAGCCGGCCCTGGAAGAAGGCAAGGCGGTCCGGATCGAGACCGAGGTGCACAACTACAACCGCACCATAGGCGCGATGCTGTCCGGCGAGGTGGCCAAGCGCTACGGCCATGCCGGCTTGCCCGAGGACACCATTTCCATCCTGGCCAAAGGCACGGCCGGACAGAGTTTCGGCGCCTTCCTGGCGGCCGGCGTCAGCCTGGAACTGCAGGGTGAGGCCAACGACTATGTCGGCAAGGGCCTTTCCGGCGGACGCATCGCGATCTACCCGACCGCGGATTGCCCCATCGTGCCGGCCGAGAACATCATCGTCGGCAACACCGTGCTGTACGGTGCCATCAGCGGCGAATGCTATTTCAGCGGCGTGGCCGGCGAGCGCTTCGCCGTGCGCAACTCGGGCGCCGTCGCGGTGGTCGAGGGCGTGGGCGATCACGGCTGCGAATACATGACCGGGGGCGTGGTGGTGGTGCTGGGCCAGACCGGGCGCAACTTCGCGGCGGGCATGTCGGGCGGCGTGGCCTATGTGCTGGACGAGAGCGGCGATTTCGAACACCGCTGCAACCTGGCGATGGTCGAATTGCAGCCGGTTCCCGCCGAGGATACGGCCCTGGAAAAGCACGACCATCAGGGCGGCGACCTGGAGAACCACGGCTTGGTGGATATACTGCGCGACATGACCTGCGGCGACGAAAAGCGCGTCCGCAACCTGATCGAGCGTCATCGCCGCTACACCGGCAGCGAGCGCGCACGCCATATCCTGGAAAACTGGTCCAGCTATGCCGGGAAATTCGTCAAGGTCATGCCGGTAGACTATCGACTGGCTTTGGAGAAAATGCGCCAAACCCAGGTGCAGTCCGGTATTCAGCATTAAGAACGAGAGGACACGGCGCCGAGCGCCGGCCGGGCCAACGGTAGGTGCGATACTGCGACATCGACCGCCGACGGTCCGGTCCTACCCTGAGAATTGCAACAGAGGTTAAGTAAGCATGGGCAAGCCCACGGGATTCATGGAAATCGCGCGTCAGGACAGGCGCTACACGCTGGTCGCCGACCGCGTACAGCATTATCACGAATTCGTCGTTCCGCTCAGCGAGGACGAGGTGCGCAAGCAGGGTGCCCGCTGCATGGACTGCGGGATTCCGTATTGCCACAACGGCTGCCCGATCAACAACATCATTCCGGACTGGAACGATCTGGTCTACCAGGGCAATTGGCAGGATGCCGTCGAGGTGCTGCACAGCACCAACAACTTCCCGGAGTTCACCGGCCGCATCTGCCCGGCGCCCTGCGAGGCCGCCTGCACGCTGAATCTGACCGACGAACCGGTGACTATCAAGACGATAGAATGCGCCATTGTCGACAAGGCCTGGGAGAACGGCTGGATCAAGCCGCAGATTCCCGCCCGGCGTTCCGGCAAGCGCGTGGCCGTCATCGGCTCCGGTCCCGCCGGCCTGGCGGCCGCACAACAACTGGCACGCGCCGGTCATACCGTCGTCGTGTATGAAAAGGCGGACCGCATCGGCGGCCTGTTGCGCTACGGCATTCCCGATTTCAAGCTGGAAAAACACTTGATCGATCGCCGCATCGCGCAGATGCAGGCCGAGGGCGTGGTGTTCCGTCCCAACACCCATGTCGGCGTGGACGTTTTGCTGAAGTCGCTGGTCGACGAATTCGACGCCGTGCTGCTCGCAGCGGGATCGGAACAGCCCCGCGACCTGCCGGTTCCCGGCCGCGAATTGCGCGGCGTGCACTTCGCCATGGAATTCCTGCCGCAGCAGAACAAGCGCGTCGCCGGCGACGTCATTCCCGATGACGTGAGCATCGTCGCGCACGACAAGCATGTGCTGGTCATCGGCGGCGGCGATACCGGTTCCGACTGTATCGGAACCTCCATCCGCCATGGCGCGGCGGCCGTCACGCAGATCGAAATCCTGCCCAAGCCGCCGGAGAAGGAGGAAAAGGGCCTGACCTGGCCCTACTGGCCCAACAAACTGCGCACTTCTTCGTCGCAGGAAGAGGGCTGTGCCCGCGACTGGGCGGTCACCACCAAGCGTTTCGAGGGCGAGAACGGTAAGGTTACCCAGGCCGTCTGCGCCCGGGTCGAGTGGAAGCAGGAAAACGGCCGCTGGGTGATGAACGAGATTCCCGGGAGCGAATTCACCATCAAGACCGATCTGGTTTTGTTGGCCATGGGCTTCGTGCATCCCGTGCGTGACGGCATGCTGGAGGAATTGGGCCTGAGTCTGGACGAGCGCGGCAACGTGCGGGCCGACACGGCCGACTACAAGACTTCGGCCGACAAGGTCTTCGCGGCGGGCGACGTGCGGCGCGGGCAGTCGCTGGTGGTCTGGGCCATACGGGAAGGTCGCCAGGCCGCGCGGGCGGTGGACGAGTTCCTGACGGGAAGTTCGGAACTTCCCCGCTAGGCAAGGCCTGAGGCCGGCGTTTCCTCATTTCCCTCAGCCTATCCCCGCGTCCATGGGCAGATTGCTTTCGCTAGCGCATGTATTCGGCCTCATGCTGATGGTGTACAGCGCCGCCGATCTGCTGCCGCTGGTAGCCGCGCTGGTCTACGGCGATGGAACCGCCATGCTGTTCGTACATGACTTTGCGCTGAGCTTCTGTTCCGGGGGAGTGTTCTGGATCTTCTCCAAGGGCTACCAGCGAGAACTTAAGGCTAAGGACGGATTTCTGGTCGTGGTGATGGCCTGGCTGGGAATGGCCGCATTTTCGACCTATCCGTTGATGGCTTCGATTCCGGGCTTATCGTTCACCGACGCCTATTTCGAGGCGATGTCGGGTCTGTCCACCACCGGCGCCACCATATTGTCCGGGCTGGATAATTTGCCGCCGGCCATCAATCTCTGGCGCCATGAACTCAACTGGCTGGGCGGAATGGGCATCATCGTTTTGGTGGTGGCGATACTGCCGGTGCTAGGCGTGGGCGGGCGTCAGATGTTCATGGCGGAGACGCCGGGGCCCATCAAGGACAGCAAACTGACCCCGCGCATCACCGAAACGGCCAAAAATCTCTGGATGGTTTATGCCGGCATCACGGTGGCCTGCATCCTGTCCCTAAAATTGGCCGGTATGAACTGGCTGGACGCGATCTGCCACGCCTTCGCCACCATGGGTCTGGGCGGCTTTTCCACCCATGATGCCAGCGTCGGTTATTTCGATTCGCCGGCCATCGAGGCGATATTGATCGTCTTCATGCTACTGGCGGGGATGAATTTCGCCACGCATTTCCTAGCCTTGCGGGGACATAGCCTGAAGCCGTACCGCCATGACATCGAAGCCATACCCTATCTGTGGCTGGTGGGGCTAAGCTGCCTGGGCATAGGCGCCTATCTATGGTCGCAGGGGACTTACGAGAGTTTCTGGGTCGCTCTGCGCCATGCCAGCTTCAACCTGGTGTCCATCGCGACCGACTGCGGCTTCGCCAGCGTGGATTTCAATCAGTGGCCGATCTTCGCACCGCTGTGGATGCTGTTTCTGAGCTGCGTTACAGCCTGCACGGGATCGACGGGAGGCGGCATCAAGATGATGCGTTCCATGGTTTTGGTGAAACAGAGCCAGATGCAGATGTTTCTGCTGACTCACCCGACGGCGGTCAATCCCCTGAAAATCGGCAAAATGGTCATACCGTCCGCCATCGTATTTTCGGTGCTGGGCTTCATCTTCGTTTATTTCATGAGCGTGGTGATATTGACCTTGACCCTGGTGATCAGTGGACTGGACTTTATTTCGTCGTTTACGGCGATCATCGCCTGCATCAACAATGCAGGTCCCGGTCTGAATCAGGTCGGCCCGGCGACCAATTATGCCAGCCTGAATGACTTCCAGACCTGGATCTGTGCTCTGGCCATGTTCATCGGCCGTATCGAAATATTCACCTTTCTGATCATCCTCACGCCGGCGTTCTGGCGTAAGTGACCGGCGTTAGGACGACTTACTCATCGGCGCGCAGCCTCACCGCGAGCACGTCGCACTTCGCGTGATGGATGACGCTCCCGGCGGTGGAGCCCAGCAATAAGGCGATGCCGTGTCGGCCGTGGGAACCGACCACGATGAGATCCACCCCATTTTCTTCCGCGACCCGCACGATCTCGGCTTTCGGGCTGCCGATCTCGACGTAGACGTTTTCCTTGGGAAGCTGGAGGCTCACGGCCAATTGGTTCAGGCGCTGGCGGGCCGATTCGACCATTTGTTCGGTGAGGTCCAGGTCGAAGGGTACGATAGGGCCGTAGCTGGTGTCGCCGATGGGCAGGTTTTCCACCACGTGTATGAGACTGAGCTTGGCCTCATGCTTGTGGGCCAAATCGAGCGCACGTTCGGCGACCTTGGGGTGGTGTTCACTGAAATCGAGCGCCAACAGGATGTGACGGTAGTTTTCCATGTTTTCCTCCCTTGCTGGGTTGATCGCCCGTCGGCGATTCAGGCCGGAGGGGCAAACAGCATGACCATGATCTGATAGCTGCCGCCAATATAGACAATCGCCATGACGATAGCCACCGGTAATGCGCAGGTCAGGGCGTGGCGCAGAATGTGTGCGACGACTGCGAAATGCCAGAACATCAACAGCAGTAGAACCGGGTAACCGGGGGCGCTCGCATCGCTGCCGCTGGCGCTCATCCATAGCAAGACGGGTATGGCCAAGGCGCTGATGAGCCCATCGGTCGCCAGCATCGCGGTGCCGGTTTGTAGGAAGCGGCGATGTAGCTTCATGCCGGCCAGGGTGACCCAGGCAAACACCAGCAACAGGGCCAACTCGACCGACACCTGCAGCAAGGCGCCGTAGGGGTCGGAACCGATGCCTGTCAGCACCAGACCCACGACAGCAAACGCCAGCAGCGCCAGGCCAAACAGGAAACGCGAGGCGGGCACGTCTTGCGGGCCTTTCTTGAACAGGCAGATATCCAGAAAGAGTCTGATCAGCGGCATGGGTGGATTTTGGGAAAAGGGGAATTAGGCGGCGTCGACCTGTTGAGCGGCTTCGAGAGCCTCGCCGGCTTCCAGCCAAGCGTTTTCGGCCGCCGCCAGCGCGCGGTCGACACGTGCCTTGTCCCGCAGCAAGGCTTGCAGCCGATCCTTGCCGTCGGGCTCGTACAATCCGGGGTCGGCGAGTGCGGATTCCATCTGGTGGCGTTCCTGGCCGAGTTTATCCAGTTCGCTTTCCGCCTTCTGTAGTGCCTGTTGCAGCGGGCGCAACTGCTGGCGCTTATCCGCATCCAGGCGGCGCTGGTCTTTGCGGGATAAGGCTGTGGCGCCGGTTTCCAATGCGGCCGGGCTGGGGGCTCCGCTTGCCGCCAGCTTTTTGCGGTAGTCTTCCAAGTCGCCTTCGAACGGCTCTACCCTGCCGTCATGCGCCAGCCAGAATTCGTCGGCGACGGTGCGCAGCAGGTAGCGGTCGTGCGAAACCACGACCAGGGCGCCTTCGAAATCCTGCAATGCCCGGCTCAGGGCGTAACGCATTTCCAGGTCGAGGTGGTTGGTCGGTTCGTCCAGCAGCAGCAGGTTGGGGCGCTGATAAACCAGGAGCGCCAATGCCAGACGGGCTTTTTCGCCGCCGGAAAAAGGGGCTATTTCTGCCATAGCGGCATCGCCCTGGAAGCCGAAGCCGCCGAGAAAATTGCGCAAATCCTTTTCGCTGGCCTTGGTGTCCAGCCGTTGAAAATGCCGCAAAGGACTTTCGTCCATGCGCAGTTGCTCGATCTGGTGTTGCGCGAAATAGCCCAGCTTCAGATCCTGGGCTTCGATGCGTTCGCCTGCCAGGAGCGGCAGATCTCCTGCCAACGTCTTGATCAGGGTCGATTTACCGGCGCCGTTCGGACCCAGCAGGCCTATGCGGTCACCCGGGGCCAGCGTGAGGTCGACGTTCTCCAAGATCCGCTTTTGGCCGTGGCCGACGCTGGCTTCCCGTACCCGCAACAAGGGCCGTGGCAGCTTGGCAGGCGGCTGGAATGCGAAGTCGAAGGGTGAGTCGGCATGCGCCTGGGCGATGACTTCCATGCGCGCCAGCGCCTTGATGCGGCTTTGCGCCTGGCGTGCCTTGGTGGCTTGGGCGCGGAAGCGGTCGACGAAGGAGCGTATGTGGGCGATCTCCCGCTGCTGCCGGTCGTATGCGGCTTGCCGTTGGGCCAGCAGCTCGGCGCGTCTGACCTCGAAGGCGGAATAATTGCCGGTATAAACCGTCAAGACTTGATTTTCGAGATGCACGATGCGGTCCGTGACGGCATCCAAAAAATCGCGGTCGTGGGAAATCAACAGCAAGGTGCCTGGATAGGTGCTCAGCCAGTCCTGCAGCCACAACACGGCATCGAGGTCCAGGTGATTGGTCGGCTCGTCCAGCAGCAGGAGGTCCGAACGACACATCAGGGCCTGAGCCAGATTGATGCGCATGCGCCAGCCACCGGAGAAGTCGGTGACCGGTCTATCCTCATCGCCGGCCTGAAAGCCCAGCCCGCTCATGAGGCGCGCGGCCCGTGACCGTGCCTGGTAGCCGCCGATGTGTTCGAAGCGGGCGTGCAACTGGGCCAAATGCAAGCCATCGTGAGCTTGCTCGGCTTGCTTCAGCTCGGCCTCCAGCGTACGAAGCTCACGGTCGCCGTCGAGCACGTATTCGATGGCCGGGCGACTGTCGGCCGGGGTTTCTTGTGCGACGTGTGCCAGCACCAGGCCGGGGGGGAGCTCGAGAGTTCCGGCATCGGGCAGGAGTTCACCGAGAAATAGGGCAAACAGGCTGGATTTACCGGCCCCGTTGGCGCCCACGACGCCGACCTTGTTGCCGGCGTGCAGCGTCAGCGAGGCGTGTTCGAAAAGCAGGCGAACGCCGCGCCTGAGCGCGAGCGACTTGAAATTGATCATGCGCGAGAGCTCGCGATTGCAAACTTATTCGGCTGCAGCGATGAGCTGGTCCGCTTCCTTGACGAAGGTGTGCAGTTCGCCTTTCTTGACCGCTTTGCGGGGAATGATCAAGGCGGCGGTGGACGAGACGAAGATGAAAACATGCCGCTTGGTGACTTCCACTCGCAAAATGTCGTCCCAGGCGATGCGCGACTCGCCGCGTTCGCTGATTTCAACCAGCTCCTTGGGCTCGGTACGCAGCGTGTAGTGGCCCAATATGCAGGTCTTTTCCTCTTCCGTATACATGGCGCGCACCTGCTTGCGCCAGCTCCATTTGAAGTAGGCGGGAACGCCGCTGCCCCACAATACACCCACAACACCGGCGAAAAGCGCCGTGGGTATGTCCTTGTAATAGAAAAACAGCAACAGCGAGATGCTTACGATCACTCCCGGCACGACCGCCTGATGCCGACGCATGAATTTTTGCGTGGCCTGCGATTCGCTGATTTGATGTTCGTTGAACGCAATGAGGTCTTGCTCGCGCACTTCGTATTCGATTTCTGCCATGATGATTCCGTATTTAGAGTTGCGGCGCTGGAGGAAAGGCGGTTCGTGTTGTTTTAAGCCTGGCGCGCGATATTTTTCGAGTGTCTTCCCGTCTCATGGATACGCGCGCTTGGCGCGAGTCGCCGTTCGGATGGCTACCAATGGCGGGACGAAGAAGGGTGACTAGTATACGCAATTCTGCTTCAATCTAGCCACGCCAGCCTATCAATAGACGCAGCCGGAGACCGACATGAAAGGCAATCCCCAGGTCATAGATCATCTAAACCGCCTGCTTGCCGGCGAGTTGACCGCCATCGACCAATATTTCATCCACTCGCGCAAATTCCATGACTGGGGGCTGGATAAGCTCTATACCCAGATCGACCACGAAATGGCCGAGGAGCGAGGACACGCTGATCTGCTCATCAACCGCATACTTTTTCTCGAAGGGCATCCCGACCTGGCCACGCGCGCGCCGTTGAACGAGGGCGATGATGTGCCCGGCATTTTGCGCAACGACCTGGCCCTGGAACATGAGGTCGTGGTCCAGTTGCGCGAAGTAATGGCTTTCTGCGAATCGGTACAGGACTACGAGACCCGGGACATATTGCTCAAACTCTTGAAGGACACCGAGGAAGATCACACCTGGTGGCTGGAAAAGCAGTTGCGACTGATAGACACGCTAGGCTTGCCGAACTACCTGCAGTCGCAGATTTAGAGCGGTGGTCGGCGTGTGCCGGGAATAAATACTCTGGTGTTGATAAACATTCTCAGTTGTACTAAGCTTGATGCCAAGCCCATCATCAAGCGGTTCATCCCATGTACATCTGTATCTGCAAGAGCGTAACGGACCACCAAATTCGCAAGGCGGTGTTCGAAGACAGGGTCAGCAGCATGCGGGAGTTGCGTAGGTGCCTCGGTGCTTGCGACCAGTGCGGCAAATGCGCGACCGACGCCCATGCGATATTGCGTAGCAGCATCAGCGAGCGGACGGAGATGGAACAAGCGTGTATGGAAGCCGCCGCTTGACGAGGCATAGGCAAATCCACAAAAAATGCGCCCGAGGGCGCATTTTTTATGCTCGAAAGGAACATCCTTGTTCCTAACGGTGGCTTTAGAACGAGACGACCACGTCGGTAGAAAACAAAAACTGATCTTTCTTGGCTCCGGCATACCCGGCGGCTGCGCTGCCCACGTTGTCGAATGCGCCGGCATTGTCCGACCAGTCGTAGCGTACGTTCGGGCGCACAGCCAGCCATTTCAGCGGTTTCCAGTTCAAGCCGGCGGTAACAGCGTAGTAGTTGTTGGCTCCGGGGAAGGCCGTCAGGGTGCGGCCCGGAGACGCGACCCTGAACCCGTCGTCGTCGCGGAACCACTCGGCCCGGATGCCGACGCCGAGGTTGTCCTGTATGTCGTAGGTTAGATACTGGTTGATGCCGTACCACTCGGCGTCCTGCGTGCCGCCCAAGACTTTATTCGCCCAGCCGTGGTCGTGTTGGAAGGTGTAGTGCAGGCCTTCGATGATGTCGTGCTTGATGACCAGACTGTAGAGGCTCCAGTTGTTCTTGTCCTGCTCGGAAATCTCCCCGCTGGTCGATGTCAGCGCGACGGACGAGCCTTTGTCATCGCTGGTCCAGGTCACCCCGCCCAGGAATGCCCAGTTGCCGAGTCCCTTATCCCAGGCGCCGTCCCAGCCCGCAGTCGTGCTGCCGGTGACGGCTCCGCCGGACAGGGTGAAATTATCCGTGAGCGGGGTGCTCAGCAAGATGCCGGTGTGGGTGAACGGCTCGCCGTACTGCATCGTGTAGGCGTGCGAATAGAAAAAGTTGTCGGGAGCGGTGACTACTTCGTTGCCGATGATGGTGTAGAAATGGCCGATTTTGGCGCTGATGCCTTTGCCGAAGGGTGCGTAAATCTCTAAATAGGCCTGCGGCAAGGCGATGTCGTAGAAACGCTCGCCGTTCTTGATCAGGTTCAAGTCCCAGTGACCGCGGGGTGAACCGTAGGCCTGGGTGAATACGGCGTCGGTTCCGTACATGAAGTCGAAGCGTCCGCCCACGTCCCAGCTGTCGCCGCCGGCGTTGACCGCGCGCTGCACGTAAAGATAAAGCTGATTCAGCTGCAATTCGCTGGAGCGGTCGCCGAAGGTGACCGGGCCGTTGAACTTGCTGCCCGGATCGTTAGCATTGTAGGTGACACCGGCGTTGATCCAGCCTCCCACCGTCAATCCCAGGTTTTTCAGGAACGAGGATTCGTTGGGGTTGCCCGCCAGTTCCAGCAGCCCTTTGGCTTCGTAAAGGTCGCTGGCGGCGTGTGCGGTGCTGATGGATGCAAGGGTCAGAGTGGTCAGTAGGGGTTTCAATGGGAAATACTGTCGAACAGTACGTGACATGGCGATGTCCTCGGAGGTGTGAAAATGAAGAAACAAGCAATTGCTCATGGCGTGCAATAAGCAACAGATATGCCAATGTTAAATCACCTTAAATATCAATACTGAAGCGTAACTTGAAAGATGAGGCTGCTCATGTTTCGTGCGTCTTTGTGATGAGTCGCCCAATTATGGAGCATTTTGAGCGAGACCGTGCCGAACAGGCTTTGGCGAGTCGGTGATGTGAGAATGGCGTTAGTAAGGTATTTATGCTTCTGTTTCGTGCATGTGTGGCTACTTATGCACCGCGAATGAGCGCGTTGCCCGGAGTCTCGCCGAATGGTTTTTCAGGCGTATAAGCGATAGGCCAGGGCAATGGCGGCCAAGACGCCGGCAAGATCGGCCAGGAGCGCGCAGCCCACGGCGTGGCGTATGTTGCGTATGCCGACCGCTCCGAAATAGACGGCCAACACATAGAAGGTCGTTTCGGTGCTGCCCTGGATCAGCGTGGCGAGGCGGCCCTGGAACGAGTCCACGCCGAAGTTGTTCATGGTATCCAACATCATGGCCCGCGCGCCGCTGCCGCTGAACGGCTTGATAAGCGCGGTCGGCAGGGCATCGACGAAGCGGGTGTCCAGGTTTAATGCCGTTGCCAGGGTGCGCAGGCCATCGGCCGTGAAGTCCAGCAGACCGCTCGCACGCAATATCGCCACTGCCACCAGCATGGCGACCAGATAGGGGACGATGGTGATGGCGGTGTGGAAGCCTTCCTTGGCGCCCTCGATGAAAGCGGCATAGGCGTCCACCCGGCGATAAAACGCGGCGCAGAGAAGCAGCGCGATCAATCCCAATAGAGCCGTGCTGCTCAGGTTCGCGGAGCGTTGTTGCATGACCTCCTGATCCTGGCTGAACAAATACCAGGCCAGTCCGGCCGCCAGGGCCGTCATGCCGCCGAGATAAGCCAGGGTCACCGGCTGGAACAACCGCAGCCGCTGCATATAAGCCACGCTCAGCAAGCCGGTCAGCGTGGAGCAGAATGTGGCCAGCAGTATGGGCACGAACACATCGGCCGGATACTCGGCCCCCATGAGCGAGCGGAATGCCAGGATGCTCAGGGGAAACAAGGTGACCGAAGACGCATTGAGGACGAAAAACAGGATTTGCGCGTTGCTGGCGCGGTTGGGTTCGGGGTTGAGGCTTTGCAGCTCCTGCATCGCGCGGATACCGAGTGGGGTCGCCGCATTGTCCAGACCCAGCACGTTGGCGGACAAATTCATGACGATGGCGCCGATGGCCGGATGTTCGGGCGGGATTTCCGGCATCAGACGACGAAATAGGGGAGTCAAGCCGCGGGTCAGTAGACGTATGAAACCGCTTTGTTCGCCGATGCGCAGGATGCCCAGCCAGAACGTGAGTGCTCCGGTGAGCCCCAAGGCGATTTCGAAAGCCTGCTTGCTGGTAGCGAACACGGCTTGCAGCATGGCGTCCAGGACGGAGGCATCGCCGGTCCAAATCGCCTTGGCGGCCCCCGCAGTCAGTCCTGCCAGCAGTAGGCCGGCCCATATGGCGTTTAGCAAGTCGGTGTTTTCTAGTCTAAGGGTGGGGGAGGGGCGATGACCGAGCGCGAGCCGTTGGTTTCGGCCGCCCCCACGATGCCGGCTTTTTCCATGTCCTCGATCATGCGGGCAGCGCGGTTGTAGCCGATCTTGAAGCGCCGCTGCACGCTGGAGATGGAGGCCTTGCGGCTTTCCGTCACGAAGCGCACCGCCTCGTCGTACAGCGCATCGGATTCCTCCCCGCCTTCTCCGCCGCCGGAGCCCTTGAAGCTGCCGTAATCGCCGGAGTCCTCACTGAAGCGGGTGATTTCGTCGATGTAGCGTGCCGGGCCGGTGCGCTTGAGGAATTCCACCACCTTGTGCACGTCTTCGTCGGACACGAAGGCGCCATGGGCGCGCATGGGTAGCCCCGTGCCGGGCGGCAGGAAGAGCATATCGCCGTTGCCCAGCAGGGCTTCCGCCCCGCCCTGGTCGATGATGGTGCGAGAGTCGATGCGCGAGGACACCTGGAAGGCGATGCGGGTGGGAATGTTGGCCTTGATGAGGCCGGTGAGCACGTCGACCGAAGGACGCTGGGTCGCGAGGATCAGGTGCAGGCCGGCGGCGCGGGCTTTCTGGGCGAGGCGGGCGATCAACTCCTCCACCTTCTTGCCGACGATCATCATCATGTCGGCCAATTCGTCGATTACGATGACCACGAAGGGCAGAGGGCCCAGGGGCGGCGGACCGTCCTCGTCGGAAACCGCCATGTTGGGGTTCCACATGGGATCCAGCAGCGGCTCGCCGGCTTCGATGGCTTCTTTGACCTTCTGGTTGTAGCCGGCCAGGTTGCGCACGCCCAGCATGGACATCAGCTTGTAGCGCCGTTCCATTTCCGCCACGGACCAGCGTAGGGCGTTGGCCGCTTCCTTCATGTCGGTGACCACCGGGGTCAGCAGGTGCGGAATGCCCTCGTAGATCGACAACTCCAGCATCTTGGGGTCGATCATGATCATGCGGACTTCGTCCGGCGTGGCCTTGAACAGCATGCTCAGGATCATCACGTTGACCGCCACCGACTTGCCCGAACCGGTGGTGCCTGCAACCAGCAGGTGAGGCATGCGCGCGAGATTGGCGACCACGGGGGTTCCGCTGATGTCCTTGCCCAGCACCATGGTCAGGGGCGAGGCGGATTGCTGATAGACGGACGAAGCGAGCACCGAATGCAACAACACGGTTTCGCGTTCCTCGTTCGGGATCTCCAAGCCGATCACCGATTTGCCGGCGATGACTTCGACCACGCGCACGCTGGTCACGGACAAGGTGCGGGCCAAGTCTTTCGCCAGCCCGCTGATACGGCTGACCTTCACGCCCGGCGCCGGCTGGATCTCGAAACGGGTAATGACGGGACCGGGATGAACTTCGACCACCTGCGCTTCCACCCCGAAATCCTTGAGGATGGACTCCAGCAGCAAGGACATCTCTTCCAGGGCCGCCCGCGTGTAACCTTTGATCTTGGGCGCGTGGGAATTCAGCAGATCCAGGGGGGGCAGGGCGCCGGGATTGAGCGGAGGGAGCGCAGGCTGGCTCTTGGCTTTCTTGGCCGGCGCAATCTTGAACGAAGCCGGAGCGGCTTCCGTAACGGTCGAGGCTTGGGCGGTGTGGGCCGCTGGCGCGGGTGTCGGCTCCCGCCGAACCGGCTTGGCCTTTTCGCGCACGAGGCTTTCCGGCGAGGGTTCGGCCGGGGCCATTGTCGTTTCCGTTGCCGTCTGACTCTGACTTCTAGGAATAAATACCGCGAAAAACCCATTCGTGATCAACAGCCCGGCCTTGCCGACCGCGTCGATCACTTTCAGCCAGGAGAGCCCGGTGAAGAGCGAAATACCGGCCAGGACGGCGGCCGACAATATCACCGTGGCTCCGGTGCGGCCCAAGCCGCCGAGCAACAGCTTGGAGAACTCCTGGCCCACGATGCCGCCGCTGGTCTGCGGCAGGGCGAAGGGCACGCGCCAGAGGTGAAGATCGGCGACGGCCGATCCCGCCGTCATGGCGACGAGCAGGCCGAACCAGCGCAGGAGCCGCGTGCCCCAGCCCGCCGGAGCCCGGCTGTGCTCGCCCTTGAACAAGGCATAGCCATAGCCGGCCAGCAGGAAGGGAAACAGAAAGGCCATCAGCCCGAACAGGGAAAAACTGATGTCCGCCAGCCAGGCACCGATGGCCCCGGCGCCATTGGCGATGGGTCGGCCCGAACCGGAGTGCGACCAGCCCGCGTCTTCCAGGTCGAAAGTGGCCAGACTGATGAAAAAAAACAGGGCAATGGCGCCGTAGCCCAGCAGGCCGATTTCGCGCAGTCCGCGCGTCAGCGAGAGATTAATCTCGGTAGGTGGGAGGATTTTCTTATCTGCTTCCGCCAAAATGCTCACCAAATCAAATAAATATGCAATTTTCGGTATTGTTTAGAATCGGCGCTGTTTTGGCAAGCCGATTCAATTCGGAGCGACTGTGTTTCAGACCGTCAGTGTTTACGCAGTCGGGGCGGCTTGGTCATACTAGGGCCCGGTTTGCGACGGCGGTATCGGCCGCCCCATTGCCCCTAGACGGCGCTAATTGAGAGAAACGACATGACTGAAACGCGACACAGCCGGTTGCTCATCCTGGGCTCCGGTCCGGCCGGTTACACCGCCGCCGTATACGGCGCGCGCGCCAATCTGAAGCCGGTATTGATCACCGGCATTCAGCAGGGCGGTCAATTGACCACCACCACCGATGTCGACAACTGGCCGGGCGACGCCGAGGGCGTGCAGGGGCCGGAATTGATGGAACGCATGCTCAAGCATGCCCAGCGTTTCGAGACCGAGGTGATCTTCGACCACATCCACACCGCCGACTTGTCGGTGCGGCCGTTCAAGCTGACCGGCGATTCCGGGGTCTACACCGCCGATGCGCTCATCATCGCCACCGGCGCTTCCGCCCGCTACCTGGGGCTGGATTCGGAAGAAGCCTTCAAGGGGCGCGGCGTTTCGGCCTGTGCAACCTGCGACGGATTTTTCTATCGCAACAAGCATGTCGCGGTGATCGGCGGCGGCAACACGGCGGTCGAAGAGGCGCTTTACCTGTCCAACATTGCGGCCAAGGTGACCGTGGTGCATCGGCGCGACAAGTTCCGCTCGGAAAAGATCCTGTCCGACAAGCTGGTCGAGCGCTCGAAAACCGGGAATGTGGAGATCGAATGGAATCACACGCTGGACGAAGTCCTGGGCGACGACATGGGCGTGACCGGCATGCGCATCAAGAACGTGGTGGACGGCTCCACCAAGGACATCGCGCTGGAGGGCGTATTCATCGCCATCGGCCATTCGCCCAATACGGAGTTGTTCGCCGGCCAGTTGGACATGAAGAACGGCTATCTGATCGTGAAGGGCGGCAGCGAAGGCAATGCGACCGCGACCAACATACCCGGCGTGTTTGCCGCCGGCGACGTGGCCGATTCAGTCTACCGGCAAGCCATCACTTCCGCCGGTGTGGGCTGCCAGGCCGCGCTGGATGCCGAGAAATATCTCGACGGCCTGGAGTCGGCCTGATTTCGAAGCAGTCCGAATGGCGGCCGGTTTCGGCGACGCACGTCCTGCCATGGCCGCATCGCCACCATGACCGAGACGATCGATGAGCTGATCAGCCTGCTGCACGAGCGGCCCTACGGCGTGCTCGCCAGCCAGAGCAAAGCGATGCCCGGCTATCCGTTCGCGAGCGTCTTGCCTTATGTGCCCGACGAAGCCCACCGGCCGGTGTTTTTCATCAGCCGGCTGGCCGAGCATACCCGAAATCTGCAACAGGATAGCCGTGCCAGCCTCTTGCTGTTCGAGGGGGACGGTCCGGATGTACTGGCTGGACCGCGCGCTACCTGGCTGGGCGATGTGGTGCCCGTGCCGAGCGGTGAGGCCTTGCGGCGACGCTGGCTGCGCTATAACCCGGATGCCGCGCAATACATCGATTTCGCCGATTTCGGATTTTACCGCTTGCGGGCCGAGCGGGTCCGTTTTGTCGCCGGCTTCGGACAAATGGGCTGGATACAGGCCGGGGAACTGGAGGATCGGGCGATCCTGCCTCCCGAAGACGAAGAAAATCTGCTGACTGCGTTGGCCGGTGCTATCCCCGACGGGGTCGAGATTGCGGGACTCGATGCATACGGCGTCGACTATCGGCGCGCGGGGAGGCGGCTGCGGCATCGATTTCCCGGCGCTCCGCTCGCACCTGCCGAACTGGAGCCGATTTTGCGGGCGTGGCTTGCCGGCCATTGCGGTTATTAACCCGACCCATAAATGGGCCGGGTTAATCCGGGGCAGGGATGCCCCGGCGCGGCGACAGGCCGCGTGAGCCAAGGCCGGGCGTGACCGGCCTTGGCCTTGGCCCGAAATACCAGGAGGGTATTTACGGGCCTGATTAATAATCCGGCCCTTTCAGGGCAGCTCTTCGCCCAAGCCGGCGGACGTCCGTCTCGCATCCGTGTCGATGAGTGCTCCGGCCCGGACATGCGTATGCGTTTCCCCACGATGTTGCCATACTGCTAACGCGGGGTGTTTGTGTGACACGACGGGTTGTCACGGGAGCCTTATCGCGCTTCCTGCCCACTAGCCGAACAGGAGCCGGCAGAGATGATCAATGACGATACCACGCTGATACAGCGTTTTCCGGGTGGGGTTCGCAAAGAACATCCCGCGGATATCGCCCACTATGTCGTCGTGAGCCAGGGAGCCGAAGCCGGGAAGAAAATCGAGATCGGGCTCGCCCCCATCAGCGTGGGCCGGCACGACGGCAATCGCTTCACCCTTGCCGATCCCTATGTCTCCGCCTGGCATTGCCTGATCCGCTTCGAACAGGGCAGGGTGTGGGTGACCGACCTGAATTCCACCAACGGTACCTTCGTCGATGGACGAAAAACCACAGGCAAGGTGGAGTGGCCGATCCACGTTCCCCTGCAGGTCGGCAACCACCTCCTGTACCACGAATACCGGCGGCGGGACGACATGCGGCGCTCGGATGAGTTGAGCAAGGAGTTGCTGCACGCGGCGACCTATGTCCAAACCCTGATTCCACCCCCTTTGCGCGAAGGGCCGGTGATCGCCGAATGGCATTTTCTGCCCTCGGCCTCGCTCGGCGGTGATATCTTCGATTACGGCTGGCTGGATAAAGGCCATTTTTCTTTCTACCTGCTGGATGTCTGCGGCCACGGGGTCGGCGCCGCACTGCATTCCGTTTCGGTGTTCAATCTGCTGCGCCAGCGCGCCCTGTTGGACGTCGACCTCACCCGCCCGGCCGACGTGCTGAATGCCTTGAACATGGCCATGCCCATGGAGCTTTACGGCGACATGTATTTCACACTCTGGTATGGCGTCTACCAGCCGGCCAACCGGACACTAAGCTTTGCCTGCGCGGGACATCCACCCGCCCTGGTGTTCGATACCGAACACCGGCATCGCGCGAGCCTGCGCAGCGACGATCCCCCCATCGGCATGGTCGCGAACCTGGTCTATCAGGAAAGCACGGTCGTTTTGCCGCCCGACGTGCGGGTTTACCTCTACAGTGACGGCTTGTACGAAATCACTACCGTGAACGGCGACGTGTGGAGCTGGGCCGAGTTCGTCCGTCTGCTCGAAGGCCGGCAGCGCGCCGGCGCGGGTCAGCCCGAGGCGATTTTTCGCAATATCTGCAATCTGGCGGACAAGCACCGCTTCGACGACGACTCCTCGCTGCTCTTGTTCAGCTTTCCGGGCGCCGGACCGACCTGATTTCCCGCAGAATCGCGAGCCGTTTGCCGGATAGGTACGGGTCACGACGGCCGGTGTCGGTTGAAATAGCCGTCATCCGGAGTAGCCTAGCTACCCTTAAGCTTGTCCATCGATGAGGTGATCCCATGAGCGTTCGAGACGAACTGCAGGCTACCATTGCCGACATGGTGCAGCGCGGCAAGGGCATACTGGCCGCCGACGAGAGCACGCCGACCATCACCAAGCGTTTCCAGGCGGTAGGGATCGCCAGCAACGAGGAGACGCGGCGGATCTACCGGCAACTGCTGCTCTCCACACCGGGCCTGGGCGAGTTCATTTCCGGCGTGATCCTGTACGAAGAAACGCTGGGCCAGAAGGCGGACGACGGCACGCCGCTGCCGGAACTCGCCCGAAGCCAGGGCATCGTGCCGGGCATCAAGGTGGACAAGGGTCTGACCGGGTTGGCCAACGCGCCCGGCGAAAAAGTGACCCAGGGTCTGGACGGTCTGGCCGAGCGCTTGGCCGGCTACAAGGCCCAGGGCGCGCGCTTCGCCAAATGGCGGGCGGTTTACGCCGTCGGCCCGGACTTGCCCGGCCGTTTGGCCGTCCAAACCAATGCGGAGGTCTTGGCCCGCTACGCCGCGATCTGCCACGAGGTAGGCATCGTCCCCATCGTCGAACCGGAAGTGCTGATCGACGGGGACCACGGCATAGAGCAGAGCGAAACCGTCACCGAAGCCGTGCAGGACGAAGTGTTCCTGGCCCTCAAGCGCCACCGCGTGCAACTGGAATACATCATCCTCAAGCCCAGCATGGTGATCCCGGGCAAGGCGCATCCGGTGAAAGCCGACCCGGTGGAAGTGGCGGAGCGCACCGTACGCATTCTGCGCCGCACCGTCCCCGCCGCCGTGTCCAGCATCAATTTCCTGTCCGGCGGGCAGACGCCGCAGGAAGCCACCGCCCGCCTCAATGCCATGAACGCAGGCTACCCGCATCTGCCCTGGCTGTTGTCGTTCTCCTATGCCCGCGCCCTGCAGGAACCGCCCATGGCCTTATGGAAGGGCGAGGCAACTAATGCCGCCGCGGCGCAGGCCGCGTTTCTGCACCGGGCCAAGCTCAATAGCCTGGCGCAGAAGGGAACTTATGACGTGGGGATGGAGCAGGCTCGGTAAAGCTATTAACCCGGCCCAAATAGGTCATGGTGGGAGCGGCCCTCAGGCCGCGATCTCCGCGGGCTAAAGCCCGCTCCCACCGCAACAACCCGCGTGCGAGTCCTATCATGCCCGCCATTTCCAGACTTTCTTCCAGGGTGGTGAGCAGTTCGTAGGGCAGGTTGTGCGCATCGTGCAGGCTTTCCAGATAGGCTCCGCCCAACAGTTCCAGGCCCACGGCACCGCTGAGGTAAACGGTGGCGGAGACGATCAGGGTCCGGCGCAAGGAGTGCGGCAGCCCCATGAGAAAGCGCAGATAGGCCAGGCCCAGCAGTACGACCGCCAAGCCATAAGGGATCAGCCAGGCGAAATAGAATATCCCGGACGCATGCAGACCGGCGCGCACGGGTTCGATCAGCCTTTCGTGCAGGGAGACCAGTTCGTCGAGGGCGAGGAAGGCGAAGATGCAGGCGAGGCCCAGCCAGGCGAGCCTGTTCTTACCCGGAGTTCCGCGGCCCATAAGGGCCAGAAGCGCCGCGCAATACAGTATCAGTCCCGTGGAAAATACACTGGGCACGTTGCGCTCCCGGTCTAGGTCGAACAGCGCCACCCAGCCGTGGTCGGGCGCGACGTTCCAGTGAAATTTGGCGGCCAGTCCGGCCAAGTTGAGAAGAACCAGCAAGAAGGCGGTCGCCGTGAGGGCGGGAATCGGGTTTTTCAGGAAAGGGTGGCGGTGCATATTCATGGCATTCCTCAATGTACGGCAGGAAGGATGTCCCGGGCCGCGGGTTCCAGCCGGGACAGGCTTAGTCCGGCCGCCTCGCGCACGCCGGAATCGGGATCGTCCAACAGGGGGTGGAGTGATCGATAGGCGTCGTGGCTTCCCTCCCGGCCGAGGACGAGTGCGGCGCCGGTGCGCAGCCGCGGGTCGGCACTGCGCAGGGCTGTTTGCAGAGGCCGGTCTATCCCGGTACCCAGCGCCCTGACAGCTTCGTAAAGGTTTTCGTGAGACGTGGGAAAGGTCCTGCCCAATTCGCCCAGGAGCGGGAGCAAAGCCGTAGGGCCCAACTGGCTTAGCGCCGACAGGGCCCCGGCCTGCATGCCCGCGTCTTCGTCCTGCAGCGCGGCGATCAGGGCGGGAACGGCGGCCGGGCCGAACTCGCTCAAGGCCGTCGCCAGCCGACCCTGCAGGCTCGCTTCGCTATCGCGCAAGGCCGCGATCATGGGGGCGATGGCCCTGGTGTCTTTCAGTCCGGCGAGTACCGAGGCCGCTCGTCCCTGCACGCCGGGATCGGCATCTCCAAGCAGCGACAGGACCGGCTCGACCAAGCGATCGTCATGCCGGCCGGTCAAAGCGCCGACGGCTGCTTCCCTGACCGGCGTTTCCTCGTCGCTCAGCGCGTGCAGCAGGGTTTGCAGGCTTTGTTCGTCCTGCAGCCCGCCCAGCGCCCTTACCGCGCCCAGTCGTCGGGCCGCGTCGCCGCGCACGGCAGCTTCCAGCAATCCGGCCAGCGCCGGAGTACCGATACGGCTCAGGGACGAGGCGGCCGTCTGCTGCACCGTGGCGTCGGGATCGTCCAGGGCTTCGAGCAAAGCGGAAACCGCTTCCGGCTCCCGGTAGCCGCCCAGGCCTTCGAGTGCCTGGCGGCGTACCTCGACATCCGCGTCGGCCAGTGCCGCTACGAGCGCCGGCAGGATCGCGCCATCGGCTTGCCCGGAGAGGGCCGCGGCGGCTTCACGGCGGATGACCGGATTGGGGTCGCGCAGACGACCCAGCTCCGCGCGATCCGCGCCGCCGGCGTCCGCGCTACACGCGATTCCCAGAAGCACGAGGCCGGCGAGCGCTTTCACGAGAGGGCTCCGGCCGTTTTCCAGTAGCCGCGGTGCAGGCTACAGCGTTTTTTCAAACACAGCGGCAGGCGGGTATGCCAGCGGCTGCCCAGCGTATAGCCCAGCCATTTGAGTCCGCTCCGCAGCAAGGCGGAAGGAATCAGCCGGGGTGCGTGCCGCTTCAGATAAGCCAGTTCGGACAGGACGTAGCGCCGGCCCTCGCCACCCACCTCGCCGAAGCGCTGGCGCAGCCAGGGATGGCGGGCGTGGAACACGCCGATGTCGAAATAACGGCGGAATTCTTCCGCATGGCCGTAATCGTGCGAATGATGGACCTCGGCGTCGGCCCGGTAGGCGATCTTCCAGCCCGCAAGCAACATGCGGCCGGCGGCGTAGGTGTCCTCGTTCATGATGACATCGGTGGGGAAGCCGCCCTCCGCGGCCAGCGCCTCGCGCCGGTAAGCGGCGAATGAGTTGGAGATGAAGGCGGTCTTGATGCCGTGCTGCTTCCGGTCTTCGTAGCTCCGGATCTGGCTCACCGCAGGGTAGTTGAACAGCCGCGCATGGGCGCCGATGGGGCCGGCGTCGGTATGGGGCAATTGCCGGCCGTAGGCCGCGGCTACCGCCTCGTCGTCGAAGGACTCGATCAGTTCGGCCAGGGCGTTCGGACTCGCGAGCAGGGCGTCCTGGGTGAGGAAGACCACGATGCCGACGTCACCCGGCAAGCTGTCCACCGCCCGCTGGCGGGTCGCGCCGTGGTTGAACTCCTCTTGTCTGATGACGCGCACCTCGAAGCCGTACGCTACGGCCATGGCGGCCGTGTCGTCGCTCGAGGAGGAGTCTATGGCCAGCAGCAGGTCCGGCCGGAGCGTCTGGGCGCCGAGGGCGTCCAGCCAATCGCGCCAACGTTCGCCGGCGTTGAGGGTGGGCACGATGAGGGCGATCTTAGTCATGGGCCGACGCCTCCCGATTCAGGGTGACGGAGGGTTGATCGCCGGAGGCGCTCAGAACCTGCCAGACCCGCTCGCCCAACTTGACGGGGTCGAGCCGGGTTTCGACGTAGCGGCGCGCGGCTAGTGACAGCGCGAGCCAGGATGCGGCGTCGAGTCCCTGGATCTTGCGCAGGATCTGCATCACCGAAGCTGCATTACGCTCGAACACATAGCCGGTGCCTTGCGCTTCGACTTCGTCCCAGGCCAGACCTCGTGCCACGAGCACCGGCCGGCCGGCCGCCATGGCTTCGGCCACCACGTTGCCGAAGTTCTCCCGCATGCCGCCGCTTTCCTCCAGTCCCGATGGCAGCACCAGGTAATGGCTCTCGGCCAGCAGCTGGTTCACTTCGGTACGCGACAGATAGCCGCGGTAATCGACCGCGCCTTGGGCCTGTTCTATCAGGCTTTCGAATTCGTGGAAATAGGCGGCATCTACGCTGCGCCCCGCCACGACCAACCGGTCATGAGGCCTGCGCACCTGGAGCCAGGCGCGGATGAAGGCATTGATGCCCTTTTCCGCCTGGATATGACCCAGGAAACAGATCTGCAATCCTTCCCGCGCGGGCGGCGGAGCCACCGCGACATCCCGGCTGTCGACCCCGTTGGGGACGAGCAGGACGTGGGCGTCTACTCCCAAGGCTTCCCGGGCACCCTGGATTTCCGTTTCGCTGGTGCAATGGATGGCCAGCGCGCGGTGCAGGCTGGGGAAGGTGATGAACTTGTAATAAAGCCATTTGTGCGGCTTGCTACGGCGTATCAGGGTCAGGTGCTCCGGCATCAGGCCGCCGTGCAGGGCGACCATATAGGGCTTGTTCATCAGCCGGCAGAGCCAGGCCGCCAGGGTGCAGGGCCAGGTCGCGATGCCGTGGATGTAAACCACCGGCGCTTGCTTGCAGAGTTTGTAGATGGCGGGTATTGCTCCGAGCCCGAAACCCCAGCGGCGGAACCCGTAGCTTCGGTACAGGCGCACGTCGGTGTCTTTGCCCATGAGCACGTCCTCCGGATTCAGTCGGCGTTCTATGGATTCGTCCGAGGCGACGACGGCGATCTTCCGCCTCTGCTCGGACCAGGCACGGGTCAATATTCCCGCCGTCGTGGCGACGCCACCGTAGCCTAAGGCCGGGGGAACGTGGGTGGCGATGATGCCGATATCCATGGGCTTGTCTCTCGTGTTGGGATGTTTTGGGTTTTGGTGTCGCTGACGCGACGGTTGTTTGAATCGGGTTCCCGCACCCGAAGGCGGAATACTTTCTTTTGCGTGGCCAAAAAAAGTACTCAAAGAAAAGGCCACCCGGTTGCCGCGAGAGCCCCTGCGCTGCTCGCTTTCGCCGGGGGGCGATCGAAGGGGCTCCTGCCCCTCGATCGCCGAGCCGCATCCCTGAGGCTCCCCTTCGGGCCGATCCCGGCGAAAGCTCCGCTGCTCGGCGCGGCAAACGGGATCTGAAAACAAAAGACATGCGGTCCCCTGTGATAACTTGCGCGCTCTTTGTTCTTTGGCTTTCTAATCCCGCCCGGCAAGCGACAAATTCATCGGAAACGAATTTGAACAGCCGAAGGCTGGCCCGCAGGGCGAAAGCCAGGATGGCTTTCGTAAGAGCGCAGGGGCTTTCGCGGCTGTCGGGTGGCCGCTGACTCGCGCCATCCAGGCGCTCGCGCTTCGCGTGCCAGAGGCGCCCAAATCTGCTCCCGGCAGATTTGTCTTTTGGTTCCTTTTCTTTGGCCAAGCAAAGAAAAGGAACTCGCCTTCCGGTGCGAGACCCCGATTCAAAGAACCGTTGCGTCAGCAACACTTCACTGATTTGCATACCGAGCCAACAAAAACTTGGTGAATTCGTACCAGGCGAACATCAGCGAGAACTCCAGGCCTTCCTTGCCGTCCAGGAAACCGCCGCGCAGGACGTAGTGGTAGAAGAACCGGGCCGGCGCTTTCCAGAAGGAATTGCCGAGCAGCAGGCTCAGGCGCTTGCGTGGGTTGAGGATGATGCCCTCGTGATGGACGCGGATCTCCCGGTTGGCGTGGGCTACGTGCTTGTGCAGCCATTCCAGCAATTCGCCGTCGTAGAAATAGTGCTCGTAGGGAATGCTGGCATAGGCGATGCGGCAGCCGGCCTGGATGTTCTCGCCGAATCCGCCTTCGTGGTGCGACAGGAAGCGGACGGTTTCGCGCCGCAGCAGCCGGGCGTGCACGATGGGATAACCGGGCGCGTGGCTCAATCGCTTGCCGCGCAGATAGAAATAGGAAGGCACCATGACCGCGTCGATCTCGGCCAACTCGCTTTCCAGCGCGCCATCCGCCCAGTCGAAGAATTCCCTGGAGAACACCTCGTCGGCGTCGATGAACAACACCCACGGGGTGGCGATGCTGCAATGCTGCAAAGCATGGTTGCGCTGCTGGGCGTAGCCTTCCCAGGCATGGTGGCAGACGCGGGCGCCGAGCGATTCGGCGATGGCCAGAGTGCCGTCGGTGCTGCCGGAGTCCAGCACCACGACCGGATAGCCGGCCGGTATCGCCGTCAGGCAGCGGTCCAGGGTCCGTTCCTCGTTCTGGGTGAGGATGACCACGGTGATGGCCTTACTCATGGCCGCGCACCCGGACGACCGGTAGGATGGGTGCAGCGTAGCGCAACCCATCATTTTCGACGGTGATCGATGGGTTACGGCTTGCGCCTACACCCATCCTACAAAGCTCGTCCAGTGTGTGCTCATAAAGCGCCACATAGCCCTTGATCATCGCTTCCGGGGTGTAGCGCCGTGCATTGGCGAGGCCGTTCAGGCGCAGGGTTTCCAGCCGGCTTTCGGTCTTGCCGGCGATGCGCTCGGCGGCGGCCACCGGGTCTTGCGGATCGATGAGGATGGCGCCTGCGCCCGCCACTTCGCGCATGGGGTCGCGGTCCGAGGTCGCCACCAGCGCGCCGCAGGCCTGGGCTTCGATGATGGGCCAGCCGAAGCCTTCGTACAACGATGGGAACAGGAACAGCCCGGCGCGGGAGTAGAGTGCGCATAATTGGGATCCGCTCAAGTGATGGCGGTGGCTGACCGCGTCTTGCAGGCCGGCTTGTTGCAAATAGCGCCGCAGGGGCTCTTCCAGCGGCGCGCCGACGAAAACCAGTTGGCCCGCCAGGGGATGATCCATGCGTCGGAGTTCGGCGAAGATTTCCGCGACCGCGCGGCGGTTTTTCTTCCACTCGTCGCTACCCACGTGCAATACCAGCGGAAGGTCCGGCGCTATGCCCAAATCTCGTAGCGTGTCTTCGGTTTCGGCCGCGCCCATAGGGTGATAGGGTTGATTGAGGCCGTTGTAGACCGTCGATAGGCGCCCTGGATCCAGTGGCAGCAGCGATGTGAGTTCCCTTTCGACGGTGTTGGAAACGCAGGCGATGCGGCTGGCCTTGCGCAGGTTGCGCGCGGTCCAGGCCTGTAACACGCGGCCCAGCAGGCCGGCTTTTTCCTCGCGGTAATGCCCCAGGGCGCGCTTGAGGCCGATGGTGTCGTGGCAGGTGACCACGCTGGGTTTGCCCTGGAGATAGCTGAGAAAGGGGGCGTTGGAGTGGTCGCAGACATGCACCACGTCCGCCCAAGTCTCGTGGCGCCGCAATTCCGGCTGGGCCAGGATGAACTGGTCGACGTATTTCGCCCACTTGCCCTGCCAACCGCCGCTACGTCCGGTGCGCCACATCCGTCCGCGCGGACGCACCAGCCGTACCTCGTGGCCCTGCTCTAGCAGGCCGCGGTGGAGACAGTCGGCGAACAGGCCCATGCTGAGGCTGTTGCTGTGGTCGTGGGGGTGGTTACCGATCAGGAGGATTTTCATAGACGGTGTTCTTGGAATTTGATGTTGGCCATGGGCTTTTTTTGTGCCGCTGACGCGACGGTTGTTTAAATCGGGGTCTCGCCCCCGAGGGCGAGTTACTTTTCTTTGCGTGGCCAAAGAAAAGTAACCAAAAGAAAGGCCACCCGGCAGCCGCGTAAGCCCTTGCGCTTCTCGCTTGTTCGACGGGGTCGCCCGAAGGTACCTCCATGTACCTCGGGCGCCGCACGCGATCCCTCGCCTGCCCCTGCGGGCTGGTCCGCCGAACAAGCTGCGATGCTCAGCGCGGCTGAACGGGAATGGAAGTCAAAAACCTGGAGCCAGCCAGTTTTCCTGGTCCCGTTTGCCGCGCCGAGCAGCGGAGCTTTCGCCGGAAATTGCCCGCAGGGGCGCTTCAGGGATGAAGCGCGGCGATCGAGGGGCTCGGATGCCCCTTCGATCGACCCCCGGCGAAAGGGAGCAGCGCAGGAAACAAGCGTCAATCGGGTGGCCTTTTCTTTGAATACTTTCTTTTGGCCACGCAAAAGAAAGTATTCCGCCTTCGGGTGCGGGAAACCCGATACAAATAGAGCTGGCGTTAGCGACACGAACCCCTCCAAGGCCTGGCCATCAAACCCATCGCCAAGGCTTCCACGCCGAAATAAACCGGCGCCGCCGTGGCCGCACCCATCAATCCTTCCGAGGACACCAGCCAGGGCAGGGCGATGACGGCGGTGAGGGTGCCGGCCAGGCGGCCGGGAATCAGCCGGCGGGTGGCCTTGCGGGCGTATAGAGGCTGCGCCATGACCGTAGCCAGTGCCTGCAAGGCGCAGCCCAGGCCGATGACGGGCATCAGTTCGGCGCCGGCGCGGTAGGCCGGGGCGAGGAGTAGCCCCACCACCCAGTCCTTGAGCCAGAACAGGGCGGTGACCCCCGCGGCTCCCATGACCACAACGGACAAAATCCAGAGCCACCAGGTCTTCGTGGCCTGCTTGGTGCGGCGGTGGCTGTGATCGGCGAAATAAACCGGCTGGTAGCTGCGCAGCAGTACGATGGCGGCGCGGTGGAAGGCTTCGTTGGTCAGGGTGTAGACCGCCGCGTAAAGGCCCACGTCCTGCGGGCCGAGGTAATAACCGACGACGTAGCGGTCGCCCAGCGCATTGAACCAGGACATCAGCTCCATCGGCAGCAGCGGCAGGGCGTAGCGCAGGATGTCGCGGCGAACCGCCCCGTCGGTCTCCGGGGAATACGCGTTCGCCGTCCGGTTTCGTCCGCTCCAGGCATAGCCCAGCAGGCCGGCGAGGGCGTAGCCGGCGAGCACCAGATGGGCTTGGGCGCCCAGCGACCAGACCAGAAGGATCGCGAGCGTCGGCCGCAGCAGGCTGTCGGCGGTCTGCCACAGGCTCGCCTCGCGCTGGCGACGCTCGCCTATCAACAGGTGTATGCCCAGTTCGCGCTGCATGGTCACGACGAGCAACGCACCGGCCGCCAGCCAGGGCAGGGCATCGTCGCGGTACTGCCAGAGATAGAGGCCGGCACCGGAGGCATAGAGCAGACAGGCCAGCAACATCGCGATGCCCATCAAGCGGTGCAGACCGCCGATGAATGCGTTTTTGCCGCCCAGGTATTGATATTCGGGCAGCAGGCGCATGGCGGCCGAAACCAGGGGATAGGCCAGCAGGGTCACGCCCAGCCCGACCAGTCCGTTGAATAAGGCAACCTGACCGTACACCTCGGGCGGGACCAGCTCGGTCGTCAACCGGGTGCCGGCGAGCAGCAGCAGGCCCGAACCGACCTGGCCCAGCAGGGCCCAGGCGCCGTCCACCAGACCGCGGCGCCGCTCGCCCGTGGAGACTAACGCTTCCGCCGCGCTCATCGTTCGTCCTCGGCGGGATGGGCGAAGCCGTAGGCGTGCCCATCATTCGGAGCCCCGATGGGCACGCTGCGCTCTGCCCATCCTACGGAGGTACGATCCGTGCCCAGCACCAGGCCCCAGAGGAACATCAACATGGCGTTCTGCGGGAAGTATTCCCACAGATTGAAGGGCAGGCCGGCGACGAAGATGAAGGTCATCGCCAGTCCGCGCTGACGAAAGCCGGACAGTTTGACCGAGAACCCGACGAATGCCAGGTAGGCCAGCAGCCCCAGCAGCCCGTAGCCGTTGAGCAGATAGAGGTAGAGGCTGTCCGAGTCGAACTGACCGGGGAAATGGCCTTCGCCGAACACCACGTTGACGGTGTTCGAACCCAGCCCCAGACCCCAGCCGAACAACAGGTCGGCCGTGTCGTTGATCTGGCTGGAGAGCAAGTTTTGCCATAGCGTCAGGCGGCCTTCCTTGCTCAGGTCGGCGTCTTCGCGTCCGCTCAATAGCGGGCTGGAGGCCAGGATCAATGCGCCAGCCGCCAACAGCGGCGCGGGTAGCCAGAGCGCCCACCGGTCGCGCGCGCGGGTGTTTTGGTAGATCTGGAAGAACACCACTAGCATCCCGGTCATGAAAGCCGTGCGAGAACCGCTCAGCAGGGCCAGGAACAGGCTCAGCGCCATCCACTTGCCGTGGCCCGGCAAACGCGCCAGGGCGAAGAACAGGGTGCAGGTGGACATGGCCGCGCCGAACAGGTTGGGGCTGACGAAAGTGCCGAAAGGCCGCCCGCCGCCCAGCAGGGACACGCCGAACAAGGCCGGTGCCCACAAGGCCTGGGTGACGGCCAGGCAAGCCTGCAAGAGCACGTAAAGCCGCAGCAGTTTCACGAAGGTCGCGAGGACTTTTACGCCGGCGTTCAACTGGGCGATCAGATAGCCGAGCAGCGCGATCGGCAGGTATTCGAATACCCGCAGGCCCGCCAAGGGGACCACCGAAGGCAGACCCAGATAGATCGCGTAGCCGGTTTCCGCCAGACAGTAAGCCGCCAGTACCAGCAGGAAGGCCGAAACCTTGGAGGTCGCCAGCATGCGCCAGAAGCGCGGATCGAGCGCCGCCCAGCCCAGCACCAGTACCAGCGTCAGCTCGCGCAGGATGCGCAGCCCGAAATCCTGCTCGCCGTAGACCTCCTTGACCCCGTTCCAGGCGGACTCCACCTGCGGCAGCGAAGCCAGGGCGGACACGCTGACCAGGGCGAACAGGAGGTAGGGGGTTTGGGATTCTAGGTGGACGCGCATTTTTGGGTTGTTCTAGGTTGTTGGTCGGTTTGGCCGTTTGTCGTTAGTTTGTGTCGCTGACGCGACGGTTTTTGAATCGGGGTTTCGCCCCCGAAGGCGAGTTACTTTTCTTTGCTTGCCCAAAGAAAAGTAACCAAAAGAAAAGGCACCCGGCAGCCGCGACTTGCCGCGCTACGCAGTCCTGCTTCGCTTGCAAGCCCAGGGCAAACCATCCAGGGTTTGCCCGCTCGCCTGTCGGCTCGCCCCTTGCGCTTCTCGCTTGTTCGGCGGGGTCGCCCGAAGGCACATCCGTGTACCTCGGGCGACGCACGCGATCCCTCGCGTGCCCCTGCGGGTTTATCCGCCGAACAAGCTGCGATGCTCAGCGCGGCTGAACGGGGGGCAAAGTCAAAGACCTAGAGCCAGCCAGCTTTCCTGGTCCCGTTTGCCGCGCCGAGCAGCGGAGCTTTCGCCGGCTGAGCCCTTCGGGCGGATTGAATAAGGCCGCCCGAAGGGGAGCAGCAGGGATGCGGCTCGGCGATCGAGGGGCTGGGAGGCCCCTTCGATCGCCCCCCGGCGAAAGGGAGCAGCGCAGGGGCTCTCGCGGCAACCGGGCGGCCTTTTCTTTGAATACTTTCTTTTGGCCACGCAAAAGAAAGTATTCCGCCCTCGGGTGCGGGAACCCGATCCAAAAACCGTCGCGTCAGCGACACCCGAGTTTTCCCGTCAATCGCGGGTTGAAGCCCGCTCCCACAAGTCATCATTCAAGTCGTCTTCGGATACGCATACCCGTAATACGGGTAAGAGGAAGATCCTTCCTTCATGTCGTTCATGATGAAACCCTGCACCTTGATGCCGGCCTGGCGGAAGCGGCGGTGGCTGACTTCCAGTTCCTGGGCGGTGTAGCGGCCTTCCTTGACCACCAGGAAGGTGGCGTCGGCCTGTTTGCCGATGATGGCCGCGTCGGTCGCGCCCAGGATGGGCGGGGAGTCGATCAGAATGTGGTTGTAGAACGCCTTCATCTCGTCCAGCCAGTGCTCCAGGTCGCCCAGGGCCAGTTGCTCGGCCGGGCTGGTGATGTTGCGTCCGCGCGGAATGAAGTCCACGCCGGCATGGGGCAGGGTGACGATCACGTCGCCCAAGGCCGCCTCGCCGGCCATCAGCTCGCTCAGGCCGGGACCGCGTTCGGTGCCGTAAGCCTCGTTCAGTCGGCCGTTGCGCAGATCGGCGTCGATCACCAGCACGCGCTTCTTGATGCTGGCCAGCAGGCTGGCGAGGTTGGACGTCACGAAGGACTTGCCCATGCCCGGTGCCGGGCTGCTGATCATGATGACCTTGCTCTCGTGGCTGGCCAGCGTGGTCTCCAGCGTGGTGCGCAGGCTGCGCAGCGACTCCACCGAGATGTCGTCGCCGTCGCGCGTCGCCAGTACCGCGGTCCGGCTGTCCGGGCCGCCTTCCGACCGGGCCAGGCGGCGCTGGGTCTTGCTGTGCGGGATGGCGGCGAACAGCGGCAAGCCCACCTTGTACTCCAGCAGGGCTGGGTAGTTTTCGTGCCGGCGCAGGGAGTTACGCATGAACAGGGACGCGGCACCGGTGGTCAGTCCCAGGAGTACGGCTAGGGGCAGGACGATGAAGGGTTTGGGCCAGCTGGGCTTCTCGGGCACCACCGCATAGTCGACGATGCGTGAATTGCCGATGGAGCCGGCCGCCGCCACTTTCTGTTCCTGCGCGCTGTTGAGCAGCTGGGTGTAGAGCTCGGTGTTGACCTGCACGTCGCGTGACAGGCTCACCATGTTCTGCTGGGTGTGCGGCAAGTCTTTGATGCGGCGGTTGATGTCGGCCAGCTTCTTTTCCACACGGGCGATCTGTGCCTTGGTGGCGATCATTTCAGGATGGGCGCCTTCCAGGTATTGGTTCTGCGCCTCGAATTTCTGCTTGAGCTGTATGCCTATGGTTTCCATCTCGGCGGATTGCTTGAGCAGCACTTCGGCCTCGGTGGAGATGTCCACCGCGCCGTGCTTCTCGCGGAATGCGCTCAGGGCCGCTTCGGATTTTTCCAGGCGATCCTTGATCACCGGCAGCTGGTTTTCCAGGAATGCCAGCTTCTGGCCGGCTTCGGCCGATTCCCAGTTCACCGTGGCCTGCACGTAGGTGTTGGCAATGTCGTTGACCGACTGGGCCAGTTGCTGGGGATCGCGGCCTTTCAACTCGACATTGAGGATGTCGGTATCCTTGGAGGCTTCCTTCACGCTGAAGGCTTTCTTGAGGTTGTCGATGGTGGTGAGCTGGGACTGCCGGCTCAGGACGAAACGCTCGCCGGGACGGGCCTTGAGTTCGTCGATGCGGATGGACAGCGGCTCCTGGTTCTTGAGCTCGGCCTTGCCCGCCTGGCCCAACTGGCCTTCCAGCAAGGTCTCGCCGTCTGGATCGCTCAATTCGTAGCGTTGGCCTTCGAGCACCGTCAGGGTGAATTCCTTGCCGTAGTAACGGTCCGGTACGACGAATTCGCCGATCTTGAGCTTCTCACCGCCCCAGGCCCAGCGGCCGAAGCCCCACCACGCACCGGCCACGCCGTCGCGGGCGTCGTGACGACGGGCGAGCAGTTCGCCCAGCAGCGGGAAATGGACCGGCTCGGCTTCCACCGACAGATTGAGGCTTTGCACCACCTTGCCCAGCACCGAGCGGGAACGCAGGATTTCCGCCTCGCGTGCCGCCCGGGGGTTTTCGGCTTCGGCGGGCGCTTTGTTGTTTTCGCTGCGTAGCGGCGCGGTGAGCAAGGCCTTGTTCTTGTCGATGCGCAGCAGGGCGTCGGCCTTGTAGGTCGGCGGGGCCAGCAGCAAATAGAGCAGGGCGGTGCCGGCGAATGTGCCCGCGGCCAGGCCCAGCGTCCTGCGGCCTTCCCACAGCAGATCCAGGTAATCCCGGATGCTGACGCCGGGTTCGTCCCTGACCACCTGGGCCGGGATGACGTCGTGTTCGATCAATAAACCGCTGTTGCGGGGTTCGAGACTGATGGCTTTCGGGCTGTTCATATCTTTACTCGGTTTTCTCTCTCCCTGGGACAGGGACCAGTGCACGGGCCGATGCGCGATGTGGAGTGGGAGCCACAACACCGGTCCGCGCTCTAGCCCTCTCCCAGGGAGAGAGATGTGTTCGTCATTCGGTTCAAGGCGTAGGGCGGAACCGGCTCTTTCGGGTTCCGCCCCACGATAGGCGGATCGCCCGGCCGGGCATCCGCCCTACATGCTCACCCCTGCCCTCTCCTAGAGGGAGCGGGAGATTCACATGCCGTAAAACGCGCCGCGGGTCATGAATTGCCCCAGGGTGGAAGGGATCAACTGGTTCATGGCGCGCGACCAGCGGGTGACGCCGGCGGTGCCGACATAGACCACGTCATGCGGCTGCAGGGCGAAGCGGTCGGCCAGGACCATGGCGTCGGGCGAATCGCTGTTCAGATGGAAGATCTCCGGGGTGGCCTGGGCGGCGCGGATCACGTAGATGTCTTCCGGGTTGGACGTGTCGAAGTTGACGCCGCTGGCATCGGACAGCGCTTCGGCCAGGGTCATGCGGCCCTTGTTGATCTGCAGGGCCTGTTGCTTCTGCACTTCGCCCATCATGAAGACCCGGTTCTGGCGGCGGTCCGGCAGGTTGAGCACGTCGCCGTCCTTGAGATAGACGTCTTCCCCGCCGTGGCCCTGCTCGTACAGGGCCAGCAGGTCCAACGGATAGGTCTTGCCCTCGCGCGACAGGGTCACGTGGCTCAGATCGGCTTCCAGCGTGGAGCCGCCGGCGCGGCTGATGGCTTCTCCCACCGTCAGGGGGGTGTCCACCATGGACTGGATGCCGGGGTTCTTGACCTCACCGACCACGTAGACCCGGTGGGCGAGATAGGCGATGACGCGTACGTCCAGCTTCACCTTCTTGAAATACTTGGAAAGCTCGGATGTCAGCAGCTCGCGCGCCTCGGGCACCGTTTTCCCGCCCACCGGGATGTTGCCGATGTAGGGGTAGTAGACCGTGCCGTCGTCCTGCACCACCTTGCCGGCCTGTTCGGGCTGGATTTTTTCGGCGCCCGGATCGTTGAGTTCGGGGTGCTCCCAGACGGTGATCAACAAGCGGTCGCGCGGCCCGATGCGGTAGCTGTCGGACGCGGATTCCGGCTTGGGTATCTGGATCGCCTGCTTGGTCGCGCTCTCGCGCTCGACGATCAGTTGCGCGGTGACCGGCGTCACCTTGACTTTGCCGGTCGTCAGCTTGCCGTCCTTCATGAGCGGAAGTTCCAGGTCGGACAGGTTTTCGTCGCTGCGCTTCATGCCGGGGGACAGGGCGCAGCCGGCCAGCGTCAGCAGCAGCAAGACCAGCACCAGTTTGCGGATGGAGTCGTTCATGATCTTGTTTCCTCAGTAGGCGTTCTTGTTGACGAAACCGTGGACCACGGTGCGCAGGGCGATCTCCAGGTCGAACCACAGAGACCAGTTCTGGATGTAGTAAAGGTCGTGTTCGATGCGGCGGTTTAGGTCGGTGTCGCCGCGCCAGCCGTTCACCTGGGCCCAGCCGGTGATGCCGGCCTTCACCAGATGCTTTTTCATGTACTGCGGGACCTGGTCCTTGAACACTTCGACGAAATCCGGGCGCTCCGGGCGCGGTCCGACCAGGGACATGTCGCCGCGCAGCACGTTGATGAGCTGGGGCAGTTCGTCCAGGCTGGACTTGCGTAGGAAGGAACCGAAAGGCGTGGCGCGGTTCTCGCCCGGCTTGGCCCACACCGGGCCGGATTGGGCTTCGGTGTTCACCGGCATGGAGCGGAACTTGAGCATGGTGAAGGGGCGGTTGTTCCAGCCCACGCGCACCTGGCGGTAGAACACGGGGCCCGGCGAACTCAGCTTCACGCCCAGGGCGATCAGCCCCATCAGCGGGCTGGCCAGCAACAAGGCCAGCAGGGCCAGGCTGCGGTCCTCGAATTCCTTGATGTAGCGGTTGATGCCGTGCAGAGGCGAAACCGAGATGTCCAGGGTGGGGATGCCGGCCACTTCGTTGAGGTTGAGGAACTTGCTCATGCGGAAGGCGAAGCAGTCGATCACCAGGCGTATGCTCACCGGCAGATGGCGCAAGGCGTGCAGCACCTGTTCGGCGCGCGCCTCGCCGCGGAAGGGAAAGGCCACCCAGACTTCGTCGACCGATTCGCGCGCCACGATCTCGGCGACCTCGTTCAGGCTGCCCAACCTGGGCAGGCTAGCGCCTTCGGCCGTGAAGCGCGGTTCTGCGCGGTCGTCCAGATAACCGATGACCTGCAGGCCGGCCCAGGGGCTGTCGTCGAGTTGCTTTACCGAAGCGATGGCCATGGGATTGAGCCCGACCATGAGGATGCGGCCCTGGAACCAGCCCAGCGCCCGCGCCCGGCGCAGGACGGCGGCGAGGATCAAACGGGCGCCCGCCATCGCGGTCAGTCCCAGCACGCCCCAGGTGGCGATCCAGCGGTAGCTGGAACCGAACCAGATCTGCGAGCGGACGATCGCCACCACGCCGACGACGGCGAGCAGGGCGAACGTCCAGGCGCGCAGCAGGCGGCCGATATCGCCGCGCAGACTGCCGCGCCAGGGCCGGTAGACGCCGGTGATCTCGAACAGGATGATGGCCGCCAGCAGGCCCACGGCCAGGGCCACGCGGTAGTCCTCGTCGATGTTCCAGTGTTCCAGCCAGAGGAAATAAGCCGCCCAGCCGCCGGCGAAGAGCAAGGCGACGTCGAGCAGGCGCAGCAGCACGATGGTCGTGTGACCATAGCGCCTGAACAGGCCTTGTCTGAATAAGTGTCCGAAGCCGATCGGCATCTTTTTACCCTCATTAATCGAGTGTGCGGTCGCCCCCCGAAAAGGGTGGGGGGATCGTTGGGCACTAGCTTAAGAGCCGAAAATGAGGGGAGGCTTGGGGAGAAGATTAAGATTCGATGAGGATGGGATTAATATCGCCGGCGACCGCTACGCGCTCCGGCGAGTCGGCCGCGTTTGCTGATGCTACAAGTCGCTCGGCGAGTAGAGGTAGCGGCTTACTCAGGATGCCGAGCGAGAAGCCCGGCTGGTGTACGCTAGATGTCACTGCCATTGCCGCGAGTGCGGCCTGAGCGTCATGATTTCGTGACGAGGCGCGATTATGAATAGGGCGGCTTGGCCCGACGTCAGCGCGGCGTTGTCGGCATTGTGTTTTTCAAGTCCCGCGCATCGGGTATTCTCCGCGGTTTGTTTGGCTCGCCGAGTGTGCAATGAAGGACGACAATTTGCCGCGCCTGCTGGTTTTTTCAAGCTTGTTTCCGAATGCCTCGCAACCGAATGCCGGGGTGTTCATCCGTGAACGCATGTTCCGGGTGGCTGAGCGCTATCCCCTGGCGGTGGTTTCCCCGGTGCCGTGGTTTCCCTTTCAGGGTGCGCTCCGCATCTGGCGGCCCGGCTTCCGACCGAATGTTCCGAGATTTGAAGTCCAGAACGGCATAGAGGTCTTCCACCCCCGTTTTTTCTCCGTACCGGGCTTGTTCAAGTCGTGGGACGGTTTCTTTTTGGCTGCGTCCAGTTATCTGACGCTGCGACGGCTTAAGCGCCGCTTCGATTTTCAGGTGATCGACGCCCATTTCGCCTATCCGGACGGCTATGCCGCCACTTTGCTGGGCCGCTGGTTTTCTGTTCCCGTCACCATCACCGTGCGTGGCACGGAGATTCCTCTGGCCCGTTTTCCGGGGCGTCGCGAGCGTATGATTCAGGCCATGCATTCCGCACCACGATTATTTTCCGTATCAGACTCCCTCAAACGTCATGCCGTGACGCTCGGTATACCCGCCGAAAAAATAAAAGTGGTGGGCAATGGTGTCGATTGCGAGAAGTTTTTTCCCGTGGGCAGGCAAGAGGCCCGCCGAGAACTGAATATTCCGGAAAATGCCAAGGTGCTGATCTCGGTTGGCGGTCTGGTGCCGCGCAAAGGCTTCCACCGGGTGATTGCGATCCTGCCCCAACTGGTCCAACGGTACCCGGAACTGATTTATCTGGTGGTCGGAGGCGGCTCGCCGGAGGGCGATATGAGCGCTGTCCTACGGGCGCAGGTTGTTGAGTTGGGATTGCAGGACCATGTCCGCTTTTTGGGGGCATTGCCCTCGGATCAATTGCGGCTACCTTTGTCCGCATCCGATGTGTTTGTGCTGGCGACCGCAAACGAAGGCTGGGCCAATGTTTTTCTCGAAGCGATGGCCTGCGGCTTGCCGGTGGTGACCACGGATGTCGGCGGAAATAGGGAGGTTGTCTGCGATGGGCGTCTGGGTACGGTGGTGCCTTATGGAGACGAACACGCGCTATCGCAGGCGATGGTGGAGGCGTTGGCCATGGACTGGGATCGAAACGCAATTGTTGGCCATGCCAAGGCCAATGGCTGGGAAAAAAGGGTCGACGAGTTGTGTGCGGAGTACCGTCTTATGACGGAACGCGGCGGTCGATGAAGCAAGCGTGTCCCACGAAAGTGCCATGCCTAACGGCGTTCACGACGCCGCTCGGCCGCATTTTGCGGGACAGTGATTGCCTACGGCGCCCCGCCCGGCCGTCCCTCCATCGCCTAACGTCGCGCCGAGATGACTTGCCGGTCTTTCGGGATTGTCTTGCAGATCACTTACGGACGGCGCTATCGCACCAGCCTTCGGTGTTACGCTCCGCCCTGGGCTTTCCGGGGGACATGAAAGCATGCCGGTCTAGCCGCTCCTCGGCTGACCTATGTTTTTCACTTTGCAAAAGCCTTATGGATGCTAAGTAAGCGAACATGGCAGCCCATAGGCCCGTCCAATGGCCCCGATGGGATGTTTCTATTGACTACAAAAAATGCTCGCGAGGCTCGGATGGAAAGAAGTATTTCCATATTTCTGGATTTGGCTAGATTTTTGGCCGCGGTTTTGGTGTTTATCAGCCATGTTGAGCAAGTGCTTGACGTTAAGAGTTTGTCCTTTCTTGCCTCCTTTGGACATGATGCAGTCATTTTTTTCTTCATGTTATCCGGTTTTGTTATCGCATATGTTACGACCAATAAAGAGGTAACATTAAGAGAGTATGTCGCTGCCAGGGTTGCACGAATACTGCCGGTTTCAGTTGCTTCGTTGCTGCTGGTGTTTGCGCTTATATGGATCGGTCATGAATTTAATCCTGATTATTACGATCAGTATGTGATCCATGACTGGTGGCGGGTATTGGGTGTAAGCGCATTTTTTTTGAACAATTCGTTCCTTTCGACAGTGTCGGTTCCTACCAATGGCCCCTATTGGTCCGTCAGCTATGAGGTTTGGTATTACGTTGCCTACGGGGTTGTTTTTTATCTCAGCGGATTGAAACGAGCCTTGGCGCTATTATTGGTCGCGGCCGTGGCTGGGGTTAAAATTGCCTTGTTGATGCCTATATGGTTGTTGGGCGTATGGTGTTTCAGGTGGCACGGCCGATTGGTTAAGAGCTTTGTATTGGGGTTGATTGTTACCATGGCGTCGCTGGCGCTGTATGCCGTAATTAGATATAAAAATATAGACGATTATATATTCATTGAATCTTCCGGTTTTTGGGGCGGGGTCGACGCATCCAATGAGATTTTAGGCTGGAGCAAAAGGTTTGTGGCCGATTATGTTTTATCTTTGTTGTTTATGGCGCTCTTTGCCGGCTTGTTTATGATGCGGGAAAGTGTTGGCGTATTGTTTGTTTTTTTTGAAAAGCCAATAAGGATTTTCGCGTCGTTTACGTTTTCTTTGTATCTATTTCATTACCCTTTGCTCGTGTTTGTTTTCTGCTACTTTAAGTCCTGGCAGGTTGTTATGATTATCACGATGTTTTGGGTCGGTGTGCTTTCGCTGATTGTTGAGCAGCAAAAGCCGTTTTACAAGAAGCTTGTGCTGAAACTGACATAAAATCTATCGATAATAACGGCAATCCTTATTGCGTGGCATGTTATGCTTGGTATCGTGCGGGTTTGCTTGTGTATTTTTTGCGAGGAATGTTAGCCGAATTTAACGGTTCATGTGGGCGTTCCGGTTTTTTGTCTGCAAATCTATTCCGTCGACAACCTATTTGGATGGGCGAGCAAGAGTAAAAGGGTCATGCGAGATATATTCGTTTCCGTTATTGTCTTCGGGCTGCTGCCTAGAATCGTATTTAGGCCCGACATCGGCATCCTGCTGTGGTGTTGGCTTTCTTATATGAATCCACACAAGCTGTCTTGGGGGTTCGCCCATGATTTCCCATTTGCCATGTTGGTCGCCTTGGCTATTCTAGGGGGATTGCTGATCTGGAAGGAACCCAAGAAGATTCCATGGTCGCCAGTCACTGTAATTCTTGTGATATTCGTGGTCTGGATGTTTGTGACGACGGTTTTTGCGGTTAATACCGGATCGGCCTGGGCTCAGTGGAATAAGGTATGGAAAATCCAGTTGATGACGGTGGTTACCATGATGGTGATGAATACCCGATGGCGTCTGGAGACCATGCTATGGGTTATTGCGTTGTCCTTGGGATTTTATGGCGTGAAGGGGGGGATTTTTACCGTTTTGACCGGCGGCGGTTACCGCGTATGGGGGCCGGGTGGTTCTTTTATTGCCGGAAATAACGAAATTGGTCTTGCGTTGATTATGACGATTCCCTTGCTTCGCTATATCCAGTTGACGGCGCGTAGACTCTGGATCAGGCATGGTATGACGGCCGCAATGGTCCTGAGCATGTTTTCCATCATTGGCACCCAGTCGCGGGGAGCGTTCTTGGGTATGGGGGCCATGTCGCTTTTTTTGGCGGTGAAAAGCCGCAACAAGGTACTGCTCATTCTCTTGTTACTTATAGCCATCCCCGCCATCGTGAGCTTTATGCCGGATTCGTGGCATGAGCGCATGTCCACCATTAACACGTATCAGAAAGACGAATCTGCGCTGGGCCGTATCAATGCCTGGTGGATGGCCTTCAATTCGGCCAAGGTACGTCCGTTCGGCGGCGGGTTCGAGTGTTTTCTAGACAGAGTTTTTTTTGCGACCTATGCCCCGATCCCTTGGGACGTCCATGACGCCCACAGCATTTATTTCGAAGTGCTGGGTGAGCATGGCTTCATAGGGTTGGGCCTGTTCTTGTCGTTTGGTTTGGCCGCGTGGCATATGGGTAGTTCCATCATTCGCGACGCCAAGAAGCAGGATTCCATGCGCTGGATGTCCGACATGGCGGCGATGATACAGGTGAGTCTGGTGGGTTACGCCGCATCCGGCACTTTTCTAGGCTTGGCTTATTTCGACTTGATGTACAACCTGGTTGCCATCCTGGTTGTTTTGAGAACGCTGGCGGACAAACAGTTGGCGGAGCCGGCCATGGCAACTGAAACGGAAGTGATCCAGACCCGGCCGGTCTCCTTCGTACGCCCGGTCATTCCGCGGCAGACCTGAAGTTCTCCTCGGTTCGCAGCCATTGTTCCAGCATCATCAGCACCCAGATCATGACGCCATAATAATTTGGGTGCTCCCGATGCAGGATTAGCAATTTGTCGAGAAATGCCGGCTGCACGTGGCCGCGCTTGCCTAGGCCCTGCAGGCTGTCGTGCGCCAACTCTTCAAGGGGGCCGTAGCTTCCCAGCCATAGTCCGAAAGGCAAGCCGAAGCCGTGTTTGGATTTCTGCAGTATTTCCGGCGGCAGAAAGTCTTTCAGGGCGTCTTTGAAAAAATACCTTAGATGCTGGCCTCGCAGTTTGAGGGACGATGGAAGTTGCGTGCTGAAATCGACCAGTTCTTCGTCCAGCAATGGATACCTCGCTTCCACCCCGGCCAGTTCGCACATGCGATTGACTTTCCTGAGGTCGTTGTCCGCCAGGGTGAACTTCCAGTCCAGAAACAGCATGCGATTGAGGCTGCTGTCCGCATCGGCCCGCCGGTAGGTCGCTCGCAATTGATTCAAGGGATCATCACGCTCGACCTGATTTAGGAAATCGACCGTGAATAGTTCTTCCAGCGGAAAACGGTTGAGGAAGTTGTAGGCTTCCAGCCTGTCGGGTAAGGGAGTATTGGCCTGCTCGATATAGCTGCGGGCCTTGCCCACCAGCGGAAAGGCATCCAGGCGGTGGTTGAACACGAGCGGCTCGAGTATCGAGCCGCGCAGTACCGAGGGCAACACCTGGTAGCTTTCGAAAATTTTCTGCTTCGCATACCGCGCGTTGCCGGCGAACAGTTCGTCGCCGCCGTCTCCGGCGAGCAAGGTGTCCAGCCCGTCGGCTCGGGCCAGCTTGGCGCAGTAATAGGCGGGGACGGCCGACGCATTGCCGAACGGTTCGTCGTATGCGGCGGCGATTTTTGAGATCGCGTCCACCACATCCTGGGGCGTCAGGTAATATTCGTGTGCCTGCGTATCGAAGTGACGCGCGGCGATGCGGGCATATTCCGTTTCGTCGAAGCCTTCGGCCTCGAAACCGATGGAGTAGGTGTCGACGGCGCGCCCGCTGACTTTCCGCAGCAGTCCGGCCACCGTGGAACTGTCGGTTCCGCCGCTCAGGAATGCGCCGATCTCGCCGCCGGCCGAGGCACGGAGTACGGCGTTTTCGAGCGAATGTAGAAAATTCTCCCGGAGTTGGCCGGTCGATAGTGACGTGTTTTCCTCGAAGCGCGGCTGCCAATAGAAATCCGTCCGCACTTCGCCGTTTTCGAACAGCAGGTATTGCCCAGGCAATAGTTTTTGCTGGGCCGCATAAATAGAGCGCGGGCCGGGCACCATGTGAAAATACAGGTAGTCGAACAGGGCTTGCGGTGACAGGCTAGCGTCGGCGGCGGGATGCCGGTTGATGGCGCGCGCGTTGGAGGCGAAGACGAGCGTGCCTCGCCGCTGGCTGTAAAAAAGTGGTCGAATGCCGAGGCGGTCCACCGCCAGCAAGGCGCGGTCGCGCGAGTCATCCAGGATGGCCAGGGCGAACGGCCCCTGCAGGCGCTGCAAAAACGCGGGGCCGAGCCGGCTGTAGGATTCGAGTAGGGCTCTCGCGTCGCCGAGTTTCCGGGCAAGATCCTGATCGTCCTGCTCGCGCCAGCGTAGATGGCCCTGAAAGATGGCCCGCAAGCCGTTCCATTCGGCGGTGCCATGATCGTCTGCTTTACACCCGAGCGCCGCCCCGGCGACCCCGTTGTGCTGGACCGTCACCGCTGTCCCTTCGGGGGCTATGCGCAGCGTGCCCACCATACGGGACAAGGTTGCAGATTTCACTGGCGCTTCAGCGTCGAAACCGATCCAACCGCAAATGCCGCTCATCCGTAATCCTCATGAAAAATTAAACACGGCGCAGTATAGAGGATATGAGATCGCCGGCGGCAAGGGCGAGCCAGCGATGGGCCGGCCGAGCGAATGCGGGAGCGGCAGCGCGCGCAACGCAGTGTTTATGTCCGTACTGGCAGACGCCGCCGGAACCAGAGTTGGCCTGGGTTATAATCGCGGCATTAGCCCGGTTCCGGCCGACGGGCGCGGCGGCCTGATCGATCGACACCTCAATCCGAACGAGTAGTCCCATGAGCACGACAGCGAAACTCATTTTGCAAGACCAAACCTACGACATTCCCGTCGTCGAAGGCAGCGAAGGCGAGAAAGGCCTGGACATCAGCCGCTTGCGCGCGCAGACCGGGTACATCACCCTGGACCCGAGCTACGGCAATACGGGATCCTGCCTGTCGGGCATCACTTACATCGACGGCGACGCCGGAATATTGCGCTATCGCGGCATCGACATCGGGGAGTTGTGCGAGCATTCCACCTTCATGGAAGTGTCGTATCTCCTGATCTACGGTCATTTGCCCACCGAGGCCGAATATGCCCGCTTCAAGGAGCGGGTGCACCACCATTCCTTGATACACGAGGACATGAAGAGCTTCTTCACGTCCTATCCCGGCCATGCCCATCCCATGGCCATACTCTCGGCCATGGTGTGTTCGCTGTCGGTCTATCACCCGCAATTGCTGGAACCCGAGCAGACCCAGTCGCAACGCGATCAGGCCATCACCCGTCTGTTGTCCAAGGTGAGGGTGCTCGCGGCCTTCGCGTATAAGCGTTCCGTGGGCGAGGCCTTCGTCTATACCCGACCGGAACTGGATTATCTGTCCAACTTCATGCACATGATGTTCACCACGCCGATGCGGGAATACGTGCCGGACGAAACCATCCGCAAGGCATTGGACGTGTTGTTCATCCTGCATGCCGATCACGAACAGAACTGTTCCACCTCGACGGTGCGCATGGTCGGTTCGTCCAAGGCCAATCTGTTCGCCTCGCTATCCGCCGGCATCTGTGCGCTCTGGGGGCCGCTGCATGGCGGCGCCAATCAGGCGGTGATCGAGATGTTGCAAACCATCCATGCCGATGGGGGTGGCAATTACAAGAAGTACATCGAAAAGGCCAAGGACAAGAGCGATCCTTTCCTGCTCATGGGGTTCGGGCATCGTGTCTACAAGAACTACGACCCGCGGGCCGCCATCATCAAGAAATACTGCGACAAGGTTTTGGAGCATCTGGGGATACACGATCCCATCCTGGAAATCGCCAAGGGCTTGGAAGAAGCTGCGTTGACTGATCCCTACTTTATCGAGCGCAAGCTCTATCCCAACGTGGATTTCTATTCCGGCATCATCTACCGGGCCCTGAAGATCCCCACCAACATGTTCACGGTGATGTTCGCGTTGGGACGCTTGCCCGGCTGGATCGCGCACTGGAAGGAAATGGTCGAGGACCCGGGCATGAAGATCGCGCGGCCTCGGCAGATCTATACCGGCGAACGCTCCAACAATTATGTGCCCATCGGCATACGCCCCTAAGAACTTTGCATCGAGCAACGCGGTCGTCTGTCCATAGATCGGGGCACGTCAGTTTTTCACCGAAGAATCAGCAACCAGAAACACGAATATGACCATACCAGTAGCTGCAACCCTGCCCGCCGCCTGGCGTTGTCTCCATGCACCCATGACGGGCAGCGTGGTCGAGCGCCTGTAAACTTGCCGTACTCAAGGCGGGACGGGCCTAGCCTGTCGCCGCCGTGGTGGAAGGCGATACTTGCGCTCGCCGGCCTTGAATTTCTTTGACCTAATGCCGTTTTATGCAGACCACCCCCGAAGCCATCCTCTACGCCCAAGATTTGCTTGATTTCATCGATGCCAGTCCCAGCCCCTGGCACGCCGTCGACACGGTAGGCCAGCGTTTGCTGTTCGCCGGTTTCGAGCAGTTGCAGGAGACCGAGCGGTGGTCGCTCAGTCCGGGCGGGCGTTATTTCGTGGTGCGCGGCGGCGGCTCCTTGATCGCGTTCAGTCTGGCCGAAAACACGCCCGACCAGACCGGTTTCCGCATCGTCGGCGCGCATACCGACTCGCCCGGTTTGCGTCTCAAGCCCAAATGCGCGCACCTGGCCGATTCCGTGCTGCGGTTGGGCGTGGAGGTGTATGGCGGGCCCATACTCGCCAGCTTCACCGACCGCGACCTGAGTCTGGCGGGATGTGTGAACCTGCGTGCCGGCAATCAGCTGGAAGCGCGTTTGCTGCGCTTCGAGCAGCCCTTGGTGCGCTTGCCCAATCTGGCGATCCACATGAACCGCGGGGTCAACGAGGAAGGGCTCAAACTGCACAAACAGAACGAGTTGCCGTTGCTGTTGAGCCATGCCGAGGCGGGCGACGATGCGCACCAGCATTTCGCCGGCCTGCTGGCCGACGCCCTGGCGGTCGAACCGGCCGAGATCGTCAATTGGGAGTTCAATGTTTATGACACCCAGCCGGGCAGTTTCTGGGGCGCGAACAGGGAATTCATCGCCGACAGCCAGTTGGACAACCTGGCGTCCTGTCACGCGGCGTTCACGGCCCTGATCGAAAACCCTTTGCCCCGGCAAACCGCGGTCGTCGGCCTGTTTGATCACGAGGAAGTGGGCAGCTTGAGCACGCGCGGCGCGGAGAGCAGTTTCCTGGACGACGTGCTGGGTCGGATCAGCCAGTTGTCGGGATTGGACTGGCAAGGCTACAAGCAGGCGCTGGCGGGAAGCTTTTTCATCAGCGCGGACATGGCGCATGGCTACCATCCGAATTTCCCCCAAGCCTATGAACCCCAGCACCGCGTGCAGGTGAACGGCGGGCCGGTCATCAAGACCAACGCCAATCAGCGCTATGCCACCGATAGCGCCTCCGAAGCCTTGTTCATCACCCTGTGCGAGGCCATGGACGTGCCTTACCAGCAATACGCCCACCGCACCGACCTCGGCTGCGGCAGTACCATAGGCCCCACTGTCGCGGCGGCGCTGGGAGTGCACGCGGTCGACGTGGGCAATCCTTTGTGGGCCATGCACAGTGTGCGCGAAAGCGCCGGAGTGCTGGATCATGCCTATCTGATACGAGTGCTTGGCGGGTTCTTCGGCGGATGATGGTGATCGTGGCGCGGCCACATGCGTTCCGCGGCGACTCGCGCGGCTCTTGAGTAAGCCCCATGCCTCAGACCTCCCATATAGAGCGTCACTTCACGGGTTCGGAAAGCGTACGCGACATCGTGATCGGCATGGCCGATGGCCTGACCGTGCCTTTCGCTCTGGCGGCCGGTTTGACCGGGGCGATCGACACGACAGGGCTGATCGTCACCGCCGGTCTGGCCGAAATCGCCGCCGGCTCGATCGCCATGGGGCTCGGAGGCTACCTCGCCGCCAAGAGCGACGCCGAGCATTATCAGGCCGAACGCAAGCGTGAGGAGTTCGAGGTCGAGCACAAACCCGGCGACGAAGTGGCCGAAGTGGTCGAAATCTTCACGGCTTACGGCGTCAAGGCGGCCGACATCAAGCCGGTGATCACGGCATTGCGCCGCCGGCCGGAAGTTTGGGTCGACTTCATGATGCGCTTCGAGCTGGGCCTGGAAAAACCCGATCCCCGTCGTGCCTTGATCAGCGCGTTGACGATCGCCACGTCCTACATTCTGGGTGGGCTGATACCCCTGGGACCTTATATCGTCCTGCCGACTGCGCAGGGCGCGCTCGAGGTTTCCGTCGTCATCACCCTGCTGGCGCTGGCGGTATTCGGCTATGTCAAAGGCCGCTACACCGGCACCCGGCCCTGGCGCAGCGCTTTCCAGACCTTGTTCACCGGCGGTTTGGCGGCCGGTGCGGCCTACGCGATCGCGCGGGCTATTTCCTGAAAGGAGCGTTCAAACGATCGGCTCCTGCTTCGAGTGGTACTTACGAATAGTGTTTCGCTGATTCCGTTTGCATCATGGAGTCAATCTCCGGCGGGAGTGTTTGCCTAGCGCAGTACGGCGGTTGCCATGGCATTGGAAATCGCCAGGGCGCTTTCGTAGAGGCGGTCGCGGTCGCGATGGGCCAGCTGTTCGGCGATCAGGGTTGCCCGGTCGTTGCGGGGGGCCAGCAGCGCGCGGGAAGGTTCTGCCTCCCCGTGCAAACGTACGTCCAGTTTGCGGTCGCCGGAACTCGTGAACGTGGCCTGGCCCGGACGTTGACCTTGCCAGTGCCAATCGAGCCGGTTCAGCACCGGATCGCCCTCGGGCAGCCGCGTGATCTGCACGGTGACAGTGCCCTGGGGCGCGTTGAAGCGCCACATGACGGCGGATTTCGATAGCAGCTTGCCTTCCGTCGGCCGCCATCCCAGACGATCCACCAGCCAGCCGACCAGCAGCCAGGTCATGGGCAGGGCGTGGGGACCATGCTGCAATTCCAGCCGTGTCGCATGCGTGTAAGCATCCGGCAGCACGACCGGGTCCAGGGTTTCGCGCAGCAGCTTACGCCAGGGTTTCAGGCGCCGCCAGGCCAGGTTGTAAACCACATGTTGGCCGCGGTCCGCCAGCATCCATTGCGACATTGCCAGGATGCCCTTGGGCGGATTGAGCCAGCCGAGACTGTCGAATATGAGTTGTTCCGCGACGCGGACCAGCTCGTCGAAGAGTTTGCCGGCGCTCGCCGGCGGTCGGCTGGACGCCCACCAGAGCGCGGTGGGAAGATCGCCGATCAATAGCGCGCGCGCCACCGAGGGTAGTCGCTGATCCGCGTTGGCGCTGCAGGCGACCCCTACTTCTTCGCCCAAGACCTGCAAGCCCTGGTTGAGACGGGAGAAGTGGATGCTTACCGTGGCGGCAATGTCGTCCTGCAGGCTTTCCTGTTCCTCCCACATCAGCAGCACGCGGGCGGGATGTTCCTGCAGGACATAGGGCAGGTCCGCGCGCACGTTTTCGGCCTGGGTACGGTTGTCGCAATAAATCAGCAGGTTGGACATGCAGGCGCGGGTGACCGCCTCGGCATCATTCCAGCCTAGGCGCAGGGCCTCCCACATGGCGTCCAGCTCGCGATCGACGCGGTCTATGGGGGAGGGGACGGGCGGCAGCGAGACGATTTTTTTGGAAAGCAGTTCGTCCAGGTTCACGGCGGCCACCTCAGAGCAGGCGCCAGCGACGGCCGTCGGTTTCGATCAGGCGATCCGCGTCCAACGGCCCCCAGGTTCCCGCCGGATATTCCGGCAGCCAGCGGGTGCGCGTTTCGGCCCAGGCGTCGAAAATGTCCTGCACCCATATCCACGACGCCTCGACGGCGTCGCGGCGCATGAACAGCGTGGCATCGCCCGCCATCACGTCCAGTAACAGGCGCTCGTAGGCCTCGGGCGATTGTTCGCCGAACGTCGAGCCATAGCGGAAGTCCATCTTCACCGGGTAGATGCGTACCTTGGAACCCGGCAGCTTGGTGGCGATGCGCATCGACAGGCCTTCGTTGGGCTGGATGTTCAGGGTAAGAACGTTCGGCTCCAGCGTCTGGTCGGGGTTGGAATTGAACAGGATGGGCGGAATCGGTTTGAAATGGATGGCGATCTCGCTAGCGCGCTTGGGCATGCGTTTGCCGGTGCGGATATAGAAAGGCACGCCGGACCAGCGCCAGTTGTCGACGAAAACCTTGAGCGCGACGTAGGTCTCGGTGGTCGAGTCCGACGAGATGTTTTCCTCGCGACGGTAGCCCGGCACGTCCTCCCCGCGTACGAAGCCCGGGCCGTACTGCGCACGCACCAAATGCTGGTCGACCGTGGCGCGGTCGATGCGGCGCAGGCAGTTCAGCACGTCCTGGCGATGATTGCGGATCACGTCGGCGTCCATGCTCCAGGGCGGTTCCATGGCGATCAGGGTCAGCAATTGCAGGATGTGGTTCTGCACCATGTCGCGCAGCGCGCCGGCCTTGTCGTAATAGCCGGCCCGCGTGCCCACGCCTTCTTCCTCGGCGACGGTGATTTGCACGTGGTCGATGTAGCGCGCGTTCCACAGGGGTTCGAAGATGGCGTTGCCGAAACGCAGCACCAGGATGTTCTGCACGGTTTCCTTACCGAGATAGTGATCGATGCGGTAAATCTGCGACTCGTCGAGGTTTTCGCTCAGCGTGGCGTTGATCTTGCGCGCGCTTTCCAGGTCGCGCCCTATGGGTTTTTCCACGATCACACGGGTGAAGGGGCTGATGCCATCGGCCGGATTGACCAGCCCGGCTTGTTTCAGATGGGACACACAGGTGCCGATCAGCGCCGGCGGTATGGCCAGGTAGAAGATACGGTTGCCCGGTATGCCGAAGTGGGCGTCGATTTCGTCCAAGCGCGCTTTCAGGCGCTCATAGGCTTGCGCATCGTCGAAAGAGCCCTGCTCGTAGTGCACTAGCCTGGCGAAGTCGGGCCAATAATCCGGGTCCACCGGGCGGCGCGAATAGCGCTCGATGCCGCCCTTGGCGAAGTCCCGGAAACTGTCGTCGTTCAGGTCTTCCAGGGCAAATCCCAGCAGGGCGAAACTGGCCGGCAATTCTCCGTCCAGGCCCTGGTTGTAGATGGCCGGCAGCAGCTTGCGCCGGCTCAGATCGCCGCCGCCGCCGAAGATCACCAGGGTGCAGGCTTGCGGTTGCTGTTGCTCGACATCGCGTTCGGCCAGCGGATTGCCGTTGGCCCGAACGGCGTCGTTGAGGGTTCCTGCTGACATCAGTCACTCCGTACTACGTGGATAAACACCGCCGGTGGGGTTGCGATAGTCCGTCCCAAGGGCCAATGAGCATAATAAGCCGTGGGAAAGCATCCACTGAAAGCTTGTGCGGCCTGTCTGCGAGACGTTTTCCATGCTCGACTTTATCCATCTTGGATGAGCGTCGAGGGTAAACTCGACGACGAATCAACTCGGATCTTCCCGACAAGAGAAGGTCTTCCGTGCTCAATCCATCCATCGATTTGCCTTGATCGATCATACCATTTGCCCCGCTGTTCCTGGAGCGGATACCGCCTAGCTGAGCCGGGGTGCAGCGTGATGCGTCAATAGAGTGCAGCAACGGCGTATCTCCATACTTTTCGCAATGTTTTAGTGCAGCGAAAGGCTATGGATAAAGTCGTCTTCATTTATAAGTCTTTAATAGACAAGCAAATAGTGAATTACCATGAAATTGGAATGGAAATTGGATATATAAAAATCGATACATCGTATCCGGTGTTCCCGAGTCTGGATCAGCGGGGTTTCGGGTGGCCAACCAGCCTGCTCTAGACAGATAGGTCGCCTGAATCGGGTCCTTCGCGTGTCTTTCCGATGGAACAGACTCAGCGCGTAATCCAGGCAATTTCGAAAAACTTTCAAGCAAAACACGAGGACGCCCATCATGTCGCAAAACGCCGACCATGTGCTCGATCATTTCAACCTGTTCCGCGAACCCGAATACACCGAGATGTTCGCGAACAAGAAAAAAGAATTCGAATCCGCCGAACCGGACGACAAGGTGGAAGAAGTCAGGGAGTGGATGAAAACCCAGGACTACCAGGATAAGAATTTCGCCCGCGAAGCGCTGGTTATCAATCCCGCCAAGGGCTGCCAGCCCTTGGGGGCAGTCTTCGCCGCGACCGGCTTCGAGGGCACTTTGCCTTTCGTGCACGGCTCGCAGGGTTGCGTGGCCTACTACCGCAGCCATCTCAGCCGGCATTTCAAGGAGCCGGCCTCGTGCGTGTCGTCTTCGATGACCGAAGATGCCGCGGTTTTCGGCGGCTTGGGCAATATGATCGACGGCCTGGCCAATTCCTATAACTTGTATCAACCCAAGATGATCGCCGTTTCAACCACCTGCATGGCGGAAGTCATCGGGGACGATCTCAATGCCTTCATCAAGACGGCCAAGGAAAAAGGCAGCGTGCCCGAGGCGTTCGACGTTCCGTTAGCGCACACGCCGGCCTTCGTCGGCAGCCACGTCACCGGCTATGACAACCTGATGCGCGGCGTCCTCCAGCATTTCTGGGACGGCAAGGCCGGCACGGTCGAACCTCTGGTGCGGGTGCCCAACGAGTCGATCAACATCATCGGGGGGTTCGACGGCTATACGGTGGGCAATCTGCGGGAGATCAAACGCATCCTTAAGTTGATGGAGGTGGATTTCACCATTCTGGGGGACAACAGCGACGTCCTGGATACCCCGACCGACGGGACCTTCCGCATGTTCGACGGCGGCACCACCCTGGAACAGGCGGCCAGTGCCTTGCATGCCAAGGCCACCCTTTCCCTGCAAGAGTTCTGCACGGAAAAGACCTTGCCGTTCGTCGCCGACCATGGCCAGGAGGTGGTCGCCTTCAATCACCCGCTCGGCGTGGGCGGTACGGACGGATTCCTGATGGCGGTATCGCGCATCACCGGCAAACCCATACCCAAATCCCTGGAAAGAGAAAGAGGACGGTTGGTCGACGCCATCGCCGACTCCTCGGCCCACATCCACGGCAAGAGCTTTGCCATCTACGGCGACCCCGATCTCTGCCTCGGCTTGACGGGTATGCTGCTGGAACTGGGCGCCGAGCCGAAACACATCCTCTCGACCAATGGCAACAAAGCCTGGGCGGAAAAAGTGGAGTCCATGCTCGCGTTTTCGCCCTTTGGGCAGAACTGCAAGGTTTATCCCGGCAAGGACTTATGGCATATGCGTTCGCTGCTGTTTACCGATCCCGTCGATTTCCTGATCGGCAACACCTATGGCAAATATCTGGAACGCGACACCGGTACGCCTTTGATACGCATCGGTTTCCCGATCTTCGACCGGCATCACCACCATCGCTATCCACTCTGGGGCTATCAGGGAGGATTGAATGTGCTGACGTGGATACTCGACAAGGTTTTCGACGAAATCGATCGTAACAGCAAGGTGCCGTCCAAGACCGATTACAGCTTCGACATCATCCGTTGAGTCCGGGCGCGGGCCGCTCGCCGGACCGGCTGTCCAGGCGCCGATGGTCCGGCGGAGCCTACCTATACCCGGTCCAAACAGCCATGCTGGGAGCGGTCTTCAGGCCGCGATCTTCGCGGGCTAAAGCCCGCTCCCACAAATACCGGGGCTCTCGGGTTACCTTGAGCGCCTTATCATCCAACGAGATTGGCCGACGGGCCCGGTAGGTTCGGACACGCCAGGATGAGACGGCCTTGCCGGACCGATCGTCCCACCACGGCTGCTGTGGATCAGGACGAGGTTTCCTTGTGGCCGCCGAATTTTTCCCGCATCGCGGAGAGGGTGCGGTCGGCGAAGGTGGAATCCTGCCGCGAGCGGAAGCGCGCGTATAGGGAGGAAGTCAGCACCGGCGCATGCACGGCGTTTTCCACCGCAGTTTGCACGGTCCAGCGGCCTTCTCCGGAATCCGGCACATAACCGGTGTAGCGGGACAGGTTGGGATCCTCGGCGAACGCCATGGTCGACAGATCCAGCAGCCAGGAGCCGATCACGCTGCCGCGTCGCCAGACTTCGGTGATTTGTTCGAGGTTCAGCTCGTAGCGGGCGCCGGTTTCCTCCGGGACCTGGGCCTGGCTGCGCAACAAGTCCATACCTTCGGCATAGGCCTGCATCAAACCGTACTCGATGCCGTTGTGCACCATCTTGACGTAATGTCCGCTGCCGACCGGGCCGCAGTGCAGATAACCGTGTTCGGCCGCGGACGTTTCGCCTTCCCGCCCCGGTGTGCGGGGCGCGGCGTCGTGGCCCGGCGCCAGGCTGGCGAAAACTGGCTCAAGGTGGCGGAAACCCTCGACGGGACCGCCGACCATCAGACAGTAGCCGCGTTCCGCGCCCCAGACGCCGCCGCTGGTGCCCACGTCCAGGTAGACGATGCCTTTATTGGCCAGCTCGCCGGCGCGACGGATGTCGTCCTTGAAAAAGGTATTGCCGCCGTCGATGAGGATGTCGCCGGGCGACAGGAGTTCGCCCAATCGCCGCAGGGCGTGTTCGGTGATATCGCCCGCCGGCAACATGCACCACACGGCGCGCGGCGGCGTGAGGAGTTGCACCAGCTCCTCCAGCGAGGCGGCGCCCTGCGCGCCGGCGCCCACCAGGTCCGCGACCGCTTTGGGTGCGACGTCGTAGGCCGCTATCCGATGGCCGTCCTGCATCAGACGACGCGCCATGTTGGCGCCCATGCGCCCGAGTCCTATCATGCCTAATTCCATTAGCGTTCACCTCGCTGACTTTGAGTTGGCTTGCGGGCTTAGTCTAAATTGTCGGCGGCGGCGATGTGAGCACCGCCGGAGAAATAGGCTACTTCCAATAGTGGCCCCGAAAAGCCCAAGGTTGCGGGCTCAGGCCGGCGTAGGGGAAGTGTAAACGGAGGAACCGGGGGGCTCGATCAAGCAGACGGTGGCGCGGCGCCGTCGGTGTGCTCGACGGGGGCATCGGGCACGGTGTCGTGGCCGGAACCATGCGGCGGTGGCGGAGTATCGGCCATCAAGTCCTTGAACAAGCCCAGATAGGCCGCGGCCGCCTGTTTGCTGGAGGCGTTCATCAAGCGGTATTTTTCCAATACCTGCACGCCCAGAGGGGTCAGGCGGGCGCCGCCGCCGCGCTGTCCGCCCTTGACGGTTTCCACCAGCGGCGCCTTGAAGCAATGGTTCATCTCGTCCACCAGCAGCCAGGCGCGCCGGTAGCTCATCTCCATGCTGCGGCCGGCCGCGCTGATGGAACCGGTCTTGACGATGCCTTCCAGCAAATCGGCCTTGCCGGGACCCATGGCGATGTTGTTGCCGAACATCAGACGGAGATTGAGTTTGATGAAGGGCTCGTTGGAGAGGGCGGCGTCGGTCTTGGCGATTTTCTTGAGTTTCGGCACGGGGCTGTGGGCTCCGGTTACGGGTGGGCGACCGGCGTATTCAAGCGCGTGCGGGGCAATTACGCAACAAACCGCGTTGCGCGTCCGCCGGGTCTGCCCACCTGCTCAGCGGCCGGTTCCCGCCTTGCCGGCCCGGACATCGCCGACGCTCAACTCGCCGAATCCGATCAAATCCGCGCTGAGGATGCTGAGGACCGGAGCCTGGCCGCGATAGCCGCCGTTGGCCGGCATGGGGTCTGCGCCTGCCGTTTGCATCGCCGCCTTGCCGGCATTGCTCAGCGTACCGTCCGCACCGGTCGGTACACTCGGCGCCGCGACGGCCGTCGGTACGCCGGTCGTGGTTCCCGAAGCCTGGATATTGGAAGCGCCGACCACCGCGGTTGCCGCGATGGCGACATTTTGCCCGCCTATGCCGGCCTCGCCCGCGTCGACGATGCCCTTGGGCGCCACCAGCACCACATCGCCGTAGAGCGCTTGTGCCCGGGCGGGGCGCAGGACGCTGTGGGGGAGGGTGGATTTTCTTGCGGTACCTGCGTTACGCCCGGTCAGGCTGCCCGACTGTGCCCGGATGCCGCTGCCCGAAACGGCCGGCGGGAGGCTCACGACCAGATTTCCCTTGGCATCGAAGCTATAGCTCGGCGCCGGTGCGGCCAGGGCAGACTTGGAGCCTCGTCCGGCGTCGATGTCGCCTAACGCCGACCAGGCGGTGATATCGCCGCCATCCAGGGTAAACACCCGGGATCGATTGACCTGAAAATCGTCGCGCAGAAAGACGTTGATGTCGCCTTCCCGCTGCGCCACGATCCCCAACCTGTCCGGCGCCTTCGCGCCGCTGAAGGCGGATGCCAGCCCCGCGTTGATGGTGCCGCCGGGCGCCAGGAGATTGATGTCGCCGCCGTCCAGCGTGTGTATCTTGCTGAAGAAAAGCCTGATGTCGCCGCGGTAGCCGGACGAGGGAAACAGCGCGGCGATGGCCTCCTCGCCGCGCCGGTAGGCTTCCGCTTTGGCGCCAGGCTCCGACGTGCCGGCCGCCGCAAGCCCGGAAGCCTTCAATTCCTGGAAGAAGACCGCCAGCAGCCACTCCCTGCGTCGGGTTTCCGGCAGCGCTAGGTAGGCCGCCAGTGCGGTCTCCGCCGTCGGCTCGGCATCGCCGGTGCGGGCGCGCAGATAGTCCGCAAGCGGTTCGCGGTAGGCGTGTGAATTTTCGAGATAGCTGCGGACAAAGCGGTCGTAGTCGGGCTGTTCCTGCAGGCCTGCGAATATGGACAGTGTGGCTCCGAAGTCCGCCAAACCGGGATTCGAGAGGTTACCGATGGAAAAAATACCTTCCGAGCTGCCGAGGTCCACGTGACGGCCGGCCTGTACATAAAGCTGTCCGGGCCCCGCGATTTCCAGCGATTGATAACCCGGTAACAGTTGTCCGCTAGTAGGATTGCGCGGGATGGGATAGCTCAGGTCGCGCCCGGCGCGGATTTCCGAGACGTCGCTATCGGCGATGTTCTGCAGTTTCAGGCCCAGGCCCTTGATGTCCCGACCGGCGCTGATTTTGGCGGGCTCGGCGGTGGAAACGAGGGAGTCGTTGAGGGCCTCGATGCTGCCGGACGCGGCGGCAATCACGACGGGATCGAGGTCGTTTACATGGATGGGCGTGGCCGCGTGCAGCCGGGTCGAGTCGAATCCAAGCAAATAGGCCCGGGTGAGGTCCAGGAGTTGGGCCGGACCGGCCGGACTGCCGGCCGGTTTATCCGGCGAGAGGGCCTGGGAGGGATCCACATCGGACTGGCTGACGATGACGGCCTGGCCGAGTTCGATGTCCTCGCGGGCTAGCAGGCGCAGGTTCCCCTGCGGCGAGGGATAAAGACTGAAGGCGCCGTCGATCTCGATGCCGCCGCTCAAGGCCTGGGCGGCCAGCGTGCCCGGATAAATCCGCAGCAGGGCCTCGTCGTCGGCACCTTCCGACAGCACGGGCGCCCCATCGGGCTGGTCGGTGCTGTAGACCAGATACTGCTTCGTGATCAGCGATACGTCGTTATTCAGGCGGATTTGGCCCGAAGCCGCACGCAATGCAATGGCGCTGGCCGGCGAGTAGGTGGTGAAATAAGCCGTCTTGTCGGTGTATTTCGAGGCGGTGACGGCGAATGGATTGAGCACCGCGCCGACGGCTATGCCGGCGCCGGCGTCGATATCGAATGCCGCGTCGCCCAGGGCGAAAACCGGCCCTGCGGTGTATTGGCTGCCGCCGGTGATCGACCCGGCGGCGCTCAGGCGGGCGGACCCGCTATCGACGTAATACACCCCGCCGACAATGTCGCCATCTGCCGTCACGCGCAGGTCGCCGCCTCCGTTCAACTGCCGGGTGTTTTCGACGATCCGCCCGCTTTCCACCCGGCCCACGGGTTTGGCGCTGGTGGGCAGCATCACCGAGAGGTCCCGCACATCGCGGCCCGCCGCCACGCTCACCTCGCCTCCGCCGAGCGCGCCGATATTCTCGCGGAAACCGTACTTCAGGCTGCTCACCGGATTGCTGGCCAAAACGATGCCGTCGTAGGCGATGCCCCAGGCCGTGGGGCGGTCGCCCGACTGAGCCGTGCCGTCGGTGATGCCGTCGCTCGGATCCCAGTGACCGGTGCGCACCAGCCAGTCCGACATGAACTGCGGCGTGGCGGCGCCGACAATGTCGCGTCCCGCGGCCAGGCTGATGTCGCCGCCATCGACCGGATATTCCGCATAGAAGGCGGTCCGTACCGTCGTATTGCTCAGGCTGCCGTAGCGGCGCTGGTCGCTGGGCCTGCCGGCGGTGTAGATCGTCGAGGTCCAGTCGCTCAGCCTGATGTCGCCGCTGGCGGCGGCATCGATATCGCCCGTTCCGGTTCTCACCGAGGCGCCCGGCGCCACGAACAGGTCGCGGCCGCTGTCGGCACTCGCGTGCTTGACCGCCCGCGGGTCCGCACCGCTCAGGTCGGCGCCCGCGGCCAGCCGATAAGACCAGGATGCGCCGGGTTGCAGCATCAGCGTGGGCAGCCAGCTTCCGGTGGCGCCGAAATAGCGGCTCAACTGGCTGGCGCTGTACAGCGCGAAACCGTCCGTCAGATCGCGGTCTATGTTCAGCTTGCCGGCGGCGCGTACCGTCAACACGCCGGGCGTGCCTTCCGGTCCGAAGCGCCAGGTGCTGCCGTCCGCGGCCGGAAACGAGAAGTCCCAGCCGTTGGATTCGGTCAGCTCGTAGCCGATGCGCGCGGGGTTGTAACGGTTCGTGCCGGACAGCCGGTTGTCCGGATAAACCCGGACATACAACTGCCGGAAGGTGGTCGAGGTCGGGTCGGTGTCGAAGAAATAGGTGCCGTCCCGCGTCAGCGTCTTCGAACTCGCGGCCTGCAATGGTCTCAGGCTGCCGTCCGCGCTTTTTTCCTCGACGGCATCCACCGCGCCCGCGACTTCGCCCAGCCGGGTGGTCCACACGTTGGTGCTGCCCACCCGCGTCCAGGTCTCGCCGTTGATGGCGTCGCGCAGGGCCAGATCCAGGTCGCCGCTGCTGCGGACTTCCAGTCCCGGCGTCAGCCTGAAGCCGGCCAGGCGGGCGCGAAGACCGGCGTTGGCCAGCGCGGCCGACACGTAGTCGGCCGTCTCGGCGCGCCAGAGGGCGAGGGTGGCATTGCTCAGCGGCACGTCGGTGTAGGTCTGCACCGCCTCCAGGTCCGTTTGCGCCGCGCCCGCCACCGTGCCGGGGGCGATGTCGACCGCCGCGTCGTCGGTTCCGACCCGCGATGCACGGACGGTGACGGATCCGCCCGTGCCGCCCGGTCCGCCCGATACGTCGACCAGGGCGCCCGCGCTGACGCTGACACCTTGCACGCCGTCGGCGGCGGCCGATGCCAGCATCACCCGGCCACCCGATTCACCGCTTGCCGTCGACCTCGCCAGTATGCGTCCCGTCGTCTGCAGACTCAGCGGCCCGCCCGCGGCGAGTTCCACGCGGCCGGCTTCCGGGCCGCTCGCATCGAGCGTACCGGCCACGCTCAGCTTGCCGCGGTCGGCCGTGAGGCGGATCTCGCGGGCCGATACCCGGTCGCTCGCGGCGACGTGGAGATCGCCGGAACGCAGACGGATGTCCAGCGATTGGGAGTAGCCCGCGTCGTACAAAACGGTGTTGAGAGCGGAAAAGTTCCCGCCTTCCAGCGCCGAGGCATCCAGGCTGAAACGGCCGCCCTCGTAGCCGGCGTTCGACCGTGCGCTGAGGGTTCCGCCCAGCCTGACCGTTCCGGCTGCCGCCTTTATGCTCAGGCGGCCGGCATCGCCGCCGAGCGGGTCGGCGGACAGCGTGATCGAGGAGCCGGACTCCGCCGTCACGTTGCCGGATTCGGAGCTCAGACTCAAGGAACCCGCGTTCGCGTAAACGAGATTGCCCGCCAGATCGACGGACCGGCCGCCCACATCGATGCGGGAGCCGCCGGCCAAGTTCAGCTCGCCCGTGGCGGCCAGGCTCAGGGAGCCGGCCGGCAGTTCTATCGTTCCACAGTGGTCGATCGTGCCGGCCCGCAGGCTCAATCGCGCGCCGAGCCCGGCGTTGGTGGCGGACGGCCGTCCGCCGGCCAGCGGCGCCACGGTCAGGGCGTGCTCGCCCGCGTCGATCACCGCGTTCGCGCCGGCTTCCGCGCTGAGCTTGCCGGCGGCGAGCCGCGTGTCCGCATCGAATGCCACCGTGCTCGAGCCCGCGGTGACGAGGGCGTCGCGGGCCGCGAGTTGGATGCCGGCGAAACCCCGGAGCGCGTAATCGCCTTCACCGAGTTCGATGCGGGCCGCGTTGAGTCTGAGATTTCCGTTGCCGGCCGGTGCAGCGCCTGCGACCGCCTGGAGGCTGTTTTCCAGCACCATGTCGTCGGCGGTGATGCGCGCCGTATCGCCGGCCTCGCCCTGTCCGTATAGCCCGGCGGAGCGCAAGCGGAGTCGTCGGGTGCCGATGTTCAAATTGCCGTAGAGGTCGATGGAACTGCGGCTGGTCAGCCGCAGTTCGTCCGCGCGGAAGCGGTTGAGCTGCGCTTCGGACAACGCCAGGCCGCGTGTCTCCATGGGCGCATCACCCAGGCTGATGCGGCTGGCGCCCAGGCTCAGCGCGCCGCCCTCCATCGCGATCTCGCCGCGCACGACGGTGTCTTGGGCCGCATCCAGCAGCAGGGAGCCGGTGGCACGCAATACCGCGCCCGGATCGACCAACAACAGGCCCGTCGTGGCGGGGAGGCCGTTATCGTCCCAGACCACATCGGCCTGCCCCCCGGCCGAAGCCCGCAACAAGGCGCCGCCGGAGCCGTCGCCCGAGGTGCCGACCCGCAGCGTTTCGATATCCCCCGGCACCGTGCCGAGAGCCGAGATTTCGGCCCCTTCCGCTACACGCAGGCTGTTCCGCGCCGCGAGGATGATCTCCGGCCCTTGCAGCTTGGCGCCTACGCCCAGATCCACCGAGGCGGCGTCCAGGCTCAGGTGCGTGGTATCGCCCTGCCGGCTGCGCCGCCCACCCACCAGCAGGCTTTCGACCTGCAGCCGGTCGAGTTCCTCGGCGGCGAGCAAAACCGTTCCGTCTACGGACGCACCGTCCCGATTCCGCCGCGGTACGATGGCCAGCCGCTCGGCCGTGATATCCACCCGCCCGCCGCGTCCACCGTCGCCGGCCAGGGCGACTATCGAGCCGGCCAGGCTCAACTCGGCTTGTGCGGCGATCGTCAGGCGGCCGGCATCGTTCGGCATGGCCCGCAGGATGTCGTCGCCGGCGGATTTTTGCGCGAAGAACGCGCTCGCGGTGGTTTCCTGGTATTCGGAGCGGGTGCGGGCGATGGCGCCGGTTTCCAAGGCGTATCCGCTCCAGCGCGTGTCGCGTTCGCTGGTTCCCGCGCTATAGCGGTAGCCAGCGACCACCGGGGTGCCGTCCAGCCGGGAGAACGACGCGTCCGGCCGCAGGTCCTCGGTAGCGGCCTGAGGCGTGATCAGATACCCGCCGGGCAACAAGGCGTAATGGGCCGGTAGCAAGGGGTAATAGCCGGCGGGAAGCCCGCCGCCGCCGCTCAGGTAGACGCTGTCGCCCATGTGCAGGCCGGAGGCGGGGAATTCGAGCGGATCGTAGGGGGCATAGGCGCTGCCTAGCCAGGGCACGACGGCATAGTTCTCGCGATATCCGGGCGCGGCCGGGTCCAGGCGGTCTATGGAACCGCCCGGTCCCTCGATGAATTCGAAGGCCGACAAATCGCCCCCGCCCGAAAAGTCCACCGTCGCCCCTGCGTTCAGGGCGATGCGCGGGCCGCTCAGCGAGATGCCTTGTGCCGGCGTTTCGGTCAATACGAGGGTGCCGGAGCCCAGCGGGTAGGTCCAGTCCAAGCCGCCCTGGGTCCGTCCGTAGGGCATGAGCCTGCCCGACACCGAGGTGGAGGTGAGGCTGGCGGCGTCCAGCACGAGGGATGCGCTTGCCGCGATATCGATTTCGCCGTAAGGCGCGCGCAACACGCCGCGGTTGACGATGTGGGGGGCTTGCAGGCTGAGTTTGCCCGCCGCCGCAAGCGGCGTGGCCGCCGAGGCGTCGCCGGGGCCGATGTTCAGGCTGCCGTCGGGGCTGAGGGTCCCGTCCACCTTGAGGGTGAAGCGGCTTAGGGTGGTGGGGTAGATCTGGCGCGCGGACAGGTCCAATCGACCGGCGACGCTGAATTCGCCCAGCAGGTTCATTTCCTGCCCGGGGTTCAGGCCTCTCAGGCGTATGTCCCCGGAGCTGGTGAGCGCGGTAAGCCCGAAGCCCCGGGTCTCCGTGGCGCCGATCAGATCGATCCAGCCGCCGTCGAGCGACAAACGGCCGCTGCCGGCCGAGACTTGTCCGCTGCCCTGGCGGTTGAGCGTGGACCCGACCGCGAGGTAAGCGGCGGACAGGCGTACCTCGCCCCGCTCGGCCGCATCCATCGCCGACCCGCTCAACACGGGGGAGTCCAGCACGATTTGCCGAGCCAGGCTTAGGTCGACGTCGCCATCGAAGCGGATTTCGCCCCGTTCCGGCGTCGTCGGCCGGCTCGAAAAAGTCTCGGGCACCTGCACGGCGGCCTGCAGGCTCAGTGAGGAAAACCCGCCTTCGGCGACCTGGTCGTCGCTGAGATAAGCCTGTCCATTGAGGGCGGCGGGCACGTCGGGATCGGCATACCAGCCGTCTTCGAGACGCGGCATCCGCTCGGCGCCGAGATGAATGACGCGCGGGCCGGCGGGAAAGCTCGTGGCTTCGCCTTCGCCGCGGGAGCGCGCGTCCAGGGTGAGGGACAGATTGCCGCCCGCGGCGCCCTCGCCCGGTCCCGGATGGCCGCGCAGGCTGCCGTCGAGTTGCATGCCTTCCGCCGCGGTCAGGGCGATGGAACCGGCTTTGGAGGCGATGGACTGGCGCGCGTATAGGCTTTTGCCGGCGTAGACGTCCAGTTCCGTGCTCCCGCCGGATACGTCTATGCGCGCCTGCCGGTCCATGAGGATGTAGCCGCGCAGGGCCGAGATCACGACGTCGCCCCCGCCTTTTACCTCGCCGAGGTCCAGCCCCCGGCTATTTGGCTGCCAGACCGCCGTGCCGGGCGCCAGCAGACGGGCATGCGGGCCCAGGGCGATGGCCTGGTCGGCGGCATACCCGGTGTCGGCCGTCAGCGGCGCGTTCACCGCGAGTTCTATTCGGCCGGCCGGGGTGGACAGCGTGCCGTCGACCCGAATGTCGGCGTCCGCGCTCAGGGAGATCTTTGCGCCCGTGTCGCCCAGGATGGCGGCGTTTTCTCCCACACCGACGGAGCGCGCGGCGGAATAGCCGGCGACCTTGTCGTCCTGGGCTAGGGCCAGGCTCAGATTGACCGGTTGACGCACGTAATCCGGCAGTATGGTCGGATAGCCGATCCGGGTCAGGAGCGTTCCGCCGGGAGCCGAGTCCGCTTCTTCGCGTAATTGCAGATTGCGCTGCTGCAGGCGGATGGAGGTGCCCGGGGCCAGGGCGATGTCGCCGCCGTTCGCGGTCAGTTTTATGTCGGCGTATCCCCCCGTCTCCAGGAGGTTCGGAGAAATAAGCAGGGTATGGGCGGGCACCGGGTCGGCGCTCGGGCCTATGAGGATCGCATTGGCCGTGATCTCCAGCTTGCCGCCACGGTCCACCGCCTGGGCGCCCAGGTGGCCGTCCAGGGTCAGGGCGGATGGCCTGAGTCCTGCGACGCCGAGTTTGATCTCCCCGCCTCGGCCCGATTCCAGGCTGCCATCGGTATGCAGCCATGCGCCGCCTTCGGCGGCGACTGCGCTGCCGGCGGACAAGCTCAGGTTGCCCACCGCCTGGAGCGCCACTTTTCCTCCGCCGATCGGCACGGGCGCACTCGGATCGGCGCCGGCCAGCGAGTCGTTGATCCATAGACCCGAAACGTCGATGTGGGCGCCCTCGGCGATGAGGATGTCGCCCGACAGGCTAGGGCTGCTTCCCCGCGCGTACTGAGTGGCCAGGCTGACCTCCCCGGCGGGCGCGTGCAGCGAACCGGAGACTTCGATTTCTCCTCCGGTCAGTTTCAGGGCGCCGTCGGCGGGCACTTCGAGCGCGGTATTGCCGTCGATGGTAATCCGGCCGCTGCTGTTGATGCTCAACTCGCGCACGCCGTTGTCGTAGATGCCGTTGTTTATCACCAGCGGGGCGGGGCGCGTTTTCGTCTCGTCGGCCGGGAAGGGGGCGTTTTCCCCGAGCGGCCGGACGAGCCTGTCGGCCTGGAAGATCACGTTTTGTTGCGTCAGACCGGACCAGGCGGTGTCTATGGCCAGGCTGCCGCCCTTGGCGCGGTCGGCGCTGAGGCGCTGATGGATACCGTCCAGCGTGTGGGCGATCAGACTGCCGTCGAACAACAGATTGCGCGCCGCAATATTCAAACCGCCCGCATCGTAGCCTTGGACATAGCCCGGCTCGTAGTGGCTGCGGCGGAAATCCCAGCGCTCCGTGAGGCCCCAGCGCCGGTAGATTTTTTCGACCACGCCGAGTATGGCGTCGTAGACCCGGTCCGGGTCGGCCTCGGCGATGTCGTAGACCCGGCCGTTCGAGAGCAGCTGTGTGGTGTCGGTATAACCGGCTTGGTAGGTGACGCTGCCGCCGGACACGTCGATCCGTGCGTCCGGGTTGACGACGACATCACCCTCCGACGACAGCTTGACCGTTCCGCCGGTCGCGTTGCGCTCGTAGACCGAGCGCTGGATACGAGCGGTCGCTCCGCTGATGTCGGCCAGCGGGGTGCCGGTGCGGACGTCCACGCGTAGGGTCTTGCCGTGCAGGATGCCGGTTTTTTGGATCGGCGAGTCGCGCAATTCGTAATTGCGCAGTTCGACGTCCACCAGGTTGCGCGAGAGGGGGAGGGTGGTGTTGTCCGATCCCGATGCGTCTATCCGGCTGCCGCTTTCCAGCATGATGCGGCTGCCGTTGGCCGCGGAAGTTCCCGCGAGGGGATTGTTGGGTGTTTGGGTGGCGACGAGATTCAGTGTGCCGCTCTTCGCCTCGATCACGGCACCCGACTCGACCGTTATGCGGTTGCCCTGGATGTCGATGCGCGATTTGGGTTGGTTTTGTTCGTCGACCGCGGTACCGCCGCTTTCGTCCAGATCCACCGATGTGCGGCTGCCTTCGGCCAATACGACTTGAGCGCGTGTACCGAGTCCATCGCCGGCATCCGCCGGGCGCACGCTGCTCTCGGGCTTTAGATGGCGGACCCCGTTGCGGTCGGTTTCCAGCCTGGCACCTTCCCGTGCCTGCAGATGCACCATTCCATTCACCGCCACCGCGGTGGATGCCGAAACGATGCCTTGCTGTCGCAAGGCAAATCCGATCAGGGTCGTATCGCCGCGCGCGGCCATGATCTTGCCCAGATTAGTGACGCTGCCGCCGGTCTTGACCTCGACCAGCACCCCGCGCAGGTCCGAGTCCGCCCCTGCTTCCTGCAAATAGACCTTGTCGGTGGCCCCGGCCAAGATGACCTGGCCGTCGTCGGCCGTGATTTCGCCTTCGTTCCGCACCGTGGGTGCGGCGATCAGGATGCGCCCGGCCGGCGCGTTCGTCGCAATTTTCGCGCCCGGCTCCACGTAGATGCCGATCTTCTGCGGCTGACCCTGGCTGTCGCGCAGGATGCCACCCTCGGCGTCGCGACGATAAATCTCGCCGCTGCCGGACAGCGCCGCCACCGGTTCGCCCGCACCGTAGCCGTCCACCACTTTGGTAAGCCCATTCGCGAGCGCGTCGCCGGTGACCGGCAGGGTGGTGGCGACCAGCGTGTTCGCATTGACGACCGAGCCCGCGCCGAACACGAAGCCGTTCTGATTGACCAGATAAATTTGGCCGTTGGCGGTCAACTGACCGTAAATCCGGCTGGGGTCGTTCTGGTGGATGTTGTTCAGGGCGACCGCGCTGCTCGACGGTTGCTTAAACTCCACCGCCTTACCCTCCGCGATGTCGAAGCGGCTCCATTCCAGCACCGCCTTGTCGGTGGTCTGCTGGACGGTGAGCCGTTGGCCGTCCGCGCTATAGGTGCCGGACGCGTGTCCCCCCGGGTTGGCCAGCTCCGGTACGTGAAGTTGATTGCCCAAGACCTGTTGGATGGCGGCCGGAAGTCCCGCGTGATCCGCGGACCAAGCGGGACAAGCGCCGAGTGCCAGGCTGCCGGCGATCAGGCCCCGTACGGCGTCCGACAGGGGCCTGAGGCGCACGCCCCCGGGGTTGCCCGGCATGAGGCTGCCATGTCTGGAAAGTCTGGACATATCGTGAGTTCCGGAGGAATTCCTGAGGTATAGGACTTGTCGCATGCCGCTCGGGCGACCGGCCCGTGACCGTTGTTCCGATCGCTGGGTTGCAACCCGGCCTCACCGCCTGGTGGGCGTCTTAGAGGCCGGAAATAGGCGAGCTCAGGATATATCATGAATATCCAATGCGATATATCGTAAGCCAGGCGCTAGCTGGCCAATACGGGATAAAAAGCGCCATCCTCGGGCCGTATTACACCAGGAAAATCCGCACGATGTGTGTAAGTTACTGAAATTAAGTTACAAGTTTTGGTTGTTTATTCCTGGCGTCAGGAGGATCGGCGGTGCTCTGGGCTTTTGTTTACGATGGGTGTACAGGCTAATTTCGTATACGCGTTGACATATCGCAGTTCTGTCGAATACCGTTGTATCCCATGGAGCATATCGAAGGTGGTCGCACCGCTTTGCGGGGCTGGTTGAGCCGCGAGCTGGTTAGTCCGGCCTAGGCGGCGATAGAGCGAAGGACGGCCGGTTTTTTTGCACCGTGGCTTCAAGGGCCACACAACTTAAGCGAGGATCGTATGAAAGCAGCGAAATTGAAGACTCTGGCGGCCGGCGTACTGCTGGCTTTGTCGGCCGGCGGTGCGCACGCGGCCATTTCCAACGGATTGCCGGCCGGAAGTACGCCGGCGGTGGCACCCGGCGAATTGTTTCTGATGGTTTGGGATCAGGATGGACAGCAGTCGTTCAGCCAGGACCTCGGATACACCCTCGAAAGTGTGCTGGCAACCGTCAAGGCCGGAAATCCGCTGGAGAGCAAGTCCTGGAATTTGGGCGCTAGCTTCCAGACCTTCGCCGCCACCAATCCGGGCAATACCCTTTATTACGCCATCGAAGCGGCCAATACCTATGGAGGCATAGGCTCGACCAGCGACGCACCACAGAACTGGAAATACGGGGTGGCCGGGTCGGGGCTGGCCGGCGTCGATCTGGTCGGGGCGGACAACCGGTCGTCCACGGTGATTCCGACCTGGGCCTCGAAAATAGGCTCAAATGCCACTTACCTCAATCAGGCTGCGGTCGCCTATAACGGCGGGGTTTACAGTCCGGCGACCGGCGGCGACTACGCCGCCAATCTGAGCGAGATCACCACCGATACCGGTGCGCCGTGGTATTACGACAATTTGAACGGCTCGCCCGGCGATACCAACCTCCCCTGGGAAGAGTTCGGTATAGCGGGCAGCGACAGCCTGAGCCTGTATTTCATCGGCTTGAACCCGACCAACCGCCTTAAAACGGTCGCCTACGATCTCGGCCTGAGCCGGAACTTTCAGTTCAACCTGAACCCGGTGGCGGGCACCTTGACCTGGGACGCGACGGCACCGGTACCCGTTCCCGCCGCGGTGTGGCTGATGCTGTCCGCACTGGGCTCGCTGGGCATCATAGGCCGCCGCCAGAGAAAACCCGCCTGAAACCGAGTGACGCGCACCGATCTCACGGAGATTTAAGACATGTCAGTTACGCATACCCGCAATTTCTTGGCGGTCGCCATACTCGCCTCGGCCGCCGGCGGCGCCTGGGCATTGCCCCCTTCCACCCCGGATTTGACGCTTTACATACCGGGTTCGCAGGCCAACGATCCCAACTATGCCAACCTGTGCACGGGCAGCATCGACTACTACTTCCACACGACGTCGACGCCCTCTGCAGCCAACAACAACAATTACTCGGCGATTTATTGCGAGACCAATAGCACCAAGGTCTCCGGCCTGCCGGCCGGCACCAAGAAGCTGTGGATCTCGCGCCGGCGCCTGGGCGCTTCCTTCGTCGGGCTGGACGCCGTGACCAACGGCACCCAGCTGACCTATTTGAAGGATCCGGCCACGGCGGTCTGCACCGCCTTTGCGGGGGACTTCGTGTCCGCCGGAGTACACTATCCCTATCAATACGCCTGCACCACGGTCACCGGCGGCATCACCGCCACGGCGGCCACCTCCGATGCCACGCCGGACGTGTTTCATGGATCCGATAATGTCACGCCGGGGCTTAACGATATCAACACCTCGGGTCTGACCGTCCGCGCCCTGGCTGGCCACATCATCGGCATCCCGGTGACCTTGAAGCTGCGCAATGCCTTGCAGTACGCCGAATCGCTCAACGGGCTGATCCCGGCCGACTGCGTGCCGGGCGACGATGTACGCGCCGACTGCGTACCCAGCCTGAGCAAGCAACAGCTGACCAGTCTGTTCGCCGGGCAGGTCGTGGACTGGACGTCCATCCACGTCGATGTATCAGCCTCCCTGCCGGGCGGCATACCGGGCGGCGGCGGCACGACCACCACGCCCAATCTGGCCGAACTGGTTGCCTACGGCGCTGCTTCCCACCCATCGGCGCTGTCCAATCCGCTGGATACCACGGTGCACATTTGCCGCCGCGAGAACGGTGCCGGGCAGCAGGTGGCGGTGCTGGCCAATATCCTCCAGTATCCTTGTCTGGGCAGCGCCGCGCCGAGCATCGCGGTTCCGGGCGGTTTGAACGACGTTGGCTATGCCACCAGCCTGGGTGCCGTGGATAACTGTCTGTCCGACTACAACGACGGCAGCAACAAATGGTTCGGCACCAGCAACGCCGCTACGGCGGGTGGCTATCCTGATCCGCCGGCGACCGGCGTTCCGCACGGCAACCAGTGGGCGATCGGCATCCAGACTACCGAGCGCAATGCCACGCGCGGCGCCAATTACCGCTTCATCAAGATCGACGGCGCCCTGCCCACCGTGGAGCAATCCTATCTGGGACACTACCCCCTGGTGTCCGAGTACGCCATCTCCTGGAAGAATCCGGGCAGCGGCTCGACCGGCGGCTACAAGCTCCAGTTGCTGAACGCCCTGGTCAACGTCAGCAAGACCCCGGCCACGGTGTCCGCCCGCAACAACGCCAACAGCAACCATTATTTCGGCCAAGCCGGTTACATAGCCCTCAGCGCCAACGGCTACGCCCCTTCGGAAACCTGGGATCCGACCAATCCGGTGACCCCGTACACCCACGCCGCCTCCGGCACCCCCAACGCCTGCTCCATACCGGTGGTCAATCCGGACTTCGGCACGGTGGAACTGCGCTAATCACGCGTCAGCCGAGTTTGCCGCATCTGTGTCCAGCATCGTCGATTGCGGGGGCCGGCTGATTACTTCACAGGAAGCGGAAACAGGGTCGTTTCCGGACAAGGATGTCCTTTTCTTCGGTAACGCGTAGTGGCCTACTCGCCGCTCGGTTCCATCAACAAACTCCCGTTATTCCGTTGGGACGTCCAATCCCGAAAACCCTCCGGATTGGTCGATCGGGCTTTCGACTCCGAAATTCACAACGATTTGCGCGATGAAACGCGTAACTCTCGCCATGCCTAAAATGCGCGTGGTCAGTACGGCCCCGGTTCTGCTGCCGGCCGCCATCTGGCTGTTTGGACGCTCATTGATCGGACGGGTTGCGGGTAGTCGGCGCAGGGGGGGCTTGCCGGCATGATGTTCATGGCTTGGCCAGTTCCGCGGTCAAGCGTTCGGTGGCGAGCCTTGTTTCCGCTCCACGCCGGCTGCCCGTGGCCGCGGGAAAAAATCGAATTGTTTTGCGGTGGCCGGTCAAAGCGGCGCTGTCCGGTACAATGGCGCAAATCGGTTTCACCACTTTGACTTCCATCCATGGACACCATCCTGATTCGCGGGGCGCGCACCCATAACCTGAAGAACATCGACCTCGACCTGCCACGCGACAAGCTCATCGTCATCACGGGTCTGTCGGGTTCGGGCAAGTCTTCGCTGGCCTTCGACACGATCTATGCGGAAGGCCAGCGGCGTTACGTGGAGTCGCTTTCGGCCTACGCCCGGCAGTTCCTGTCGGTCATGGAAAAGCCCGATGTGGACCACATCGAAGGCCTGTCGCCGGCCATTTCCATCGAGCAGAAGTCGACCTCGCACAACCCGCGTTCCACGGTCGGCACCATCACCGAGATCTACGACTACCTGCGCCTGCTTTACGCCCGTGCGGGCACGCCGCGCTGTCCGACTCACGGGGATTCCCTGGAAGCGCAGACCGTCAGCCAGATGGTCGACCAGGTGCTGGGCCAGCCGGAGGACAGCCGCTGGATGCTGCTGGCTCCGGTGGTGAACGAGCGCAAGGGCGAGCACAAGGACATGCTGGAGCAGCTTCGCGGACAGGGCTTCATACGCGCGCGCATCGACGGCCAGGTCTATGAACTGGACGAACCGCCGGCCCTCGACCTGCGCAAGAAGCACACCATCGAGGTCATCGTCGACCGTTTCAAGGTGCGGCCCGACCTGGCCCTGCGCCTGGCGGAATCCTTCGAAACCGCACTGAAGCTGGCCGACGGCATCGCGCTGGTGGTGGCGATGGACGATAGTCAACAGGAGCTGATCTACTCGGACAAATACGCCTGCCCGCATTGCGGCTATTCCTTGAGCGAGCTGGAGCCGCGCATCTTCTCCTTCAATAATCCCAAGGGCGCCTGCCCGAGTTGCGACGGCCTGGGTGTACAGCAGTTCTTCGATCCCCGGTTGATCGTGCAGAATCCCAAACTCAGTCTGGCGGGCGGCGCGGTGCGCGGCTGGGACCGGCGCAACGCCTATTACTACCAGATCGTCTGCTCCCTGGCCGAGCATTACGGTTTCGACCCTGAGCAGCCCTACGAACAACTGCCCGAGTCCATACACCAAGTGGTCTTGCACGGCAGCGGACGCGAGCTCATTTCCTTCAAACATCAGGACATGCGCGGACAAACCCATGAGCGACGCCACGTTTTCGAAGGGGTGATCCGCAACATGGAACGGCGCTACCGCGAGACCGATTCCAGTCTGGTGCGCGAGGAACTGGCCAAATACCTGGCCAGCAAGCCTTGTCCGACCTGCGAAGGCACGCGCCTCAACACCGGTGCACGCCATGTGTTTCTGGCCGATACCGCCTTGCCGACCCTGACCGGCTTGCCGATCCGCCGTACCCTGGAGTTCTTCGAGCAACTGGAGCTGAGCGGCCGGCGCGGCGAAGTGGCGGCCAAGATCGTCAAGGAGATACGGGAACGCATGCAGTTCCTGGTCAACGTAGGCCTGGATTACCTGACTTTGGATCGCAGCGCCGAGACCTTGTCCGGCGGCGAAGCCCAGCGCATACGCCTGGCCAGCCAGGTCGGCGCCGGCCTGGTCGGGGTGATGTACGTACTGGACGAGCCCTCCATAGGCCTGCATCAGCGCGACAACGAGCGTTTGCTGAAGACCCTGGTGCGGCTGCGCGATCTGGGCAATACGGTCATCGTGGTCGAGCACGACGAGGATGCCATACTGAGCGCCGACCATGTGGTCGACATCGGTCCTGGGGCCGGCGTACACGGCGGTTCGGTGGTCGCCCAGGGGGCGCCGGCCGACATCCTGGCGAACGAGCACTCGCTCACCGGTCAGTACCTTTCCGGCCGCCTGGCGATCGAGATTCCTTCCAAACGCCGGCCACGCGATGCGGAACGTCAGCTCGTCATCCGCAAGGCCACCGGGAACAATCTGAAAGGCGTGGACGTGAGCTTTCCCATCGGCCTGTTCACCTGCATCACCGGTGTGTCCGGTTCGGGCAAATCGACCTTGATCAACGACACCCTCTACCCTTACGCCGCCCGGACCCTGAATGCCTCCAGCCTGCAGCCGGCGCCTTGTGAGGGCGTGGATGGGCTGGACCGTTTCGACAAGGTGGTGGACATCGACCAGAGCCCCATAGGCCGCACGCCGCGGTCCAACCCGGCGACTTATACCGGCCTGTTCACGCCGCTGCGCGAGTTGTTCGCCGCGACTCCGGAAGCGCGCTCGCGCGGTTACACGCCGGGACGCTTCAGCTTCAACGTCAAGGGCGGACGCTGCGAAGCTTGCGCCGGCGACGGCGTCATCAAGGTCGAAATGCACTTTCTCCCGGACATCTTCGTGCACTGCGATCAATGCAAGGGCCAGCGCTACAACCGGGAGACGCTGGAAATCCGCTACCGCGGCAAGACCATACACGAAGTGCTGGAGATGACGGTGGAAGAGGCCTGCGGCTTCTTCGCGGCCATCCCGTCGGTACATCGCAAATTGCAGACTTTGATGGATGTGGGCTTGAGCTACATCACCCTGGGCCAGAACGCCGTGACTCTGTCCGGTGGCGAGGCGCAACGCGTGAAACTGGCCAAGGAACTGTCCAAGCGCGACACCGGCAACACCCTCTACATCCTGGACGAGCCCACCACCGGCCTGCATTTCCACGACATCCAGCAATTGCTCGAAGTGCTGCACCAGCTGGTCGAACACGGCAATACGGTTATCGTCATCGAGCACAACCTGGATGTCATCAAGACGGCCGACTGGCTCATAGACCTGGGGCCGGAAGGCGGGGAGGGCGGCGGACGCGTGCTGGCCGAAGGGACGCCGGAGCAGGTCGCCGCCCATCCCGAATCGCACACCGGGCGGTTCCTTAAACCGGTATTGGAGAAGGGCGCACGGTCTTAAACTCGCCGGTGTCGTCCTCGCATGTTTTTTGCGTCGGCGTCGGCGTTAAAATGTGGCTGAACCCTTACCGATCAGACGTAAATCATGGCTCGACATCGCGAAATCGATCAAAAATCCCTGCTGGCCCGAATTTTCAGCCCTTTGGCGCGGGCGCTTGCAGCCCGTTTCCAGCGGGTCTATTTCCGCGCCGTCGAATCGGTCGGGCAGCACAAGCGGGACATCTTGGTGGGCCGGGTGTCGGGCGCGCGCGACAGCCTGGAGGATGCGAAGGCGCAGTTCCAGAATGCGCTGGAAAAATTCAGCGGGCTCACCGAGTTCGACGGCGGCCAGCTCGAAGACGTCTATCGTCAGCTCAAGGTGGAGTTCGACTACAGCAAGGCGAAGGCCATGGCGGTGCGGGATCGCATCGACGCCGTGCAGGACGTGGCCGAGGCCTTGTTCGCGGAATGGGAGGATGAGTTGGAGCAATATAGCAATCGTAGTCTGCGCAGCGCCAGCCGGACCAAGCTGAAACAGACCCAGCAGCTTTACGGTCAGTTATTGACTGCGATGCGTAGGGCCGAAGGCAAGATCGATCCCGTACTGGCCGTGTTTCAGGATCATGTCCTGTTCCTCAAGCACAACCTCAACGCCCAGGCCATCGCGTCGCTGGAAAGCGAATTGGTGACGCTGACCCTGGGCGTGTCGGGGCTCATCACTGCGATGGAACGCTCCATCGAGCGCGCCGACGCCTTCGTCCGCACGCTCAATCAGCAAAAGGCCTTGCCGGCGGAATCCTGAGATTCCGCGGCCGAGCTCGGCCGCTCAAATCAAGGCAGTATGACCGGCTTGGTGAAGACCATGTCCTGTCCCTTCACCGCCGAATGGCAAGCGATGCATTCCTGGGAAAAGTTCGCGTCCTGGCCGTAAGGCTTGCGCTCCTGTCCCATCCACCGCGCCCAGCCCCAACCGTTGGTCGAGGCATATCGGCTATCGTCCTTGATCATGAAGTCCACGTGGATCAGTTCGCTTGGCACGATTGCTGTAGGGAAAGTTTCGCTGTTTTTCTGCTTCAAATTGACTTTCGCGAGGATGGTCCCGTTGGGCCAGGGATTGGTCTTGCCTGCACGCGCGGCTTCCACGGCTACCGAATTGCCCAGTATCGCTCGCAGGGTCTGGCTTTCGGTGCGTTGCGAGACGCTGATAAGTCGCCAGTTCTGGTAACCCTCGGGCTGGATGATGCCGTTCGGCGACGCGGGTGGCGGTTCTGCGCCTGCAGGTGTGGCGGTCAGCAAGGCGGTCAACATCAATAACACAGTTTTGATCATGATTCGGGTCTCCGGCCGGTCTGAATTTCCGGCGTGCTTAAGCTAACAAAATGAGTGACGTGCGGCAAAAGTGCTTTGTTGATTATCGGGTCATCCGAAATGCGGGAGGGTTCACAGTTTCATTAGTGCGCGCTGATTAGGCTTCCCCACGAAATAGAAAGGATTGAGGGAGGCACCATGAACGCGCGCGTATTTTTTGCCATAGTCATCGCAACGATGAGCATCTCTTTGGCCAGAGCCGAAGTTCTGACCGTCCGCAACGTGGAGTTCGACCTCGCGCCCTCCCTCGCCCATGACCCCATCGTGAACAACATCACCAAAGTATCCTGGGAGGGCAGGCTGGACAAACTGCTGAGCGGCTACAACTACGGGATGGTATTGAACGCCGACGGAAGCGTGAGCCGAGTCATCGTGAGCGGCAGGAACGGCAGCGCCGAAGAAGACTTGGCGCCGGCGGCGAAGTTCAGCTCTTATGACGACTTGCTTGTTTATCAAGGTGTGCCGGCGTCCATCCCGAAAAAGTACCGCGAGGCCGCCGCCGGTTCGGTCTCGGAAGTCAGCCTGCCGGTGGACCGGCTGCAGCAGATGAAATTGGGTGAAAAGATCGCTCTCAACCTGCCGGTGGGCGCTTACACCTTGGTGCATGACAACCGGTTCGAGCACGAGAACGGAGATGTCACCTGGGTCGGCTATCTGGAAGGCGCCGGCAAAGGCTACCGCGTCATCATCACCAGCGGAAACGAGGGCAGTTTAGGGCAGATCGTCACGCCCGAAGGTGTCTACAATATCGACCTCGAGGAAGGCCGAAACTGGCTCGTCGACCTGGGTGCGGCCGGGTTGCAGGCAAATTCGTCAGATTCGTCCGAAGAGCACGGCTCCATGGGCGTCACCGTAGCCGAAGCCGATACTTTGATGGGCCGTCCCGAAGTCATTCAGCGTTGACACCTTCCGGCCGAAGAACGGGCACAAGTCTCGTCCCGCTGGCAGCTAAGGTGGGCTCGAACCCACGAAAAACGCGGAATTTCCCCTACCGATACAGGCCCGGCTGCCTTCCGTGGCACAGGCGGCTCCAGCCCTATTTCAGAAAATCGAGCTCTTTGTTGCGGTAGCCGTTGGGGACACGCATCAGCGCTTCATCCACGGCGGTGCTCGATACCCGATTCAAGGTCAGTGTGCCCATTTTGTCCTTGGACAAGTCCTGCATCTCGATCGGCACGCCTTCCAGTTGGTTCAAGGCGATGGCCGGAATCTTGATGCCGAACCGTCCCGCTAGTCCACGACCCTTGGCCGCCAGTCTTTCCGACAGGCCCAGCAAGGATCTCAGCGTGGCGTAATCGTCCCCGGAGAGGGATAGCCGGTTGGGATCGGCCAGGCAGAATTCCGCACGCGTCTTCTTGTTTTCCACCACATTGATCTGCTGGCAAGCGATGCCGGCTACCTGTTTACCTACGCCGGTGTTGACCACGTTCAAGGCCTTGGGTAGTTGCGCGGCACCGGCGAGTTGGCCCAGATCGACCTTGCCGCCCAGCATCTGTTCCCATTTACCGCGCTGCTCGGGTGTCAGTTTGCCCAATTGTTCCCCCAATCCCTGCAGCAAGGGCTGAAAGGTCTCGGCCTGCTGGGCCAGGCGATCGAACTGTCTTTCGTCCAAGGCCATCAGAGTGCGATGGCGATGGTCGATCACAATTACGCGCTCCTGAGCGCGGGTATAAAGGAGATCGAGGTTGGCGTCGCCGCCAGCGCCCTTGATCAACACCTGCCCGTCCTTGACCAGAACCGGCTGAGCCTTGGCCGTGTCGGCATGAGGTTCCGTCAGCAGGTATTCGAGGGCGCTGTCGGCCCGTGTGTGAGGGGCAAGGACGATGGCACCCAGAAGTGCACAGTGCTTGAGTTTGATCATGGCTGACTCGTGATGGATAACTTCGGCTATATGGTTAGGGAGAAGAACTCGTCCGGGATGATAACGCGCCCGGCTTCAGCGGCGGCAAGCGGGAACAGGGTACGCCCTTGCCCGTCTTCTCTGGGCATCATACGATGATTGCGGGTCGATTCCATACCGACGTTTGCGACTCCTGTCAAAATTTACGGAGGTCACTAAAATGCTGAAAGATTTCAAAGAATTCGCCATGCGCGGCAATGTCGTCGACATGGCGGTGGGCATCATCATCGGCGCGTCATTCGGGAGTATCGTCAAGTCCCTGGTCGATGATGTCATCATGCCGCCGATCGGCTTGGTGTTGGGCAACGTCGACTTTGCCAATCTTTATCTGGTGCTCAAGGACGGGGCGACCGCCGGGCCTTACGCGGCTTTGGCCGAAGCCAAGAAAGCCGGGGCGGTCACGCTCAACTATGGGTTGTTCATCAATTCGGTGGTCAGTTTCGTGATCGTCGCCTTCGCCGTTTTTCTACTGGTGCGCGCGCTTAACAAGCTGAAGAAGGAGGCCCCGGCGGCGCCTCCTGATACCAAAGACTGTCCCTGGTGCGCTTCGGCCATTCCGCTCAAGGCCAGCCGTTGTCCCCATTGCACATCGGAAGTGAACTAGGGAGGCGTTGTGGGTCATCATCACGATCATGGGACTGGGCACGCATCGTCCAAGCTGAGGCTGACAGTATCGGCCGGATTGACGCTGGCCCTGGTGATTGCGGAAGTGGTCGCCGGCCTGCAGGGCCACAGCCTGGCCTTGCTGACCGACGCCGCCCACAATCTGACCGACGTATTGGCCCTGGGGCTGAGCGGATATGCATTCAGAGCGGCAGAACAGCCCGCTCATGCCGGCAAGACCTACGGCTATCACCGGGTCGGCATCCTGGTCGCGCTGTTCAACTCCAGTACCCTGGTGGTGATCGCTGCCGGGATCTTCCAGGAGGCTTATCACCGTTTCTTGCAGCTCGTACCGGTCATGGCCGATGTGCTGGTCGGCATGGGCGGGGTGGCATTCCTGGTGAATGTCCTGACGGCCTGGCTGGTCAGTCATGGCCATCGTCACGATCTCAATCTGCGCAGTGCCTATTTGCATTTGCTCGGCGACGTGTTTTCGACGCTGGGCGCGGTCGCCGCCGGCATCGGTATCTGGCTGACCGGCCTGCATTGGCTGGACCCGGCTGCCAGCGTGCTGATCGGCTTGTTGATACTGTGGAACGCCTGGATCATCCTGCGCGAAACGCTGGATATCCTGCTCGAGAGTACACCGCGCGACATCGACATGAGCGCGATGGTGCGCGACCTGATGGCGCTCGAAGGCGTGCGGGGCGTACACGATCTCCATGTCTGGAGCATCTCGCAGAGCTTGCGCATGCTGTCGGCGCACATCGTCACCGATGACATCACCCTCCACGATGGCGCGGCCATACAGCACCGCATCAACGATTGTCTGGTCGACCGTTACAACATCGCTCACACCACCCTGCAACTGGAGTGCGAAGGCTGTGAGCCCGATTTGCTGTATTGCGATATCACCCATGCCCGTCATGGGCACGCGCATTGAACTCCTGCCTTGCTTTCCCTCCGTGTTTTCTGCCGCTCGATGGCCCAACTGACATGTTCGCGTACCATTTCCGCCGGGTGGCTGGCGCGCGCGCTTAAGGCCGCGAGAATATCCTGGGAGGTGGGCGCATTGCCCAGGGCGACGGCAATATTGCGCAGCCAGCGTTCGTGGCCGATGCGGCGTATGGCCGAGCCTTCGGTGCGTTGAAGAAAAGTCGCTTCGTCCCAGCCGAAAAGTTCGATCAATTGGGCGCCGTCCAGACCGTGGCGCGGGGCGAAGTCTGATTCGGCCGTGAGATGCGCGAAGCGGTTCCACGGGCAGACCAATTGGCAGTCGTCGCAGCCATAGATGCGATTGCCGATCGCAGCGCGGAATTCCTCGGGAATGGGGCCGTGCAGTTCGATGGTGAGGTAGGACACGCAGCGGCGTGCGTCGACCCGGTAGGGCGCGACGATGGCGCGGGTGGGGCAGATATCCAGGCAGGCGGTGCATTGGCCGCAGTGCTCGCCGACCGGCGCGTCCACGGGTAGCGGCAGATCGGTATAGATTTCGCCCAGGAAAAACCAAGAACCGGCCTCGCGGCTGAGGAGGTTGCTATGCTTGCCGATCCAGCCCAAGCCGGCCTTGGCGGCGAGGGCTTTTTCCAGCACCGGGGCGCTGTCGCTGAAAACCCGGTAACCGAAGGCGCCGATCTCCGCCTGTATGCGTTCGGCCAGTTTCTGCAGTCGGGTTCGCATCAGCTTGTGATAGTCGCGACCCAGGGCGTAGCGCGACAGGTAGGCGTACGAGGGGCTTTCCAGTACGCTTTCCATCTCGGCGCGAGTCTGCGGCAGATAGTCCATGCGCGCGCTGATGACCCGCAAGGTCCCCGGCACCAGTTCGTCCGGCCGGCTGCGCTTGCGGCCGTGCCGGGCCATGTAGTCCATCTCGCCGTGAAATCCGGCCTCCAGCCAAGCGTTTAGATGTGCTTCGGCTTCACTCAGCGCGGTGTCGGCGATCCCCAGTTTTTGGAAGCCCAGATCCTGCCCCCAGCGCTTGATATCGGCGGCTAGTTTGTTCGGGTCGAAATTCATGCGGGTTTTGCGGCGACGGGGGAATGGGTCAGAATACGGGGCATCGAACGCCTCCGCATTATGACATGACCGCACCCTTATCCTCTTCCTTGCCGGCCAGCCTTTACCGCGCAGAGCAAGTGCGCGCCATGGACGCCCATGCCATCACCCAGTTGGGGCTGACCGGTTACGAGCTGATGCAACGCGCCGGTGGCACGGCGCTGGCCGCCCTGAGTCGGCGCTGGCCGAGCGCCCGCACACTCTCGGTGGTGTGCGGTGGCGGCAATAACGGCGGCGACGGTTATGTGCTGGCGCGACTGGCGAGAGCGAAGGGGATGGATGTCCGCGTCTACCCGCTGGTTCCGGTGGATCGGTTGCGCGGCGACGCCTTGCGTGCGTACGAGGACTATCGCGATGCCGAAGGCCCCGTGCTGGATTTCGTTCCGGCCGATTTCGAGGGTGCGGAGGTGTTGGCCGACGGGCTCCTGGGGACGGGGCTGGATCGTCCGGTGGAAGGTCTCTACGCGGAAGTGATCAAGGGCATCAACCGCTTCAGCGGCGGAGTGCTGGCGCTGGACATTCCCTCGGGCCTGAACGCCGACACCGGTCATCCCCTGGGAATAGCCGTAAACGCCGATATCACGGCGACTTTCGTCGCGCTCAAGCAAGGCTTGTTTACCGGAGGCGGCCCGGCGCACTGTGGCGAGATCGTGTTCGACGATCTGGGTATACCGCCGGCCGCCCAGCGCTTGCAGACGCCTTCGGCCAGGTTGTTGCCTTCATGGGTCAAGGGCTTGCCTCGTCGCGCTCGTGACGCCCACAAGGGGCATTTCGGCCATGTGTTGGTGCTTGGCGGCGATTTGGGCTACGGGGGGGCGGTCCGTATGGCGGGGGAGGCGGCGGCGCGGGTCGGTGCGGGGTTGGTGAGCCTGGCGACCCGTCCGGAACATGCGGCTTTGCTCAGCCTCCATCGCCCCGAATTGATGAGCCATGGCGTCGCGCAGCCGAATGATGATCTGCCCGCTTTGATGCAAAGAGCCCGTGTGTTGGCCCTGGGGCCCGGTCTCGGCCGTTCGCCGTGGGGCAGGGCCATGTTCGGCGCGGCTTTGGCCAGCGGTCTTCCGCTGGTGGCCGATGCCGACGCGCTCAACCTGCTCGCCGAAACGCCGTTGAAACGCGATGATTGGATACTGACGCCTCATCCGGGCGAAGCCGCCCGATTGCTGCAGACGGATACCGCCGCGGTGCAGAAGGACCGCTACGCCGCCGTCGCCGAACTCAGGCGACGATACGGCGGGACCGTCGTGCTCAAAGGCGCGGGTACTTTGGTGCTGGGTCATTCGGGCCTGCCGGAGGTCTGCACCTCGGGTAATCCCGGCATGGCGACGGGCGGCATGGGCGATGTGCTGACCGGTGTCATCGCGGGACTTTTGGCCCAAGGTCTGAGCCAGGAGGTGGCGGCCGCCACCGGCGTGCGTTTGCACGGCGCGGCGGGCGATGCGGCGGCCGAGGAAGGGGGCGAGCGTGGCATGCTGGCATCCGATCTGATGCGCCATCTGCGCCGCCTGATCAATTTATGAAGCGTTTCCTTCCCGACGAGGCCGCCACGGCGACACTCGCCGCGCGTTTTCAGGCGTTCTTGTCGGCGGGCCTGGTGGTTTTTCTGCACGGGCCGCTGGGTGCGGGCAAGACTGCGTTCGTGCGCGGCGTGCTTCGGGCTGCGGGGTACGCGGGGGCGGTGAAGAGCCCGACCTACACCCTGGTCGAAGAGTATCGACTGAACGATGGCGATTACACCATATTCCATTTCGACCTTTACCGGTTGACCGATCCCGAAGAACTGGAATTCATGGGAATACGCGACTATTTCGGTCCGCGCTCGGTCTGTTTCATCGAGTGGCCGGAGAGGGGCGCCGGTGTCCTGCCTCCGGCCGATCTCGATCTCACCCTGGCGATGCAAGGTCCAGGGCGTGAGTTGCGCATGACCGCATCGACCCCCGCGGGACGCGTCCTGTTGCAAAGCATCGACAAATAGCGCGATAAATCGCTTGCCGGGCAACAGTTCAGGGACTATTTTTAGCTACCCTGCCCAGCCAGCGTAGCCGCATATGAACAAGTATGTTCTCTCGTTTTGTCTCGCGACCGGATTATTCGCCGTTTCCCACCTCGTTCATGCGGCAACGGCGCAGTGGCGGTTTTTGAATCTGGCAACAAACGACAAGAACACCCGGCTCTTGTTCGACTTTTCCGCCCCGGTGGCCGCCAGCCTGGAGCGGAGCGGAGACAAACGCGTGTCCCTCGTTTTGCCCGACACCGAAGTGGCGCTTACGCTGAAGCCATTCCCGGACGGACATCCCCTGGTCGGGCATATCGGCTGGACCAAGATCAAGGAGGGCGTTCGCGTCGATGTAGACCTCAAGGCGCATGCCGGAATTAGCCAATTCAAGGAAAAACGGGGCGCACGCTGGGTGTTGGAACTGACCCCCGCGGGATCTGCGAAGGTCAAGGCCGACAAGGCCGAGCGGCCGGCCTCGGGAAAAACGCTGAAAGTCGCACCGGCGCCCCGCGAATATGTCGTCGCCATCGACGCCGGGCACGGTGGCAAAGACACCGGGGCGATAGGCCCCAGCGGCATCATGGAAAAAGACGTGGTCATGTCGGTGGCCCGCACGCTGGCGGGGATGATACAGGCCGAACCGGGCATGCGGGCCTTAATGGTGCGCAAGGACGATGCGTTCATCGATTTGCGGCAGCGCGCGGAAACCGCCCGCAAGGCGCATGCCGATCTGTTCGTCTCGCTGCACGCCGACGCTTACATCAATGGCGATGCGCACGGCTCGTCGGTATTCACCCTTTCCCGCCACGGTGCGACCAGCGTGGCCGCTCGCTGGCTGGCCGACAGGGAAAATTCGTCCGATCTGGTGGGCGGGGTGAAGTTGCGCGACAAGGACAAAGTGCTGGCTTCGGTGCTCTTGGATCTATCGCAGAACGCGACCATAGAGGCGAGCGACCGCGCGGCGCAGAGAATCCTGCGCGAGTTGGAGAAAAATCACACCCTCCATCACAGCCAAGTCCAGAAAGCGGGTTTCGTCGTGCTGAAATCGCCGGACATCCCGTCTTTGCTGGTGGAGACGGCCTTCATCTCCAATCCGGAGGAAGAACGCAGGCTGAGTACCCAGCACCACCAGACCTTGATTGCCCGCTCGATCTTCAACGGCATACGCGCCTATTTCGCGAATAAGGCGCCTAAGCTGCCGACCGTAGTGCCCACCCGGCAAGCGGACTCCAAAGCGGTCGTACTGGCCAAGGAGTAAGCCTATTCCTCGCCCCCCTATGTGTAAGGCGGTGCTCAAGCCGCCTTACACATAGCCGAGCCCCTGCCGTCAGATGAATATCTGCTCGGCGGCCGCCACTTCTTCGGCGACCCCTTCGATTTCCAGCACCTCGATGTCCGGATCCAGGCCCAGTTTGTGGAAGGCCGGCACGGCGGCGACATTCACGAGATCCGCGAAGCTGGGATTGGTCACGAGCTCGTTCTCGATGTAGGCGACCTGGACCACGTCGACGTAATCGGCCTCTGGAGCCGGGTCGCGGTGAAAGTCCAGATATTCCCAGGCCGCCTTGCGCAGTCCTTCCGGCAGATCCCAGCTCTCCATGATGATCTTGCCTATCGTTGGATGCAGCGCGTTGAGCAGATGGTCCAGCGCCGCCCGATCTTGGGCCAGTTCGGGAAATTTTTCCGCCAGCGTGAGGATGGGGAGTTTGCCGATCTGATGGATCAATCCGGCCAGCATGGCCTGCTCCTTGTCCAGATGGCGGCAGTGCAGCGCCAGCGCCCGACTGACCGACGCGATGTTGACGCTGTGCTTCCAGGTGGCGTGGAAATAGCTGGCCAGCAGCGGCGATTGCGGGTTGAAAACCTGCTGCATGGCGAGGCTGGTGATGAGGTTGCGGATGACGTTATGCCCCATGCGGGTGATCGCCATCTGCAGGCTTTCTATCTTCTGGCGGGCGCGGTAAAGCGGGCTGTTGGCGACCTGCAGCAGGCGGGTCGCCAAGCCGGGATCTCCGGAAATGACGCGTGCCAGTTCAGCGTCCGACACTTTGCCGCTGTTCACCGCCTGCCGGACGCTGAGCGCGACTTCCGGCAGTGTGGGCAATACCAGTTTGTTGTTCGCGATGGCCGACTGGATATATTCCAGGGCCCGGGCTTCATTTTTGAGATCCATGGGGATTACCGGTTCGGATGAGGTCGAGTAGAGAGCGGGTTGGGCACTGCCGTTTGGCTTTTTTCGTATGGGCTTCCGGAGCCTGCACTTTCCACCGAGGGTGGAACGGCCCGGGCCGGCTGATACGGATGATGCTTGTCGGGGCAGTATAGCAAGGCCTTTCAATAGCGCTCTTCGTGGCGCAGTCAATCCGAGCATCGGCGGCTTGCGGGACCTGGTGACACGCCGATTTCCGTTGAGGCATAAAAAAGCCCGCACCGCGAGCGGCGCGGGCGTGAGCGCATAAAGGGATCAGCGGGCGTTGCGCAGGGCTTCGATGCGTTCCTCGAGGGGAGGGTGGCTCATGAACAACTTGCTGACGCCGCCGGCATTGATGCCGAAAGCCGCCATTTCACCCGGCAGCGGCTGCGGGTCGTGCGCGCGCTGCAAGGCGCGCAAGGCATTGATCATCTTGTCCCGTCCGGCCAGTTTGGCGCCTCCGGCATCGGCGCGGAATTCGCGGTAACGCGAGAACCACATCACGATCATGGTGGCGAGTATGGAAAGCAGAATCTGCGCGACCATTTCGGCGATGAAATAGCCCGGACCGTAGCCGCCGCGCTCGTCGTCCGCCGAGCGCAGTAACACGCGATCGACGAAGAAGCCGATGATCTTGGCGAAGAAGATCACGAAGGTATTGACCACGCCCTGCAACAAGCCGAGCGTCACCATGTCGCCGTTGGCCACGTGGCTGATTTCATGACCCAGCACCGCTTCCACGGCATCGGCGTCCATGTGATGCAGGAGGCCGGTACTGACCGCCACCAGCGCGCTGTTCTTGCTCATGCCGGTGGCGAATGCATTGGGATCCGGGCTGTCGAAGATACCCACCTCGGGCATGCCGATGCCGGCGTTTTGAGCCAGCCGGCGGACGGTTTCCAACAGCCATTGCTCGGTGGCGTTGCTGGGCTGTTCGATGACGAAAACGCCCATGGAGTGCTTGGCCATCCATTTCGACATGACCAGCGAAATGAATGAGCCGGACATGCCAATGACGGCGGAATACAGCAGCAGACTGTTTAGATCAAGGTTGACGCCGTTTTGCCGTAATACGTTGCCCAAGCCGAGAAAATGGAAAATGACGCTGATCAGCAGCAGGACGGCGGCATTGGTAAGGAGGAACAATAGTATGCGCATAGAGGTTGCAACCTGATGGATGGGGAACACGCTGGCCTTATATGGCGGCGAACGGGTTAAAATCAAGCCCGTCCCTGCAGCCTATCGGTCCGACAGCGACGCCTGGAAGATGTTCCCGCCGGGCCCGGACGAGCGCGCGGCAGGCCTGAACTCACTCACGGGAGGTCCAAATCATGAGACGGAAAATCAGTCTGTTCCTGGCGCTGCTGTTTTGCCTGTCGACCTCGGCCTGCGCCGAGCCGCTCGACACGGTCCTGAGCCGTATCAGGCTGCCGCCGGGTTTTACGATATCCGTTTATAGCGACCGGACGCCGGAGGCGCGCTCGATGACGCTGGGCGAAAACGGCACGGTTTACGTGGGATCGCTCGGGGAGGGTAAGGTCTATGCGCTGCGCGACGAAGACGGCGACGGTCGGGCCGAACGCAGCATCGTCGTGGCATCTGGCCTGAATATGCCGAACGGCGTGGCCTATTTTCAGGGCGATCTGTACATCGCCGAAATCAGCCGCATCGTCAAGCTCAAGGATATCGGCCGACGCCTGTCCGATCCTCCGCCTCCCGTGCTGGTGGCGGACGCCTATCCGAACGCGCGTCCACATGGATGGAAATATTTGCGGGTGGGGCCGGACGGGCTGCTATACGCCCCGGTCGGGGCGCCTTGCAACATCTGCCTTTCGGAAGACCCCATTTTTGCCAGCCTGACGCGCATCGGTCCTGATGGCAAGGGTTTGCAGATCTATGCCCATGGGATACGCAACACGGTCGGTTTCGACTGGCACCCGGAGACCGGCGAACTGTATTTCACCGATAACGGCCGGGACTTGCTGGGTGACGACGTGCCGCCCGAGGAACTGAACAAGATTTCCCAGCCGGGCCAGGATTTCGGCTATCCGTATTGTCATGGCGGCGACATCCCGGATCCCGAATTCGGCAAGCAAAAGTCCTGCGACCGCTTTACCCCGCCCGTGCTCAAGTTTCCCGCCCATGTCGCTCCGCTGGGCATTCATTTCTATCGGGGCAAACAGTTCCCGCCACCGTTTCGCGGACAATTGTTCGTCGCTCAGCATGGCTCCTGGAATCGCAGCAAGCCCCAAGGTTATCGCGTATCGATGGTGAGATTCAGGCAAGGGCAGCCGGTTTCCGAGGAGATTTTTGCCGAAGGCTGGCTGGGGACCGACGGCAAGGCCGACGGCCGGCCGGTCGATGTGTTGGAGTTGGCCGACGGTTCGCTGCTGGTATCGGACGATCTGCGCGGGGCCGTCTACCGCATCCGCTACCAGTCGCCGTAGCTTGTCAGGATCAGGAGCCTCGGCGACCCCATGAGCAAGCCCAAAGACGCGAAGATCGTATACCGCTGTACCGAGTGTGGCCACGCGCAGACCAAGTGGGCCGGCCAGTGCGGAGGCTGCGGTTTGTGGAACACGCTGGTGGAAAGCATCGAGGCCAAGGCGGCGCCCGGGCGTTACTCGGGATATGCCGGAAGCGGCGGCGAGCTCGCGCATCCGGTCGATTTGTCCGTCGTGGAAGCCGAGGAGGTCAGCCGCGCGAGCAGTGGTCTCGATGAGTTGGACCGGGTGCTGGGCGGCGGCATGGTGGCCGGCTCGGCCATCCTCATCGGCGGCGATCCCGGCATCGGCAAGTCGACCCTGTTGCTGCAGACCTTGGCCGCTCTGGCCGGGACGGTGAGCACACTGTACATCACCGGCGAGGAATCGATACAGCAGGTGAGCCTGCGGGCCAAACGGCTCAATCTGGCCTGCACAGGGGTGAAGATACTGGCGGAAACCTCGCTGGAGCGCATGCTGGCGGTCGCCCGGGAACAGAAGCACAGCCTGCTGGTGGTCGACTCCATCCAGACCGTGTACACCGAGGTCCTGCAATCTGCGCCGGGATCCGTTGCCCAGGTGCGGGAGTGCGCCGCGCAACTGGTGCGCTTCGCCAAGCAAAGCGGCACGACCCTGTTCCTCGTGGGTCATGTGACCAAGGAGGGGGCTCTCGCCGGCCCCCGGGTCCTGGAGCACATGGTGGATACGGTGTTGTACTTCGAGGGCGATCCCGGCAATCGCTTCCGGGTCATCCGCGCCTTCAAGAACCGCTTCGGGGCCGTCAACGAGCTGGGCGTGTTCGCCATGACGGAGACGGGACTGAAAGAAGTGAAAAATCCGTCGGCGATCTTCCTATCGCGCTACGAGGAAGACATGCCGGGCAGCATCGTCACCGTGATGCGCGAGGGGAGCCGGCCCTTGCTGGTCGAAGTCCAGGCCCTGGTTGACGAATCCCACCTGGCCGCGCCGCGCCGGGTCGCCGTGGGCATGGAGGGCAATCGTCTGGCCATGCTGCTGGCGGTGCTGCACCGGCACGGCGGCGTCGGTATCCTCAACCAGGACGTATTCATCAACCTAGTGGGCGGACTGCGCCTGACCGAAACCGCAGGCGATCTGGCCGTCGCGCTGTCGGTGGCGTCCAGCCTGCGGGATCGGCCGATTCCGCGTGATTGGCTGACTTTCGGGGAGCTGGGTCTAAGCGGCGAGGTACGGCCGGTGCAAAACGGCGAGGAGCGGCTGCGGGAGGCGGCCAAACACGGGTTCCGTCATGCGGTCGCACCGCACAAGAACGTCCCCCGCGGCGGCATACCGGGACTGGATATCATAGCGGTCAAGAATTTGCGCGAGGCTCTGGCGGTGCTCTGACACAGCGGAGCGACTGTCAGGAGAGGAAGAACTGCATCTGGTTCTGATCGATCTTCACGGTATCGCCGTTTTGCAATTGCACGCTGTCGTCGTTGATGGCGTTTTTGTTGACATAAATGTTTTCTCCGCCGGTCAGCGCGGACAGGAAAAAACCGTCGCGGCGGCGCGCGATCACCGCACTGGAGGCGCTGTCTTTGCCTAGGCGCGTCATGGCGCTGCGCAGCGGGATGATCAGGCCGATGTTTTTGCCGTTGAGCACCTGCAAGCCGGCGTCTATCAGGCTGGGGGACGCGGCCTGGGTTGCCGTCCCGGCTTCGTCATGCGCCGATGCGGGAGGCGTATGGTGCAATTCGTCGGTGTAATACAGCAGATGTTTGCCGACGCCGATGCCGTCGCCATGGTTGAGCTGACGCTCCGTGATCTTGACGTTGTTGACGAAGACCGGATAACGCGGATCCACTTGGCGCACCCAGGCTCCCTTGCTGTCGATCCGTATCACAGCATGCCGGGGCGCGATGGCCAGACTGTCGATGTGGATCTGGCTGTCCGGATCGCGGCCGATAGTGGTTTCGCCATCCGTGATCGGGGTAACTTGCAGGGTTCTGTCTTTGAACGTGAGCGTGAGTTTGGCCATCGGTGGCAACGTGCGGCGGGCAGAGATTTCGCAGTATAGACAGAAACTGCCATGGGGTGCGAATGCCCTTCCCGGACGCCCGCGCCGCCGGATTCGGGATCAACGTTCGGCTGGATGGAAACGCACCTGTTTGACGACGTTGTTGTCCATTTCGGTAATTTCCAGCCGGTGTTCGAACAGTTTGAGGCTGGTACCCGGTTCCGGTATGGTTTCGAGATATTCGATGATCAGGCCGTTGAGGGTCTTGGGGCCCTCCGTGGGCAAGGCCCAACCGGTGATGCGGTTGAGTTCGCGCAGACCGATGCCGGCGTCCACCAGGTGACTGCCGTCCTTTTGCTTGCGCACGTCCAGGGAGTCGGTAGTGAATTCGCCGACGATTTCCTGCAACAAGTCTTCCAGCGTGACCAGGCCCTGCACGTCGCCGTATTCGTCTATCACCAGGCCGAACCGCAGGCCTTCCCGGCGGAAATTCGCCAGCAACTGGTGCAGCGGCATGTTTTCCGGGACGAAATAGATGCGGTCGACCGATTTCGCCAGCATTTCCTTGCTGATCTCGCTTTGACTCATCTTGAGCAAAATCTTGCGCAGATGGAGCAGGCCGAACACCTTGTCGATGCTCTTGCGGTAAACCGGAAGACGGGTGTGTCGGCTGTTCCTGATGAGGTCGAGGATGTCTTCCAGCGGCTCGTCGAGATCGATGCCGACGATTTCGTGGCGCGGGATCATGATGTCGTCCACCGTGGCCGATTCCAGGTCCAGCACGCTGAGCAGCATGTTTTGATAACGGTCCGGGATCATCGCGCTGGCCTCGGCCACCACGGTGCGCAACTCCTCCTTGCTGAGCGCGCTGTGGGCCTGCCCCTTGGGGTCGAAGCCCAATAGTTTCAGCATCAAATTGGCCAGCGTATTGATGATCCAGACCACCGGATAGAAAATTTTCATCAGCGGCAGGATCAGCCAGGTCGCCGGATAGGCCACTTTTTCCGGATACAGCGCCGCCAGCGTTTTGGGCGCCACTTCGGCGAAGATCAGCACGATGATGGTCAATGCGCCGGCGGCCAGCGCGATCCCGTTTTCCCCGAACAGCCGCAGAAACACGATGGTGGTCAGCGACGAAGCGAGGATGTTCATGAAGTTGTTGCCCAGCAGGATGAGGCCGATCAGGCGATCCGGGTGTTGCAACAGTCTTTGCGCACGGAGCGCGGCGGGGTGTCCTTTTTTAACCTGATGCAGGAGCCGATAGCGGTTCAGCGTCATCAAGCCCGTCTCGGATCCGGAAAAGAATGCCGAGACGAAGATCAGCAGGCCCAGGGAAATGAGCAGCAGACTAAGGGGAATATCGTTCAAGGAACAGCGGGCTCCGTGTGATGCGTCGAAGCGAGTTTCCCCGGGCTGGCCCGCTAAAGTCAAGTCGTGCCCGACCAGTTACGACGCTGTTCAAGCGCGCGAAAGGCCTGATAACATTCGTACCGTTTTCGTCGGAATAAAGGATTACCCAATTACTATGGTTTCGCGCCGCGCTTTAGTCATCGACCGTGCCTGTCCTGTCTGTACCGAGGTCGCGACCGTCATGCGTTTCATCGGTTGGGAGGTGCGTACGGTCGAGCCGGATTTTCTTGCCGATGAGAGCCTGGAGAGCGAGTACGGCGTGGTGTTGGTGGGCAACCTTGAAGACGATGAGGCCACTTTGGCTCGATTGGCCGAGATACACCGTCATTCCGCCCTGGTTCTGGTGTCGGAGAAAGGTGCAAATAGGCCGCTTTCCCAGCGACTGGATCGTATGGCGGCGGCGCATCTGGAATGGCCCACCAACTATCCGGCATTGACCGAGTTGTTGGACAGATTGGGACGGCCCGATGCCACCGGCGTGCGTGCCAGCGAACTGTTCCGCACCTTGGCGGGCGACAGTCAGGCCATACAGCGTATCCGCCGTTTGATTCAGAAGGTCGCCGGTTCCGATGCGACGGTGCTGGTCTTGGGCGAATCCGGCACCGGCAAGGAAGTCATCGCGCGCAACCTGCATTATTTCTCGCCGCGCCGCCAAAAGCCCTTCGTGCCGGTGAATTGCGGGGCCATACCGGGCGAACTGCTGGAAAGCGAGCTGTTCGGGCACGAAAAAGGCGCATTCACCGGTGCTTTGACCTCGCGCCAGGGACGCTTCGAACTGGCGGAAGGCGGCACGCTGTTCCTCGACGAGATCGGCGACATGCCCTTGGCCATGCAGGTCAAGCTGCTGCGCGTATTGCAGGAGCGCAGCTTCGAACGGGTCGGCAGCAACAAGACCATACATTGCGACGTGCGCATCGTCGCCGCGACGCATCGGGATCTGGAAGAGGAAATACGCCAGAACCGCTTCCGTGAGGATTTGTATTACCGTCTCAACGTCTTTCCGATCGAGGTGCCGGCCTTGCGCGAGCGGCTCGAGGATATTCCGGTATTAGTGGCCGACTTGAGCGAACGCCTGCGATCCGAGAAGAAGGCGACGATCACGCTAAGCCCTCCCGCCATGCGCAAACTGCAGAGCTACGCTTGGCCCGGAAACGTGCGCGAGTTGGCGAATTTGATTGAGCGCATGGCGATCCTCAATCCCGGCAGCCTCATCGAGGTGGCCGATCTGCCCGAAAAATTCCGCCGCGGCGGTGGTGGGGGCTCGGAAGAGTTCGCAATGGCTCCCGCTGCCACCCAGGAATCCCCCGACTTCCAGGATCTTGCGCGACTGCCGGAAGCCGGCCTGGATTTGCGGGAACACCTGAATCAACTGGAAGTGGAATTGATCCGCCAGGCGCTGGACGAGTGCAATGGCGTGGTCGCCCATGCCGCCACCTTGCTGCGCATGCGTCGGACGACTCTGGTGGAAAAAATGCGCAAGTACGGCTTGCGTGGCGAAGACACGTCGGTAATTTGACGCGCGGCCATCGACGGATAGTCAAGTCATTGATATAACAATAAAAACCTGTTTGGCCGCATAATTGCTTCTGTCTCGACAAGGATCCCCTAATCGGATCGAGTCGAGGTCATCTTGTCCTATCCAGCCCTGCAGAGCGCGGAAAGCCTGAAAGACGCCTTCCAGGCGTTCAACGAGCTTTCCGCGAACCTCACCCGCAGCTATTTCGACCTGGAGGCCCAGGTCGCCCGTCTCACCCGGGAACTGGCGTCCGCCCGTAGCGAGCGCCTGAAAACCCTCACGGAAAAGGAACAGCTCGCCAACCGTTTGCAGCAATTGCTGGAGGCCTTGCCCGGCGGTGTTATCGTGGTGGATAAGGCGGGACGGGTCGTCGAAGCCAATCCCGTTGCCCGCCGCTTGCTCGGCGCCCCGTCTCCCGGTTTGTCCTGGCGCAAGGCCTTGGAGCGCGTTTCCGTGGCCGGGGGCGACAATCCCCATCAGCGCCTGTTGCTCAGCGGCGAGACCGTCAGCATTTCCGTGCGTACCCTGGACGATGGTGCGGGCCAGATCGTGTTGTTGACCGATATCAGCGAGCAGCGCGCCCTGCAGGAGCTGGTCAGCCAGCAGAAGCGCCTCTCGGCGCTGGGAGAAATGATCGCCAGCCTGGCGCATCAGGTGCGCACGCCGCTGGCGGCGGCCCTGCTGTACACCGCCCACCTGGGCCGCGACGATCTGACCGGCGATCAGCGCGCACGCTTTTCCGCCAAGCTCGCGGACCGCTTGCAGCACCTGGAACGCCAGGTCAGCGACATGCTGGCATTCGCTCGCGTGGGACGGCTGGTCATGGAGCGGGTCGACGTCGAGGCCTTGACGGAGCGCCTGCTCGAAACCTTCGCGCCCGTGATTCGGGATCGGCCGATCCGTCTGATCGTCAACCGGCTCACCGCCGGTGCGGAGTTGTACGGCAATCCGGACGCCTTGTTGGGCATCCTCCTCAACCTGCTCGGCAACGCGGCGGAAGCCCTGGCCGCAGGCGGTGTCATCACGCTGACCTTGAAGATGCCGTCGCCGGGCTGGCTGCGCATCGAGGTCGGCGACGACGGCCCCGGCATACGAGCGGACGTGCTCCCGCATATCTTCGAAGCCTTCTACACCACGCGGGCCAATGGTACGGGCTTGGGCTTGGCCATAGTTGACTGTGTGGTTCGGGCGCATGGCGGGCAGGTGAGCTGTGTATCCGTGCCGGGCGAAGGCGCCTGTTTCCAGATCGACCTGCCGCAAGCGCAGGTCGACGAATTGTTGCCCGGCGGTTATGCGGGGCATGACACACCGATCGGAGACGCAGACCATGAGTAAGGAAAATCTGGATGTATTGATCGTCGAAGACGATCTGTCCCTGTGCGAAGCCTTGAGCGACACACTGGAGCTGGCCGGTTTGCGCGTGCGTACCGCGGGTGACGGCCAGTCCGCGCTCGAATGCCTGGCGGGCCATCACTTCCGCCTGGTGGTCAGCGACGTGCAGATGCAGCCCATGGACGGATTGACCTTGCTGGAGCGCATCCGCGCGGCTCACGTCGACCTGCCGGTACTCCTCATGACGGCTTACGGCACCATCGAGAAGGCCGTGCAAGCCATGCAGCGCGGCGCATCCAATTACCTGGTCAAGCCCTTCGCGGCGGCGACCCTGGTGGAGCAGGTGCAGCGCCATCTGGCCCCGAGGGCGCCGGCCCACGGCGAACGGGTGGTCGAAGATCCGGCCATGAAGAAGCTGTTCGCCATGGCGGCCAAAGTCGCCCACGGCGACGCCACGGTGCTGATCCAGGGCGAAAGCGGAACCGGTAAGGAGGTCCTGGCACGCTATATACACGGCAGTTCGCCGCGTCACGCGGGCCCTTTCGTCGCCATCAATTGCGCCGCCATACCCGAAAACATGCTGGAAGCCGAATTGTTCGGCTACGAAAAAGGCGCCTATACCGGCGCCACGCAGTCCGTGCCCGGGCGATTCGAGATGGCGCAGGGCGGCACCCTGCTGCTCGACGAGATTTCGGAAATGGACCTGAACCTGCAGGCCAAGCTTCTGCGCGTGCTGCAGGAGCGGGAGGTGGAACGACTGGGTGGGCGCCGGACCATACGCTTGGACGTGCGCGTATTGGCCACCACCAACCGGAGTCTGCGCGAGCAGGTCGCGCGCGGGGATTTTCGCGAAGACTTGTACTACCGGCTCAGCGTATTTCCCCTTCGCATCCCGCCCTTGCGGGAACGTCCGGGCGATGTTCTGGCTCTGGCGCAGGCCTTGCTGGAGCGCCATTGGAACAGTGGCAAGGCGGTGCCGCAACTGAGCGCGGACGCGGTCGCCCAGCTGAAGGCGTACCGCTGGCCAGGCAACGTGCGGGAACTGGACAACGTCATACAGCGCGCCTTAATACTGCAAAGCGGGGGTAGCATACGCGGCGAAGACCTGGTGCTGGACGACGCTTTCGTGCCAGCCATAGCCGTCGAAAATCCGTCACCCGTCGAGACTCCGGCGGATTTGCTGGAAACCAGCCGCCGCTCGGTGGAGGAAAAGGTCATCCTCGACACCTTGCGGGAGGAAGGCGGCAGCCGCAAGTCCACCGCGGACCGCCTGGGTATCAGCGAGCGGACCCTGCGTTACAAGATCGCCCGCATGAAGGAGTCGGGCATGGCGGTTCCAGGTTAGGCCCGAATCGTGCTTTCCATTCGGTAAGCATACGAAACCGCTGCGAGGCGCCAAATGAGTAACATGGACATCAATCAAGTACTGGCCCAGATGCGCGTGCTGCGCGACCAGGCCAGCAGCACCAAGGTGCAGACCGAGAGCCCGGTTGATTTCCAGTCCCTGCTGAAGGACTCGATCAACAAGGTCAACGATACCCAGCAGCAGGCGAACAAGCTGGCCGAAGCCTTCGAAACCGGCACTACCGACGCCAGCCTGGCGGAAGTCATGGTGTCCCTGCAGAAGGCCAGCGTGTCCTTCCAGGCCATGGTGCAGGTCCGCAACAAGCTGGTCGAAGCCTACAAGGACGTCATGAACATGCCCATGTAAACGGGCGAGAATTAAGGCTGGAAGACTCCCATGGAACTCGCAGAAACTGCTACCGAAAACGATCCGGCCGGCAAACGCTTGGCGACCACGGCGTCCGCGCAGACCAAAGGCGGCGAAAATTTGCCGGCCGTCGCGCGCAATTTCATGCAGATGCCGCGCAACCGGCAAATCGCCACGATCGTCGCCGCGGCTTTGTCCCTGGCGATCATCGTGGCGATGGCGCTCTGGTCCAACCGGACCGAATACGATCGTCTCTTCGGCGCCATCCCGCAAAAGGATGCCGGGGAAATCGTCGAGGCGCTCAAGAAGCTGAACGTCGACTACCGGCTGGATGCGGCCACCGGCACCATCCAGGTACCGGCCGACCGGGTCCACGAGTTGCGCCTGAAGTTAGCCACTCAGGGCCTGCCTCGCGAAACCGATGCGGGCTTCGAGTTGCTCAACCGGGAGTCGAGCTTCGGTTCCAGTCAGATGATGGAGACCGCCCGTTTCCAGCATGCGCTGGAAGGCGAAATCGCCCACTCCATCATGACCCTGCGCAACGTCAAATCCGCACGGGTGCATCTGGCCCTGCCCAAGGAATCCGTTTTCGTGCGCAATCCGCGCAAGCCCAGCGCTTCTGTGGTGCTTGAACTGGGTTCCGGCTACGGCCTGGAGCCGGGCCAGGTCGAAGGCATCGTGCATCTGGTGGCGGCCAGCGTGCCGCAACTGGAGCCGGGTCAGGTCACGGTGGTCGATCAACGCGGACATCTGTTCAATTCGGCCGACAGCGCCAGCGGCGTGAATCTGAACGCCAAACAGTTCGATTACAAGAAGCAGGTCGAAGATCATCTGATCGACCGCGTCGAGAACATCCTAAGCCCGGTCGTCGGGCGGGACGGTTTGAGAACCCAGGTCGCGGCCGATGTCGACTTCACCGAAACCGAGCGCACGCAGGAACTCTACAATCCCGATCTGCCGGCCCTACGCAGCGAGCAGACCCAGGAAGAGCAAAGCCGCAACAAGCAGCTGGCTCAGGGCATCCCGGGAGCCTTGAGCAATCAGCCGCCGCCGGCCGGCCAGGCGCCGGAAGTGGCCCCGGGCCAGCCAGTCCGCCCGCAGGCGGCGCAGGGAGCGCAACCGGCCGGGGCAGGGCAGGGCGCCGCCGCTCAAACGGCCTCCGCCACGCCCGAGGCGATTAATCAAAGCAAGAGTGCGACCCGCAACTACGAACTCGACAAGACCATCAGCCACACCCGGCTGAGCAGCGGCGGAATACGTCGCCTGACGGTGGCCGTCGTGGTCGATCACCAGCGTATTCCACAGGCGGACGGCAGCTATACCTCACAACCCTATAGCGACGAGGATTTGACGCGCTTCACCAGTCTGGTCAAGGAAGCGGTCGGCTACGATGCGGCCCGCGGAGACCGCGTCACCGTGACCAATGCCGCTTTCCGCAATGACGGCGAAACCGTCGCGGTAAAGCCCTGGGAGGAACCTTGGTTCTGGAGCACACTCAAATACACCGGAGCGGGCCTGGTGGTCTTGTTGCTCGTGTTCGGCGTATTGCGCCCCTTGCTGCAGACCTTGATGCAGCCCGTGGCCGAAGGACGCCCGGGGCAGTTTCCCGTGCCGGCGCATGCCGGCGCCGCGGGAGAAGTACGGGAGTTGCGGCCCGACGTGAGCGGCGTCAGAAAAGCGGTTTCGGACCGGCTGACCCAGGCGGAAAGTGAAGAGCTGTTATTGCTGGATTCTCCGCAAAGTTATGAGAAACGCCTGGATTTTGCGCAAAAGGCCATCGACAAAGATCCCAAGCGCGTGGCTCAGGTGATGAAGACCTGGATGGAGAACAAAAATGGTTGAGACCGCGATACAGGATCTCGCCAGTCTGGACGGCACCCAGCGGGTGGCCCTTTTTCTGCTGGCCGTCGGAGAGGCGCGCGCGGCCGCCGTGCTGACGCACATGAATCCCAAGGAAGTTCAGCAGATCGGTACGGCCATGGCCGAATTGCGCAACATCACCGCCGATCTGGTCAACGAGGTCATGGGACAATTCGTCGACACCATCCAGAATCAGACGGCGCTGGGCATCGATTCCGACGAATACATACGCGAAATGCTGACCCGGGCATTGGGCCCCGAAAAAGCCTCCAACGTGATCGACCGCATCCTGCTGGGACGCAACAGCAAGGGCTTGGAGCAGCTCAAGTGGATGGACGCGCGCTCGATCGCCGATTTGCTGCGCCAGGAACATCCGCAAATCGTCGCCATCATCATGTCGCTGCTCGACAGCGACCAGGCGGCGGAAGTGCTGGGATTCCTGCCCGAACGCAGCCGTGCGGATGTCATCATGCGCGTCGCCACGCTACAGGGCGTCCACCCGCAGGCCTTGATGGAACTGGACGAAATCATGGAAAAGCAGTTGCTCGGCAACGCCAACGTCAAATCGTCCACCATAGGGGGCGTCAACACCGCGGCCAGCATACTCAACTTGATGGAAAGTTCGCTGGAAGCCGTCATCATGGAACAGGTCGCCGAAAACGACGCCGATCTCGCACAAAAGATACAGGACAAGATGTTCGTCTTCGAGGATCTCATCGAGATCGAGGATCGCGGCATCCAGACCCTACTGCGCGAAGTGTCGACCGACTCGCTGCTGTTGGCCTTGCGCGGAGCGGACGACGCCCTCAAGCAGAAGATATTCAACAACATGTCGCGCCGGGCGTCGGAAATGCTGCGCGACGACCTGGAAGCCGCGCCCCCCGCCCGTCTCAGCGACGTCGAGGCCGCCCAGAAGGACATCCTGGCGATCGCCCGGCGTTTGGCGGACGCGGGAGAAATTCAGCTAGGCGGCGCCGATGAACTCATCTAGAAAATTCACGCCGGAGGAATTGTCCCTGCTCACTCCCTGGCGCCTGCCACGGGTCGGCGACGGCGAGTCGGACGAAGGCCTCGCCGAGGCGGAAAAGGCGGCCACGGTGGTCGAGGAGGAAGTCGAAACCGCACCCAGGCTGACCGTGGAGGACATCGAAGCCATGCAGCGGCAGGCACACGATGAAGCCGCCGCGCTGGGCCGCGAGGAGGGACGCGCCGAAGGGTATCGCGAGGGCTACGAAGCCGGGCGCCTGGAAGGCTTGGCCCATGCCGAGACGGAACACCGCGAGCAGGGCGCGCGCTTGCAAGCCATCCTGATGGCTCTGGACGAGCCCTTGAGCCGGGTGAACGACGAGGTCGTCGACGAACTGGGCGCCCTGGCCGTCGCGATGGCCCGGCAGTTGGTAAGGCGGGAGCTGCGCACGGATCCGGGCCAGATCATCGCGGTGGTGCGCGAAGCGCTGTCCGCTTTGCCCGGCAGCGGTCGCAAGGTGAGTCTGCATCTTCATCCGGACGATGCCGAACTGGTTCGCCACGCCATGTCTCTGGACGAAAACGAGCACAGTTGGCGCCTGCTCGAAGACCCTTTACTGACGCGCGGCGGTTGCCAGATCAGCACCGAGAACTCCCGCATCGATGCCAGCGTGGAAAAGCGCATGGCCGCGGTCGTCGCACGGGCCTTTGGCGGCGAGCGCGAAGGAGACCTGCCATGAATGCGGCCCTGCTCGAACCGCATCGGTGGGCCGAGCGGCTCCATGCGAGTCGGCGCCGTGTCGAGGCGCCGATCGAATTGGTGGTCGAAGGCAAGTTGTCGCGCATGGTGGGGCTGACCTTGGAAGCGGTCGGCTGCCGCGCCGCCATCGGCGCCCGCTGTCTGGTCGAAACCGTCTCCGGGCGCGGCATAGAGGCCGAGGTGGTCGGCTTCGCCGGAGAGCGCCTCTATCTCATGCCGACCGGCGATATCCAGGGCCTGGAGCCGGACTGCCGGGTGATACCCTTGGGGCAAACCTGTTCGGCACGCGTCGATTTCAGCTTGCTCGGGCGGGTGATCGATGGCGGCGGAAAGCCTTTGGACGGCAAAGGACCCTTGCTGACCGAGCATACCGTGCCTCTGAGCGGCAAGCAGATCAATCCCCTGGCGCGCAGGCCCATACGCGAGCCGCTGGATGTCGGTGTGCGCGCCATCAACTCGCTCCTCACCGTCGGGCGGGGCCAGCGCCTGGGATTGTTCGCCGGCACCGGCGTCGGCAAGAGTATATTGCTTGGCATGATGACCAAATATACCGAGGCGGATATCGTCGTGGTGGGGCTCATCGGCGAGCGTGGCCGCGAAGTGAACGAATTCGTGCAGAAGATCCTCGGCGAAGAGGGGTTGGCCCGCTCGGTGGTTGTCGCCACGCCGGCCGACTACCCGCCGTTGATGCGCATGCACGGTGCATTGCTGGCCACGGCCGTGGCCGAATTTTTTCGCGATCAGGGTTTGAACGTCCTGTTGCTGATGGACTCACTCACTCGTTTCGCCCAGGCACAGCGCGAAATCGCTCTGGCCATAGACGAGCCGCCGGCGACCAAGGGGTATCCGCCGTCCGTGTTCGCCAAGTTGCCGCAACTGGTCGAGCGTGCGGGCAACGGCGATCAGGGCGGTGGTTCGATCACCGCTTTTTACACCGTGCTCGCCGAGGGAGACGACACCAACGATCCGATCGCCGACGCCGCCCGGGGGGTATTGGATGGCCACATCGTCCTGTCGCGGAATCTGGCCGATGCCGCACATTATCCGGCCATCGATATCGAGGCATCGGTCAGCCGGGTGATGCCGGACATCGTCACTCCGGAACATATGGCATGCTCGCGGCAGTTGAAGAAGCTCTATTCCATCTTCCAGCAGAACCGGGATCTGATCAGCGTCGGGGCGTATCAAAGCGGTGCTGACCCTAGAATCGACGAGGCTATACGCATGAACCCGGGTATCATGGCGTTTCTGCAGCAAGACATGAACGCCGCGGTAAACCTGGAACATAGTGTTACCGAGTTGGGCAACCTGTTGGGCAACCTGTTGGGCAAAAGCCGGCCCCATTAAACCGGCTGACGGAGACGCGCGATGAATCGACTGCAACGACTGGAGCCCATCAAGGACTTGGCGGAACGCCGTGAAAAGCAGGCCGCCCAGGCATTTGGTGAAAGCCGGCAAAAACTGGAAGCTGGACGCAAGAGTCTGAATAGCCTCGTCGCCTTCCGCGAGAGTTATAGCCAGCGCTTCAACCTGTCCGGCAACCAGGGCTTAGGCGTGCGGCGCCTGCAGGAGTACCGCGCTTTCCTCGACAAGATTAACAAGGCTATCGCGGATCAGGAGCAGCAGGTGCAGCGGGCCGAGCGCGAGTTGGAGGAAAAGAAGCGTCTCTGGGAAGAGGCCCACGGCCGTGTGCTGGGCATGCAGACGCTATGCGACAAACTGAACACCGAAGCCTACAAACTCGAGCAGAAGCGCGAGCAAGGCGAATACGACGATCGTGCCAGCCGGCGGAACGGCGGAAAGACCTCGCTGTCGATGTTTTAAAGTCCGGAAATTCCGCCGCCGTCGCACCGGCCCGTCGACGACGCGGAGCTTAAAAACGATCGGGCAATTCGCGCAGCAGCAGGATGCGCCGGCGTGGGCGGGTTTCCACCCGTATCCAGCCGCCCTTGCGCAACTCCTGGAATTTCTGGGTGACCGATTCGCGCGTGCAATTGGCCAGGCGACCGAAGTCCGCGTGTGTCCATTGCCCCTCGATTACGCGGTAACCGTCCCTCGGCTGTGCGAGGCGGTTTAAAAAGTATCGTATCCGGCCGTAGGTATCGAGGGCATTGACCGCATGTTTTTCGGTCAAGTCGCGGACGAGGTAGACCAACTGCGGAATCATCGCCATCGCCAGCGAAGGGCGCGATTTCAGACATTCCAAAAATGCTTGCTTGGACAGCACCGAGAAACGGGAGGGCTCCAGCGCGATCACCGACGCCGAACGCGGCCCGCCGGTGAGCAAGGCCAATTCGCCGAAAAATTGGCCGGGCCCCATGCGGCAGAGGATGGTTTTCTGATCCTGCACCTGCACGCTGATCTCGGCCGATCCTTCCAGAATATAAAAAAAAGCATCGGCGTCGTCGCCTTGATGTACCACCGGCCAGCCTTTTTCATACGTTTTCTCCCGCCCGGACTTCCTGAGTAAGTCCCTGTCCTCCGGCAGCAGCCCATGGAACAGCGCCTCCATTTCCAGTATGTGATTGGGATTATTCATATCTATACCTCATGGCGTCATTGACTTGGGCGACGGTTTGTTGGATGGCGTGAATTTTTTCCTGGGGCCAGGGCATAAAGCAACGCTCAAATGGTGAAATATTACCCGGATGACACGCCGACATGGGATGAGGCGCAGAATGCGGTATGTGAAGTCGCGGTTTGCGGATCCAGTTCCGGCGCGTCGCTGTCAAAATCCGAGAAATCAGTTTGGATTCAGTTAGCCAGCCATGGCCGGTATAACGTTGAACCGCAAATCAAGGGTATTTTCTTGCCTATAGGGCCTGAAAATCGTTTGCCGGGTTGATCGAGGGGATATCCCGAATACCCCAGTGGGGTGAAGTGTCCGGATCGGTCGTCCGTCAAGGCTCTCCCAAAAAACTACTCGTTTAGGAGAGCCGGGGCGGGCGACCGGTTGCAGGATCGAGTTCAAGCCAAGCGCGGCGACTATCCCGTGGCTTATACCAGTCACAGATTACTACGCGTGGCGTTTTGGCTAAATTTTTCGCCGAGTGGTTAGCGTTTACTGGCAAGGTATCAAATTGAAATTATCGTCCAATTGGTAGCACATAACCCCCCACGGTCCACTAAGAAGGATTTGTTCCGAGCCTTTGAGGATAAGGGCGCTGAAAGTTTGAAACCTCGGCTCACGCTTGTTGTTGATCGTCGCGGGTACTGGGTAGTCCTTTGGGTCGATGACCTTGCCATTATAGGAAATTACCGATTTGCCGTCGGAGCGCAGGCCTATATCGGCAACTGCGCCTGGGGTACAGCCAGCTAGGTTGATGGACGGCGCTGCGTCCTTAGAAAGGATAACCGTGATTAAGGCGACCACGAGTACGCCGACCGCGATGGAACGGCCGTCTTTGAGGTAGCTTACGGCTTCAGGACTTAATGCCATGGTAACGTCTCCTTTTTGTGTGTGTGGATGGACCTGAAAACGGGTATGTCATCAAAAGGCCAGAGTGAGTTTGCCATAAACGACACGATCGGGAATATATTGCGGTTGTCTTACGTCGGTATCGAAATAGTCGAACCGGGTTCCGAACAGGTTTTTAACTCCCACGCTGACCAGACCATGTCTGTCTGGCAGCCGGTAATCTAAGGTAGCGTCTGCGACCCAAAAGTTTTCATGTCCGATGAACGATTGGTCCCATATCAGGGCCTGTTGGAATATTCCTGATTGCGAAACATAGGTTGCAGAAACACCCAGGGTGAAGCCCGATGGATGGAACAGGCGTAATTGTATGGGAACACGGTGGGTATCGACTTCAGTGAAGCCGAATCCAAGCTTTTGGGCAGCGCGATTGCTCTCGTACTGATAGTTCAGCGAACCGGCCAGCCAGTCGTAAGGATTCCAATACAAATAGGTACGCTGCAGGAATTCGGTGCGCCGATAGTATGTTGATCTCACGCTAGCGACACCATCGTGCATAGGTGCATCCACATCGCGATATGATACCTCCGCGCCGAAATGTATATCCCTGCCGAGTTCTTGATCCAGTCCGATACCGTAGCGCCAGATGTGGGCTCCGAAGTAATCATCGAAAAACTGGTTGAATCCTGCTACTTGGGTGGGTTCTATGGTCTTGGCATCGCTGTCCTGGGTGAAGGCCGTTTCCCGGAAGGCGGCCAGGCGCACGGTTGTGTCCTCCAGCGGATGCCATAGCAGGCCGAATTTGGGATTGAACTGGGTCGTATCGATTCGTTTACCATATTCAAACAGGTCGATACTGGCGCCGGTGGTGAATGCTAACGATGGCGTCAGCAGAAATGTGGCATAAGAATAAATATTGTCGCGGATGAAGCTGAAAGTCGAAGGGGATAATACGGGAGCTGGGTTAACAAATAGGCCGGATTGAAGTTGGAACGGCAGGACATCAATAAAACTTTGTTCCTGAATACTGAAATCGATATGGCCGTACCCCGAAACCAGTTTCAAGTGGTCGGACAGAAACAGATGCTGAATCTCAAATTGCGGTCCTTCGCTGTAGGTGTCCAAATTGGCGTTCGTGTTGAGGGTAACATCCTTTTCGGGATAACGCTGGATCATAGGAACTATGCTGCGCCGGCCACCGGGCAGGGTTACCACCCTGAAAGAAGGTATTGTGAGTGCTGGCAACCGCTTAATAATATTCAACCGATCATGAATTGAAGATCCCACTTGACGATAATTCAACGAGGCGATAATGCGCGACTGAGGGGAAAATATGTGCTGCGCGCCCAGTCGGTAACTGGTGGAGTTTTCGGTTTCCCTACGGAATGGAGAGAAATTCTCAATGCCAAATCGCAGGCGTGTGTCGCCGGTTACGGTATGTCCGTTGCGCAACTCCACTTGCACGCTGGTGGCATCATTTAGGGCGGATTGGAAAAAGGCGTTGTAAATGTCGCGCTGCTGGTCATTGTTGGGGCGAAAACCGTTGGTCTGGTAGTGCAACTGCCCCAGACTGAAGGAAAACTTGTCGTATATACCGGACAAGGTGGCTTCATCCCCGTAGCTGTCATTGGAACCGGCGATGCCGGAAAACAGGCCCGATAACTTATTGCGCGCGAATAAGGGATTGAATTCGTGAAAAGACAGGCGTTCCGGCCCGGAATAGCTCAGGAGAGGCAGGTTCGTTTCACCCAGGCTAGGCTGCAGAGGCGTTACGTTTAGGGACTGCAACAATTGCGACTGTAACAACTCGCTCACGCGCGCGACCTGATGCCGGGGCAATGCGGCGTAGCTGTCGGCCAGCAGGCGGTGAGCGGAATAGTTCGTCGGCTCCTGATTGAGCGACCCCCAGCCTTCGACCAGGGCGCGGGAACCGTAGCCCAGGTCGTTGTAAATTCGCCCTATCGCGGCACTGCGCGCGGCCTGATCACTGTCCAGCATCTGTCGGGACCGGTAGACGGCGCGGTTGCCGTTCAGCGCCATCGCGCTCTGAAAGTCGTGCAGGGCCTCTATCGGCCGATTCTCGGACTGTTTTCGGATCGCGTCGTAAAAATGGGGCGTGGGGTCGTTGGGATCGTATCGTTTGGCGAGCTCGAACTGCGTTTCGGCCAGCTTGCCGCGCTTCTGTTCGTAATAGGCTTTACCGAGATAGCTGCGTATGAGGGAATCGTTGGGGTCGAGGTTGCCGGCGATCTCGATGTCTTCGGTGCCTTCCTCCAGCTTGCCTTCGCGTATTTTCGCCAAGCCCAGGCCAAAATGCGCCAGCGGGTCGAAGGAGTCCGCTTCGATCGCATGTTGGAAGTCGCGTGTCGCTTCGGTGGTATTGGTTGCCATCAGACGCGTAAAGCCGAGCACGGCGTGAGTGCGGCTCAGATCGGGATTCAGCCGGGTGGCGAGTTCCGCTGCGCCTACAGCCTCCTCGCGTCGTTCCAGCGAGGCGAGTATCTCGGCATGCCGCGCGTGGACCAAACCATTGTCCGGATCGAGCTTGAGGGCGGTTTCGACCGCTTCCAGCGCTTTGCGCAGATCGAATCGGGCTTGTTCCACGTAGGAGAGCGCTAGCCACGGGGCCGCCGATTGCGGCGAATGTTCAACCGCCTGTCGTGCCAGTTCCAAGGCATGCCGCTGGTCGTTGCGCGCCAGGGCGATGACAGCCAGCACCGATTGAGCGGTGGGGTCCGCAGGGCGCTGGCGCAAGGCTTGTCGGACCAGAGGCTCGGCCTGGTCGACTTGGCCCACGCTCAGCAGCAAGCCCGCCCTCAAGCCGAGATAGTCGCTTGAACCTTGCTCTTCCTGTGGTGCCGACTCGAGGTCGCTCAAGGCTTGAACTAGATGACCTGCCTGGTAATTCTGAACGGCGCGGCGAATGGCTGGGTTCCGGCTCGTTTGCGACAAAGCGCGGATGTCGATGATAGGTGGGTAATACAGTGCCCACTGCACGGCATCCGTGGGTTTGAGCGTCAATTTGAGTTGCGGGGCCTGACCGGCGCGGGCGTAGGCGGTTTGCCCGGCGGTGATGGAGATGCTGCCCTTAGCGTTGGAAACCTTGACGTTCCCTTCGAATACTCGGATTTCTGCCTGTTCGGCATCAGCTGATACGAGGAATTCTGTGCCTTCGATACCGGCATTAACGAAAGGCGTCGTAACATCGAAATGTCGCGGCGTATGACTGCGGACGTGGACGTCGCCATAATCGACGGAAAGGATTATCCGATCGGTGACGCTAAGGAAATTTACCAGGGTATTCTGGTTAAGGGAAAAACGGGTGGCGATACCTTGCATCATGGCGAGCACCGCTCGGCTCAAACTGCCCGTACGGACGCGGTCTTCGACGCAATACCCCTCGTTGAGTACCGCCGGCCGCCAAGCGACACGCTGTTCGACTTGGGCTTCGACCTGCCCTTGGGCGGAAACCAGTTGAGCGACGGAAGACTGGCAGGCTTGGTCGGCTCCCCAGGAAATACTCGTCCAGTTGCCCAGTAACAATGCGAAGATTAAACCGTTGGACCTCCGCCAGGGAAATAGTCCGTTCACCATCGCGCTCGTTGGAATCGACGGCAGGTCACGCGCAATATGTGGAACGGCTTTCCGCCCGATACTGATCACTCATCCTCCGCCGAGTTTTTCGTTATTCGTATGACCGCCATGGGAGCCACCCTAGGGTAAAGCCTCATGGCTTTCAATTGCAACGCAATTCAGTCGGCGAATAGCCCGGTCAGAGAAGCTCTCCGTGCAGTCGTTCGCGGCACTGCGCGAGATAAAATTCCGTAGGCCCGTCGTCGGGATAAGTCGTATGTAAACGGGAAAAAGTCTCGTATGCCCTGGCCCAGTATCCGGTTTCGAACCAGTTCAAGGCCGCAGCGAATCCCGCCATGAGCGGCTCGAACGCACGAGGTAGCGCATCACCCGGTCCAATCAGTTCGAAAACCGGTACGGCTTCCTTTTTACCGGGTAATAGGAAGGTGCCCAGATTGCGAATGGCATACCCTTGCAATCGGTTTGCAATGCTAAGAGATATTAGTATACGAGTGCTCAGTACTTTGTTGAGCGCTTCCAGGCGTTGCGTCATATTCAAAGTATCCCCGAAGGCTTTCAACTCGCCGTGTCCGGATATCCACATGGGGCCGTAGTTGATGCCGATGCGTATGGGAAATTCGACTTCACGCCGTAGGGTAAACCGTTCCACTTCGGTCCGTATCCGCAGCGCGGCATCGACCGCATCGGTCACGGTGAGGCCGGATTCCTGCTCGGGTTTCTCGCTGAACGGCTGCAGCCATAAGGCCATCATGCCGTCGCCGGCCCAATCCTTGACGATGCCGCGATGCTCCGCGACCGGTGAGCCGACCACCGTTTGGTACTCGCTCATGAAGCGGGCCAGCCACTCGCCGTCCCGGCTGTCCGCAAGGGCGGTGAAGCCTTGAGCATCGGTCACTAGGCAGGCACCCAGGTATTCGCGTAAATCTGATGAAACCGGAGATGAGGCCGGAGTGAATTCTGGCATCAGCTCGGGGGAGATCGCTACCGAGGCCAGCGTGACGACGAATCTGAAATATACGTAAGAAACCCCGACCAAAGCCGATACGAAGATCTGCCATAGGGGGCTGACGAGGGGCAGCCATACGTTGGCGTCGGCCAGAAGCCAGACGGCGGCTACGGCATAAGTCGCGGCAAGACCGGCCAACGTCGGAATGGTATGTTTGATGTTTAGGTTGGTGGCGGCTGCGGTCAGCAAATAGGCCCACAGGAAAATCAGTGCAGCCTGTTGCCAGCCCGTTTGCGCGTAAGGATAGAGGTAGCTGGCATCGAGCAGGTTGGCGTAGGCCGTCGCCAGCAGTTCGGTGCTGCTGATTTCCGCAAACGGAGTGTCGAAACTGCCGCCTTTGGCCGTTTTCACCAGGTCGAGTTCGAGACCAACAAACACCACCTTGCCGCGGAACAGTTCGGGATGTTGCTCCACTTCGTGGAACGGTATCGTGAGCAGTGTGGCGGAAGGGCCATAGACATTGATGTCGAGCAAGTCGTCCTGGCGGTAGAGTTTGAACAGCGCGGAAAGGTAGCGGGTCGCCTCTGGCCCGTAGCCACCCCGCTCGATCTGGCCCAGTGCCTCGGACGGCAGGCTTGGCTGTTGCTGTATCGTCTGCAGCAGGCGGTTCATGAGATCGTCGATCGGCCGCGGTCCATCGCGGTGCCCTGCGAAGTATTCCCCGGTACTCGGCGCCAGTCGCCGAAGTATGTCGAGCAATCCGTCCCAGGATTTTTGCATCGTCATGACGTGCAAGGCGGCGGCGGGTAGTGCGATGCGATGGCCCGCCGTGTTGCCCTCCCTGCCGAAGGTCACCGATGGGATCAGATGCCAGAACCGAGGCAGGTTGCGGACGGTGTCGGGCAGCGGGAAGGGGGCTGAGGCCAGTGCCGCTTCCGCAATCGGGCTGACAGGCGGCAGCACGCCAATCAGCTCGCTATGCGCCCCGGTTTTATTGCGGTACATATAATCCTGCAACAGCACGTTGCCGGCCTGTCGGATCGCCTTGGCGAAGGCGGCGTCCTCGTCTTCTCGGCTGCGCGGAAACAACACGTTCAGTACGACCAGTTCGGCGCCGTAGCGTTTGAGCGTGTCGGCGAGCAGGCCATAGAACGGCCGGGGCCAGCAGCGGTCCAGTTGGCCCAGTTGGCGCTGCAGGCAGGCGACACTTTCCGGGTACTGAAAAAATGATTGTTGTTCCACACTGACGATGACGATGTCGTCGGGAGCGCGAGCTCCGTAGATCAGGTTGCGGGCCGCCGCCAAGGCGGGGAGGCCGTAGCCTTGCTCCAACAGGTTGTCGAAGGGAGTCAGGGCGAGTAGGGCGCTGATGAGGCCCAGAATGGCAGGCAGCCACCACCCTCGGACGATAGGGCGGATAAAGAAGCGGGCGATGGAAAGCTCCTTCGCTGATGACTCTTTGAACGCCATGGATCCGGGATCCCGAAGATTATGTAGGTCTGCTTGAGTCGGCTGTTCGACAAGGCGCCAGGGGCGCCCGGGTCCGTGCCCGGCCGCCCGCCAGCGGAAATTCGCTCCGGCCACCGTCCCAGCCGTTCATCGCATGCCCATGCGGCGGGGAGCGGGTGAGTCGCCGCATGAGGTTCTTAGAAATTCACGAAGCCAGGCTGGGCGGCGAGTCACCCACGGTGCCGGGCTCTAAGGGGCGCGTTTATTCTAAACCCACCACGCCACGCTCGACTTCGCCGTGCTTGCGCAGTTCGCGTTTGAGGACTTTACCTGCCGCATTTTTGGGCAGTTCTGGGATAAACACGTATTTGCGCGGGAACTCATGACGACCGAGATGTTCCTTGCACCAGTTGCGGATGTCGGCTTCAGTCGGTTGACCTTCTTCTTCCCGTACGATGAAGGCCACCGGGATTTCCCCGTGCAGGCCGTGCAATTCTCCGACCACCGCGACTTCCCGTATGCCCGGCATGCGGTAGAGCGACTCTTCCACGATCCGCGGGTAGACGTTCATGCCATTCACGATGATGAGGTCTTTCTTGCGGTCCACGATGCTGAAATAACCGTCTTCATCCTCCGTGCCCAGGTCGCCGGTCAGAAACCAGCCGTCGCGGAAGGTCTCGCGCGTCGCCTCCGGCAGCTTCCAGTAACCTTTCATCACGTTGGGTCCCCGCACGGCGATTTCACCCACCTCGCCGCGGGGCAGTTCACGACCCTCGTCGTCCACGATGCGCATCTCGACATTCGGTACCGGCAGGCCGACGGTTCCCGGCTTGACCAAACCGTCTATGGGATTGACGCAGGTGACCGGCGAACATTCCGTGGGACCGTCACCCTCGTAGATGGTCTTGCCGAACTGGGCTTCGAAACGTCGCAGGATCTCGACCGGCAAGGAGGCCCCGCCGGACACGCAGAACCTGAGGGATTGAAACAGGCCGGCTTGCTCGGGCTTCAGCCGCAGCAACACGCTGAACATGCTGGGCACGCCCAGAAATATGCTCGCCTGGGTACGGGCGATGGCCGTGGCGACGCCTTCCGGGTCGAATTTCGGTAATGGCACGATGGCACTGCCGCACAACAGCGGAGCCAACATGCCGACCGTCGCCGCGAAGGCGTGAAACATCGGTAATACGACGATCACCACATCGCCGGCCCTGCGCCACTGCATGGCTTTGTGCACGCTGTCCACGTTGGCTAGCAGGTTGGCATGCGTCAGCATCGCGCCTTTGGGCTTGCCGGTCGTGCCCGAGGTGTAAAGAATCGCGGCCAGATCCTCGTTCGCATCGAATTTGAGCACGGGCGGTGCAACGGGCGTGCTCACCTCCTCCTCCCACGCCAGTGAGCCTTCAATACGCGCTCCGATGCTGATCGAAAAGCTCAAGCCGGCTAGCTTGCTCAACAGGTGGCCGGCTTGTTCGGCGAATGCCGCATGGAACAGCAAGCCTTTCGCGTCGGAGTCCTGGAGGATGTACGCCAAGGCGTCGGGGGGTTGCAGGAGATTGAGCGGCACCACGGCGGCTCCCGCCTTGATGATGCCGGCATAGGCGATAGCGAATTCGGCGCAATTGATGCAATAAAGCGCCACGCGATCGCCTTTGGCGATGCCGTTTCGAACCAGGGAGGTGGCGATGGCATCCGAGGAGACGTCGAAAGACGCATAATCCACGACGCGGTCGATGCCGATGACCGCCGGCTGGGCGCCGTACTGTTCGGCGGTGGCCTTTAAAGCATGAGCGAGGGACAGCATAGGAACTCCACAAATGTTAAGGGGGCGCTGGGCGCCCCCTTAATGTCGCGTCAATACACGAGATCAGGCAACCTAATTAACGACTTTGTGTCCGCGGTTACGCAGGCAGTTGATGTAGGCGCGCTTGAACTGGTTATCCGCGTCTACGCCCTGATAACCCGCACCGCCGATGCCGCCGGCCGCCGCACCGAGCGCGGCGCCGGTGCCCGGGTTGCCCACGATGGCGCCGATCGCTGCACCGGCCGCGGCACCGCCGAGAGCGCCCACGGCGCCACCCTTGAGGCTTTCGGTGCCCGTGCTGCCCGCTTCCTTGGCCAGCATACGGCATTCCTGCTGGTCTTGTTGCAGACGGTAAGCGTTGGGATCGTTGTAGGTATCGACAACCGGTTGATACCCGCCGTATGTGGCACAACCGGTAGCGATGACCGCGGAGGCGATTACAGCCGAAACAACCGAGAGTTTCTTAATCATGGATCTCACCTAGGTGATGGTAATTAACATAAGCTTTCCCGCCTTTCATGGCGGCGCAGCGCAACTATAGCAAAGTCCGGCGAGGGCGAGGGCACGAGCGTCGGCGGTTCGAGCCGGGATTGACCATCGGCCGGCTAAGCCAACGGCGGGATGCGCGTGTCCTGGCGAAGCGGCAAGCGCGACGCTCGTGGCCCCGGCATCCGAGATCGATGCGGTGCGAATCCGGCACCGGTCAGGGTTCGGCGATCGATAACGCCCCGCGTGACCAGGCTAAAGTCTAGCAGACGGCATGCCAGTTCCCTGATGGTCTCCGATTGGCGAGCATCCGCCATCGTCGTCGCCCTCTGTGTCGGGGCGGAGCGACGGCTCAGGATAGACCCAGCAATTCGGCGGCGTGAGCCAGGGTTTGCTCGGTGATTTTGACGCCACCCAGCATGCGGGCGATTTCGCGCTTGCGCTGGTCCGGGCCGAGTCCGCGGACGCCGGTTTGCGTATGCCCGTCGAGGCTGATTTTTTCCACCAGCAGATGATGATGGCCTTGCGCGGCGACCTGATGCAGGTGAGTGACGCAGAACACCTGCCGGTCGCTACCCAGAGTCCTCAGCTTCTGGCCGACGATCTCGGCTACGCCGCCGCCTATGCCTGTATCGACTTCGTCGAAGATCAGGGTAGGCGTGGTCTTGGAGTCGGTGGCGGCGACCTGGATCGCCAAGCTGATGCGCGAAAGTTCACCCCCGGATGCAACCTTGCCCAAGGGGCGCGGCGGCAGGCCGGGATTGGCGCTGACCAGAAATTCGATCTGGTCGCTGCCATGCGGTGTCGGCGTGTCGTCGGCCAGCGCGTGCACCTGTATGCGCAATTCGCCCTGCGGCATGCCCAGTTCCCGCACGATGGCGGAAATGCGGCTTTGCAGGCGCTCGGCCCCTTGTGCGCGCCGAGCAGAGAGTTCGGCGGCCAACTGCCGGTACTCGGCTTGGAGGCGCGAGGCCTCGGATTGCAGTTCGCCGACCCGCTCGGATCCGTGTTCGATGCCGTCCAGTTCCTCTCGCAAACCGGCCAGGTGTTCCCGCAACGACTGCGGCGCCACTTGGTGCTTGCGTGCCAGACGATGCAGTAGACCCAAGGTGTCGTCCAGCCAGATCAGCCGCTGGGGGTCGGCCTCCAGTTTGTCCAGTCGATGGCGCAATTCCAGGGCAGCCTCCTTGACCTGTATCTTCGCTTCGTCAAGCAAAGACCGAATCTCGCCGAACTCGGGCGCCAGATGCGCCAACTCGTCGAGTGCGTGAACCGCCTGGCTGAGCTGGGCATTGACCGAATGGCTGTCATCGTCGTAGAGCAACTCCACTTGCGCTTGTCCGCTCGTCAGTATTCGGCCTACGTTGGCCTGCAAGGTCTGTTCTTCGGACAAGGCCTCATAGTCGAGGGACTCGATGTCGTGCTGCTCCATTTCCTCGATCTGGTAGCGCAAAAGCTCCTCGCGGGCGGCGCCTTCTTGCGCCAGGCGAGCGGCCGCCTCCAGGGTGGAGTTCACGACGCGCCAATTTTCAAAGACCGCAGCCAGGCGTTCCAGCAAGGCCCGGTTGCCCGACGACTCGTCCAAAATGCGGCGCTGCTCGCCGGCTTGCAGCAAATGCAGGTGAGCGTGCTGGCCGTGGATTTCGACCAGTTTTGACGCGAGCTCCTGCAGCGATTGCAGGGTCGCGGGACGATTGTTGATATAGGCCTTGGAACGTCCGTCCAGGCTGACCACCCGGCGTATGAAGCAGGTTTCCTCTTCGTCGAGCAGGTCGTTTTCCGACAGCCAGTTGCGGGCTTCCCCGCTATCGGCCAGATCGAACGCGAGATTGATTTCAGCTTTGTTTGCACCGGGACGGATATAGCCGGCGTCGGCACGCTCGCCCAGAGCCAGGCCCAATGCGGTGAGCAAAATGGATTTGCCGGCCCCCGTTTCACCGGTCAATACCGTGAGACCGGGCTCGAAATTCAGATCGAGCGAGGCGACCACGGCCAAATCCTTGATGGTCAGATTGCACAGCATGTTCAGCTCCGGTAACCGCTGCTCCAATTGAGCTTGACGCGGAGTATCTCGAAAAAATCGTGGTTCAAAGGATGCAGGATGCGGAACGGGCGCGGCGCCCTGGCGATGCGGATGCGGTCTTCCGGCTCGACGTCCGGCAGGGGGACATTGTCGCAGGCGAGTCGCGCGCGAAATTGCTTGCTCGGCCGAAAGGCGATTTCCACCACGCTGTCGTCATCGATGACGATAGGACGGTTGGTCAGCGAGTGGGGATTGATCGGCACCAGCACCATGGCATTGAGGGTCGGATAAAGTATGGGCCCGCCGCCGGACAGCGCGTACGCGGTCGAACCGGTGGGCGTGGAGACGATCAGGCCATCGGAGCGCTGCGAGTTGAGAAAGACACCGTCGATGAAGGTCACAATCTCTATCATGCTGGTGGAGTTCCAACTGTGGATCACGACCTCGTTGACGGCGGTCTGCTCGCATACCACCCGGCCGTTGCGTTCGACGCGGGCCTGCAATAGCAAGCGGTCCTCGGCACGGTAGCGGCCGTCCAGGATCTCGTCCAGGCTCTTGATTGCCATCTGCGGCGAGATGTCCACCAGAAAGCCCAAGCGCCCGAGGTTGACGCCGATCAGAGGCACCTCGTGCTCGGCCAGGATCCGGGCCGCACTCAGCAGGCTGCCGTCGCCGCCCACGACGATGGCCAGATCACTGCCGTCGCCCATGTCGTGGAGCGGACGGTTTTCGCAGTCGCCGTCGATGAGGTTCGCGCAGGCGCTTTCCACGATGACGTTCAAACCCCGGTGACGCAGATGGGCGTAGAGTGCGGGCAGGGTTTCCGCGATACGCTCGGCATCGGGTTTACCGATCAGCGCGACATTTCGAAAAGCGGTTGGCATGTTGGATACGAAGGTCCTGGCGATGAGGGCGGATTTACGCCGCATTCTATACCGGCGCGTGCGATCGCGGGGAAGCCGCGGCCTTGCAAACATCCCGCCCGATCCTCGGGGTTTAAGGCCAGTAGCGGAAATTATTTTTAAGTTTTCGGGAATTATTCTTGATTGCCCCCGGTCATAGCGACGTCGATCGAGTAGGGAGCCACGTCGTGACCACCCCAAAACATCGGCATGATCTACAACCCAAACAAGAGGTAATTTCAATGGCTGCAACAACTATTGGTGGCGTCGCCGCCCAGGAAAAGCCGCTGCTTGACATCAAGTGGCTGACTTTTGCGTTTGCGATCTACACCGTTTTCTATGTGTGGGTACGCTGGTACGAAGGCGTTTACGGCTGGTCCGCCGGTCTGGATTCTTTCGCGCCGGAATTCGAAACCTACTGGATGAACTTCCTGTACATCGAAATCGTGCTGGAAATCGTCACCGCATCGCTGCTGTGGGGCTACATCTGGAAGACCCGCGACCGCAACCTGGCCGCCATCACCCCGCGTGAAGAACTGCGCCGCAACTTCACCCACCTGATCTGGCTGTTCGCTTATGCGTGGGCCATCTACTGGGGCGCTTCCTACTTCACCGAGCAGGACGGCACCTGGCATCAGACGATCGTGCGCGACACCGACTTCACCCCGTCGCACATCATCGAGTTCTACCTGAGCTACCCGATCTACATCATCACCGGCTTCGGCGCCTTCCTGTATGCGAAGACCCGTCTGCCGTTCTGGTCGCAGGGTCTGTCTCTGCCCTACCTGATCACGGTGGTCGGTCCTTTCATGATTCTGCCGAACGTCGGTCTGAACGAATGGGGTCACACCTTCTGGTTCATGGAAGAGTTGTTCGTAGCGCCGCTGCACTACGGCTTCGTGTTCTTCGGCTGGTTGGCTCTGGCGATCCTGGGCGTTGTGCTGCAAGTGACGAGCAGCTTCAACAACCTGATCGGCAAGCAGATCAGTGAAGCTGTTGATCAGGGTCTGATCAAGAAATAAGCGGGCCTCGCGCCCGCGGCGGGTATTGCCTACCCGCCGCACCCTTCTGACGGGCGAGTCCTATTAGGGCTCGCCCGTTTTCATGATGGGCCGACAAACATTTCGGCCCGCGCTTCACCGGCGCTTAGATACAACCCGGCGGTTTGGGTAAACCGGCTATAAGGCAGGCAAATTTGACCGCACTACCGGGAAACAGCCTATGCAGGTAACGCGAATTGCCTTTGGTCTCGCCCAAGGTTTTCTGCACCGCTTTCACGAACATGCGCGCATTGGGCAGATGCTGGTAGAGCTCGAAATACTGGCGAATGAAGTGGACGATCTCCCAGTGATCGGCGCTTAATACGATACCCTCGCGGCGCGCGAGTTCTTCGGCGATTCGTGGGGTCCAGTCGCGGTGGTCGCGCAAGAAACCGGAATCGGTCGTGGGCACTTCGACGCCGTCGACTTCGATCATGTCTAGGACCAAGACAGACTCAGCGGATAACGCTCGGTCAGTTCAACGAATCCCGCGTAATCAACCGTCTCGACGCCCTGGGGCAGGGAAGAGCTCGGCACGCCGCGGGCAACCAGGTCGGCCGACAGTATGAAAATCTTCGAGGCTGCGGCCAGTTTTTCCAGCGTAGGTTCCATGGCCACGGCGTAGACCGCATCCTCCAGGAGCAAAACCGCGTCTTCCCGTCCGGTCCGCGCCCAGCATTGTGACCAGGTCGAAGACTCCGCGGGCGATCGATATAACAGGTGCAAAACGGCCATCAGCAGCCTATCACGATGTCGTGAGTCGCCACCCAGGTCGGCAGTTCGTTACGCGTCAGGGTGCGCGCCGGGACCACCAGGTGCTCCGCCTTCAGACCGCGAGCATCGAGGGACTCCTGTTCCACCCAGGGCGTGTCGACGTCGTACAAGCTTAGGGCGGAGAACAGAGGCGTGACCGGCTCGTGGCCGGTGATGAGTGGCTGGCCGGGGTGCAATTGCCAGACGCCGTCGTCCAGCAGCAGTATCCGCACGGTTTGATCGAAAGCGGCCGCCGAGAAGACTTGATCCAGGACCTCGCGCGCGCGGCAGCCATCATCCAGCGGCGTATGCCTCAATACGAATAGAAAGGACTTGGAGGCGCCGCTCATCCGAACACCATGACGCGGTCGGACTGCAAGCAAGCATCGACCCAGAGGGCGAGACCGGCCACCCGGAATCCTTCCACCATCCCGCAAGCGGATGCGGCTTCCATATCGACTTCGGGGTTTACCAGGCCGCGCCGCTGCGCAGCAGAAATGCACAGCACCATGTCGATGCCATGATCCCGGTGTAGCGTGGTCCAGCGTTGGCGGATCTCGGCGGGTTGCCAAAGGCCGGCATTGAGTACGCCGTCATGGTAGAAGAAAATCCGGACGATATGATGACCTCTCGCCAAGGCGGCTTTGATAAACTGGTAGGCAGTTTCCAGGCCCTGGGATTGCCATGGCGCATAGTTGACCTGTATGGCGTATTTCATGGGGAACCTTTGAGCGTGCTCTGACCTCAAAATTCGGCGCACGCTATTATGTCGCATATCTCAATTCTTATCCTCAACGCTCCCCCCGGCTTTTGATGAGTACCTACCAGCGATCCCTGGCTTTATTGCTGACCGTCGTCCAATTGGCACTGCCATATCCAATAATTGCGGCGGAGGGCTCGACGGGAGGGGTTGGCGACACGCCGTTTTTGGAAAGCGACCCGCTGAAGCAGGGCCAGAAAACGATCAATCTGCCAGAAATAGGCGATTCCACCGGCACCTTATTCACTCCCCTGCAGGAGAAGCAGTTGGGTGAAGCCTTCTTCCGTAGCCTGCATAACGAGGTCGAGGTCAATCAGGATCCGGAAATCGGCGACTACATCCAGACCATCGGGCAAAAACTGGCGGGAAACAGCGACAATCCTTCGCAAACCTTCCATTTTTTTGTCGTCAGCGATGCCAGCATCAACGCTTTCGCCGGTCCCGGCGGTTATATCGGAGTGAATTCCGGGCTCATCATCGCCTCGGAATCCGAAAGCGAGCTGGCGTCCGTGATGGCGCACGAAATTGCGCATGTCACCCAACGTCACCTGTATCAGGCTTATCAGGCGGCCAGCCGTTTGTCCCTGCCGACCGCCGCAGCCATGCTGGCCGCCATCGCCCTGGGTGCGGCGACCGGGTCCGGACAGGTCGGTCAAGCGGCGATTCTGGCGACGCAGGCTGCCAATACCCAGTTTCAGATCAACTTCACCCGCGACAACGAGGCAGAAGCCGACCGGGTGGGGATGCAGACCCTGTCGCGGTCGACATTCGACCCGCGCGCCATGCCGATATTTTTCGAGCGTCTGCAGCAATCCACCCGCTATGCCGGCCGTAACCTGCCTGAATTTCTATTGACCCATCCCGTCACCGTTTCCCGTATTTCCGACACCCGCAGCCGTGCGGAGAAATTCCCTTACCGGCAGTACCCCGACTCTTTTCAGTTTCAGCTGATACGCGCCAAATTGCGCGTGCAGGTCGCCCGCTCACCAAGAGAGGCGCTCGATTATTTCAAGGCGGTGAGCGGTCAGGGAACGGCGCAGCAGCAAGAGGTGGCCCAATACGGACTGGCCCTGGCCTTGGTGGCCGACGGCCAGTTCGGCCAAGGTAAACAAATACTCCAACAACTCGCATCGCGGCATGTCGAGTTACCCAACTTCATTAACGCATTGGCACGCGCCGAATACGAACTGAAGAACTACAACGCCGCGTTTCGACTCTACGAAACGGCCTTGCAGCGCTTTCCGGGCAACCAGGCGGTCACGCTGAATTACATCAAGGCCCTGCTGGCCACGAACCGCGCGAAGGAGGCCCGTGCGCTGCTGCAGGATTATGCCCAGCATGAAACGCCGACCGCGGAGATTTACGAACTGCTGGCGCAGGCTTACGGCGCACTGGGACAGGAAGCGGAATCGCATCGCTATCTCGCCGAACATTACTACGCGAGCGGGCAGACGCGGGCGGCCATACTGCAACTTCGCATCGCCCGGAACTTCGCCGGCGACAGTTTCTACATCAATGCGGTGATAGACGAGCGTCTCAAACAATTCATGGAAGAAGAAGCCGAACGCAAGAAAGAAAAATGAGCGGGACTCACCGCCAATTTCGGTTTCTTTTCGGCGGCTTGAGACTATCTACCCTAGACGACCCGGATAAGTTTCGATGACCACTACGCCAGCTTGCATACCGGAATTTATCGCCGCCGTTGGGGCCGCGCTCGATGCGCGGGCCGAGGAAGTGACCGCTCTGGACAGTGCCATCGGCGATGGCGACCATCTGATCAATCTGCAACGAGGACTCGCCGCCCTGGCCCAGCGCAACGCGGACTACGCCGAGATGGACTGGCCGTCCGCCTGGCGCGCGATCGGCATGACGGTGATGAGCGCCGTGGGAGGCGCCTCAGGCTCCCTCTATGCAACCTTGTTTCTGGCCATGGCCAAACAAGCTTGTCCGCAATTCGATGCGTCTTATCTGGGAACGGCGTTTTCTCAGGGCGTGGAGGCGATGAAGCTGAGGGGCAAGTCGGATGTGGGCGAAAAGACCCTGCTCGACGTGTTGGTGCCGGTAGCGCAGGCCTTGCGGGAGCATCGCGGCCCGGCGGAGATCACGAAGATCGCCGAAGCGGCCGCCGAATCCACCCGCGACATGTTGCCGGGCAAGGGCCGTGCCTCATTTCTCGGCGAGCGCGCCCGCGGCCATGTCGACGCCGGAGCACGCACGGCGCAACTCATGATTTCCGCCATAATCCAGGTGACGCATACGCCTACGGCGTAAAGCGCCGGGGTTTTCGGGCAGGCATACGATACCCGGAAGTGGCAGCGACGTTGCAGCGAGTCGTGTCAAAACGGATAATTACCGGCTTTTTACCAAGGAACGCTATGTGGTTCAAAAATCTCGCTTTGTTGCGTTTCACCGAGCCTTTCACGGCCGCTCCGGAAGAGCTTGAACAACGTCTGGATACGGGCCGCTTTCGCCCCTGCGGCAGCCTCGAACCCATGAGTTATGGCTGGGTGGCGCCCGTCGGCAAAGACGATGCGCCGCTGGTCCACGTAGCCAACGGCTGCTACATGATTTGCGCGCTAAAGGAAGAAAAGATACTCCCGGCCCAGGTGATCAACGAAATTCTGGCGGAGAAAGTCGCCGAAATCGAAGATCAGAAAGGATCGGCGCTACGGAAGAAGGACCGTGACGCGCTGCGGGATGAAATCATTCACGATTTGCTGCCGCGCGCATTCAGCTTTACCCGCCGGCAATACGCCTACATCGACGCGAAAAACGGCTGGCTGATCGTGGACTCTGCGAGCGCCAAGAAAACCGAGGAACTGGCCTCCTGGCTCAGGCGCACTCTGGAGTCGTTACCCGTGACCCTGCCGACTGTCAACGAGCGGCCTGCGGCCGTCATGACGCGCTGGCTGGCCGAAGACGCCAGCCCGCCGGACATCACGATAGAGAGCGAGTGCGAGTTGCGCTCGACCGAGGAGGAGGGCGGTATCGTGCGCTGCAAACGCCATGATCTGACGGCGCCGGAAATACAAAACCACCTGGAAGCGGGCAAGGAAGTGAGCAAGCTCGCCTTGAGCTGGAACGAACGCATAAGCTTCGTGCTGGACGACACACTCGGCGTCAAGCGCCTGCGTTTCCTCGACCTGGTGCAGGAACAGGCTGCCGATGTGGAGGCCGACGACGACATTCAGCGTTTCGATGCGGATTTCTCCATCATGTCGGCCGAACTGGCCGCCTTCCTGCCGCGCTTATTCGAACTGTTCGGCGGCGAGAATACCTCCACCAAGTGAAGCGAAACCTAGATCATGTCCAGCCACGCCCAAACCACTATTTCATCGAGCATACGCCGACTCTGCGCCGGCATGGCCCTGGCTTGCTCTTCTTTGTCCGCCCAGGCCGCCGTGTTTTCCCCGCCGGTCCCCGGCTCCGACCTGATCGGTGAATTGAAATACACGCCGGCCAGGCACGAAGACACCCTGATCGACATCGCCCGCGAGTTCAGCGTCGGCCAGGACGAGATCGTCATGGCCAACCCTAAGGTGGACCGCTGGCTGCCCGGCGCCGGAGCCAAGGTGCTGCTGCCGCGCTGGTTCATCCTGCCGGAGGCGCCACGCAAAGGCATCGTGGTCAACATTCCGGAAATGAGGCTTTATTACTACACCGGGGGAGCGAAGAACGAGCCGGCGCAAGTTATTACCTATCCCATCAGTATCGGCCGTATGGATTGGCGTACGCCTTTGGGTGCCACCAAGGTCATCCAGAAGGTCAAGGATCCGGTCTGGCGCCCGCCGGAGTCGATCAAGCGGGAGCACGCCAAGGACGGAGATTTTCTCCCCGACGTCGTGCCGGCCGGGCCGAACAACCCCTTGGGGCAGTTCGCCATGAAACTGGGGGTGCCGGGTTATCTGATCCACGGTACCGACGTGAACAAGGCATTTGGCATCGGGATGCGTGTGACCCACGGCTGCATCCGCATGTATCCGGAGGATGTGGCCAAGCTGTTTCCCCTGGTCAACGTAGGCACACCGGTGCAACTGGTGAACCAACCCGTCAAGCTGGGGTGGCTGGGGGATCGGCTTTACATCGAGGTCAGCCAACCGCTGGATGAGGATAGCGTCAGCTACCACGAACTGCTGTCCACGGCGCTGGGTCTGATCGAGAAAAAGACCGCGCAACGCCCGTTTGCCCTGGATGGTGTCGCCTTGCGCCAGGCGATCGAAAAGCCGAGCGGAATACCCGTACTCATCTCTTCCACCTCCGGTGTCGCGATTCCCGTCCCTCCGGGGGAGCCGGCCGGGCCGATCACGCCGGTTCATACGACAGAGGACGATCAGCCCGGACAACCGTCCAAGCCGCAACCCGTGCCGCAGGGACCGTTGCTGAAATCCTTGGGCGATATTTTTTAGGACTGCCTCATAAGAAAAAAGGCGCAAACAGCTTGCCGCTGCTTGCGCCTTTTTTTATGTCGTCTGCGGTGTGATGAATGAAAAAAGCCGGCCGGTTCGACACCGGCCGGCTTCATTTCGCCACCCTATGGGCGGACGGCCTTATTTCTTGGCCTTACGCTCGGCGGCTTCCTTGATCACCTCGTCCGATACGTTCTTCGGACACGGCAGGTAGTGCGAGAACTCCATGGAGAACTGGCCGCGACCGGAGGTCATGGTGCGCAGATCGCCGATGTAGCCGAACATTTCGCTCAGCGGCACTTCAGCCTTGACGCGTACGCCCGTGATGCCGGCGTCCTGCGACTTGATCATGCCGCGGCGGCGGTTCAAGTCGCCGATCACGTCGCCCACGTTGGCGTCCGGCGTGAAAACGTCGACCTTCATGATGGGTTCAAGCAACTGTGGCCCGGCTTTCGGGATGGACTGACGGAAGGCAGCCTGAGCCGCGATTTCAAAAGCGATCGCGGATGAGTCGACGGCATGGAAACCGCCATCGGTCAGGGAGACCTTAAAGTCTACGCAGGGATAGCCGGCCAGAACGCCCTTGTCCAGCATGCCCTTAAAGCCTTTTTCCACCGCCGGCCAGTATTCACGCGGAACATTGCCACCGGTCACCTTCGATTCGAACACGAAACCCGTGCCGGGTTCGCCCGGCTCGATGGTGTAGTTGATCTTGGCGTATTGACCAGAACCGCCGGTTTGCTTCTTGTGAACGTAGTCGTCCTCGACACTCTTGGTAATGCTTTCGCGGTAAGCTACCTGAGGCTTGCCCACACTTACCTCCACGCCATGGGTGCGCTTTAGGATGTCGACCTTGATGTCGAGGTGCAATTCGCCCATGCCCTTGAGGATGGTTTCGCCGCTTTCCTGGTCGGTCTCGACATGGAAAGAAGGATCTTCCTGGACCATCTTGCCCAGCGCGACGCCCATCTTCTCGTTAGAGCCCTTGTCCTTGGGGGCAACGGCGATGGAGATGACGGGGTCGGGGAATACCATCGGTTCCAGAGTGGCCGGCTTGTCCGGGTCACACAGGGTGTGGCCGGTTTGTACGTTCTTCATGCCGAGTACCGCGACGATATCGCCGGCCTGGGCGGAGTCCAACTCGTTGCGAGCGTTCGCGTGCATCTCCACGATACGGCCGATACGCTCGGTCTTGCCGGTCGCGGTGTTGAGTACCGTGGTGCCCTTTTCCAGCTTGCCGGAGTACAAACGCAGAAAGGTCAACGCGCCGTAGCGGTCGTCCATGATCTTGAACGCCAGAGCGCGCAGCGGACGATCGGGATCAACGATGGCGAAGTTGCCGGTCTCGTTACCTTCGAGGTCGACTTCTGGCTGCGGCTTGACTTCGGTCGGGTTGGGCAGGTAGTCGATGACTGCGTCCAATACCAACTGAACGCCCTTGTTCTTGAAGGACGAACCGCAAAAGGTCGGGAAGAAGTCCAGCTTAATGGTGCCCTTGCGGACCAGGCGCTTGATCGTATCGACATCGGGCTCTTCGCCTTCGAGATATTTTTCCATGACGTCGTCGTCTTGCTCGACGACTTTTTCAACCAGGTCGGCACGCCATTTTTCGACCTCGTCGGCCAATTCGGCAGGAACATCCTTGATCTCGTAGTTCATTGGATCACCGGAGTTGTCCCATACCCAGGCTTTGCGAGTCAGCAAGTCGATGACGCCGACAAACTCGTCTTCGCGGCCGATGGGCAGGGTCATGACCAACGGGTAAGCACCCAGCACTTCCTTGACCTGCTTCACCACGCGGAAGAAATCGGCGCCGGTGCGATCCAGCTTGTTGACGTAGATGACGCGGGCCACTTCCGAGTCGTTGGCATAGCGCCAGTTGGTTTCGGACTGAGGCTCCACACCACCAGAACCACAGAACACGCCGATACCGCCGTCCAGCACCTTCAGCGAGCGATAAACCTCGATGGTGAAGTCGACGTGGCCGGGCGTGTCGATGATGTTGAAGCGATGGTCTTTCCAGAAACAGGTGGTCGCAGCCGACTGAATGGTGATGCCGCGCTCTTGCTCTTGTTCCATGAAGTCTGTGGTAGCCGCACCGTCGTGTACTTCACCGATCTTGTGGATCTTGCCGGTGAGCTTCAGTATGCGCTCGGTCGTCGTCGTCTTGCCGGCATCCACGTGAGCGAAGATACCAATGTTTCTGTAGAGCGATAGATCAGTCATGTTTGTACTCTTAGCGTGGAAAAAAGCCGTTCAGTAATCCAAAGGCACCATTATAAACTCAGGAACAGAGTGAAAATGGCTGCCTCAGGCTCCCTGATTCCGTTTACGACCCGGCTGAAATTAAAAAGGGCTAGACGCTGTGTCTAACCCTTCGGATATTTGGTGGGCCATGTAGGGGTCGAACCTACGACAAACGGATTAAGAGTCCGCTGCTCTACCAACTGAGCTAATGGCCCTATCTAAATCAATAGGTGGGGTGACCGATGGGGCTCGAACCCACGACAACCGGAATCACAATCCGGTGCTCTACCAACTGAACTACGGTCACCAGTGATAAATCGGTTATGGCGCGCTTGGCAGGACTCGAACCTGCGACCCTCGGCTTAGAAGGCCGATGCTCTATCCGGCTGAGCTACAAGCGCTTCGTGGTCGGGGTAGAGGGATTCGAACCCCCGACATTCTGCTCCCAAAGCAGACGCGCTACCAGACTGCGCTATACCCCGGCTGAGCCAGCTTCTAGCTACGTCGCCAAACCAGACGCCCATTTTATGAAGCCAAACTGATTCCGTCAACCTCTAGTGTTCATTCAATTATCACGCGCCGCAAAGTCGGGTACTCGGGGTATGGCAAACGAGCCGAGTGCGGTCAAGCAGTCCGCGCCGCTTCCATCCGCCTGACCAGTTCCGACAAGATGGCTTCGTAAAGGCGGTCGCCCAGTACATTATCTTCGATGCCGGCATCGATATTGGGATTATCGTTGATTTCGATGATAAAGACACCGTGCTCGGTCTGTTTGATATCGACTCCGTAAAGACTGTCACCGATGAGACGGGCGAGGTCGACGGCGGCATCCAAAACCGGCTTGGGCACCGCATCGATCGGCCAGGTCTTGAAGCCGCCTTCCTCGGTGCGGCCGGAGTCCGAGCGCTTGACCACCTGCCAGTGTTTGCGGGACATGAAGTATTGGCAGGCGTACAAGGGCTGGCCGTGGAGTATGCCGATGCGCCAGTCGAAGGGCGTATAGAGGAACTCCTGGGCCAGGATCAGATAAGTCTCGCGGAACAAGGTTTCGCAATGACGGCGGAATTCGTCCGGGTCGTTGGCCTTGACCACGCCGCGCGAGAACGCGCCGTCCGGTATTTTCAGGACCACGGGAAAACCGATGTCGTCCGGCAGCGGTTCGACCGAGCCCTTGCAGAGTATGCGGGTGCGGGGTGCCGGGATGTGATTTGCGGCCAGCAGTTCGGCCAGGTAGATCTTATTCGAGCATTTCAGGATGGAGTCCGGATCGTCGATGACCGCCATGCCTTCCGATTGGGCCTTTTTGGCGAAGCGGTAGGTGTGATGATCGACCTTGGTGGTCTCGCGGATAAACAGACCATCGTATTCCGCCAGGCGCACATAATCCTTTTTCTCGATCAAGTCGACCTCGACCCCCAGTTTCTTGCCGATACGGATGAATTTCTTCAGCGCTTGCGCATTGGAAGGCGGCTGCAGCTCACTGGGGTTGTGCAAAATGGCCAGGTCGTAGCGGAGCTGGCTGCGGGGGCGGGGCTTGCGCCAAGGCTTGCCGATGTAATCTTGCAGGGCCGTGGCGAACAAGGCTTTCTCCTCCGGCGTGAGCCAGCCGTTCAGGTGCAGCGGGCGGACTCGTTCGATGTGCCATTTTCCCGCGTAGCCGAATTCCACCTTGAGCAAGGGGCAGCGAAAGACGTCGAATATCTGCCGCGCCAGATCCTGCAATGCCGGGTCCACGCAGCGTCCGAAGAAGATATGCAACTCCAGCGATTCGCCGGGATTCGATTTTCTGGTCTTCAAACTCCGCTGTATGGCTTCGTCCAGATCTTCCACATCCAAGGCGTAGATCGGCTTGCTGTTGAGATGGGTAAGGGTCTTGACCGAAGGGATCACCTTGTGATGCCTCGGTTCGGCCAGCATGGAACAGAAATACCCGCTGCTAAGGTAGCGGTAGCTACGGCACAGGTTGATGACCCGGTAATCCCGGCTTTTCAGATAGGTGGGCTGGGACAGATAGTCCTTGGCCGTAACCAGAGTGACTTGGGGAAATTCGGGCTGCCAGTCTTTCAACTGATCGACAATGACGATAGGGGTGGCCATGAAGCGCTGGAGGTCGGGAGATTAAGTGCGCGATGCGCGTCGTTTTGAGGGTTTGCGTTTGAGTATGAGCACGGCCTTCTGGCCGGTCTTGCCATAGCGCGCCATGCGCTGGAAGTCTTTCTTGAGTATGGGCATGTTGACGCAATCGGTCAGGGTCTTGCCCGCGCCGTTGTCGACGTAGGGGTCGTGCACGTAGAAATAGCGTTCATCGTAGCCCGTGACCACGACCCAGTGAGGAAATTTTTCCTGATAGATGCGGTAGGAACTGATCAGCACCACTGGTATGCCGCCTTGTTCCATCTCGGCCTGCAGGTCGGCGGCATTGAGGGTGCCATAGACGATCTTGACCGGCAGTTGGCTGAGTTCCTCGACGAAATCCTCCTGGACCAGCTGCATTACCACCTTTTTTTCCGGGTCGCGCACCGAGTGGGAAAACAGGGTGCCGTCGTCGTTCAGGTGAACCGCCACCTCGAAGCCGCGGTGGAAAGCCGACAAGGCCAGGCCGTAGGGTCCGCAGCCGCCATGGCCGGATGTCATGAACACGGTGGTTGATTCGCGCCAGATGCGCAATTCCAGCTTGCGGTCCAGATTCAATTCGGGATCCAATGCCTGCATGGCCATCATCAGTGAGGCGGGGCCGCAGGTGAAGTCCAGTGTTTGCTGGTAATAAGGCACGCGGACCAGTTCCGGCTGCAGATGCGGGGCGAGGTGCTTCTCGAAACGCAGGGCGTCGGCATGGTCTTCGTAATAGTCGGGCACGGTCGCCAGGTAGCGGTAGCCGAGTTTCTCGAACAGGCGTAAGGAAGCGGTGTTGTCGCGTCTGATTTCCAGCCTGAGACTCACGCAGTCGCGCTCCAGTACCAGCCGCTCGCACGCCTCCGCCAACCGGCGCCCCACGCCGCTCCCTTTGTGCTCAGGGGCCACGGCGATGGAGTAAAGGCGCGCCAGCGAAGTACCGGTGTTGAACAGCAGCATGGCATAGCCCAGCGCTTTGCCGTCGCGCTCGTCCAGCAGTGTTGCCGCGTTGGCCTTGGTGAGCAGATGGCGAAAGTTGCGGCGGGAGATGCGGTCGGTATCGAAACAGCGGTTTTCGATCTCGACCAGGCTGCCCAGGTCGTTCAGATTGGCTAAGCGTATCAAAGGCTGCCTCGCGAATGGCGGAGCCGGGATGGCGGCGTATCGGCCATAAGCATATCCGACAGGCGGGCGCCCGTCGCCCTGGGGTTAATGGCGAGCGCATGAAGACGAAAATTGAAATACACCGCTGTTCCGCGGGCTTTCGCCACTTTGTTATAGTTTCGCTGCAAACCGCGCACAGGCGGTGTCGCCAGATTCCATCACCAACACCAGGATTAAGATTTCCATGACGAAAATGGTTTCGGTCGTATTCGCCGTAATGGCCACCGCGCTTATCGCGACGGGGTGCATACATTTCGGAGGCTATCGGCCGGTTATAGATACCTACAGGGATCCCAATGCGTTTCGAGTGCCGCAGGACGAGCGGGAATGCAGAGAATTGGCCGAAAGGTCGGCGAGCAAGAAGACCAAGGCGGCGTCCCGCGCCCGGGTGGTATTGGGTGACGATGAAGATCAGGTCGTGGACAGCCGGTTCAAGCGCGCGTTCATCGACTGCATGGCAGAGCGCGGGCACGACGTCGTCGAGTGACTACGGCAAGCGAGGCTGGAAATAGGGGGCGTGCGCCCCCTTTTTCATGACAGGTGGATAGACCCCCTCACTGCAACCGGGAAATGTCTGCGATTTCCAGGAACAGTCCTTCCACGATGGCCAGCAGGCCCAGCCGGTTCTTGCGCAACTCGGCGTCCTCGCAGTTCACCATGACCCGGTCGAAGAAGGCGTCCACGGTGTCCCTCAGGCCGGCCAGCCGTTTCAGCGCCTCGGTGTAATCCCGTTCGCGCAGCTGCGGCAGCACGTCTTCCTTGGCGTCGCGGGCGGCCTGCAGCAAGGCTTTCTCCTGAGGTTCGACCAGGGCCTGGTCTTCCACGTTGGCGACGATTTCCTCTTCCGATTTCTTCAGGATGTTGCGGATGCGCTTATTGGCCGCCGCCAAACTTTCCGCTTCGGGCAGCTTGCGGAAGGCCTGCACCGCCTTCAGGCGCGATTCGAAATCCAGCAGCCTGGGCGGTTGGACCGACAGCACGGCGTCGAACTCGTCGTGGCTGATGCCGCGATCCAGGCAGTAGCCCTTCAGGCGATCCAGGATGAAACCCAACACGGCATCGTGGGTGGCAGCGCGATCGAAGTCATGGTGCAGGGCTTCCAGCGCCGCGCTTAGCAGTTCCGGCAAATCCAGGTCCAGACCGCATTCGATGAGGATGCGGATGGCGCCGAGCGCGGCGCGGCGCAGGGCATAAGGGTCTTTGTCGCCGCTCGGTATGAGCCCAGCCGAGAAGATGCCGGCCAGGGTGTCGATCTTCTCCGCCAAGGCCAGGATTTGCCCGGTTTGCGTCGTGGGCAAGGCGCCGCCGGAAACCTTGGGCAGATATTGTTCCTCGATCGCGGCGGCGATGTCCTCGGGTTCGCCTTCGGCCAGGGCGTAATAACGGCCCATGGTGCCCTGCAGGTTGGTGAATTCGCCCACCATTTCGCTCAACAGATCGGCCTTGGCCAGCAGCGCGGCACGTTGCACCCAGGCGCTTTCTACCTCCAGCCGCTCCGCGATCAGGGCGGCCAAGCGTTGCACGCGGTGGGTCTTGTCCAGCAGCGAGCCCAGGGTCTTCTGGAAGGTGATGTTGGCCAGATTTGGCACCCGGTCTTCCAGCGTCTGCTTGCGGTCCTGGTTCCAGAAGAATTCGGCGTCGGACAAACGCGGGCGCACCACGCGCTCGTTGCCGGAACGCACGGTTGCCAGGTTCTTGCTGTCCACGTTGCTGAAGGTGATGAAGTGTGGCAGCAGGCCACCCTGGGCGTTCTTCACCGGGAAATATTTCTGGTTTTCCTGCATGGTGGTGATGAGCACTTCCGCCGGCAGGGCCAGATAGCGCTCCTCGAAATTGCCCAGCACCGGGACCGGCCATTCCACCAGGGCGGCGACTTCTTCCAGCAAGTCGGCCTCGATATGCGCCGTACCGCCCACGCCGGCGGCGGCCTGCTCGGCGAGCGCGCGGATTTGCTCCTGGCGCTCGCCGTAAGTGGCGATCACCCGGGCGGCCCGCAGCTTTTCGGCATAGTCGACGGGGTTGGCCAGTTCGATGGTGTCCGCATGGTGAAAGCGGTGGCCGCGCGTGGTGCGTCCGGTCGGCAAGTCGAGTATGGATGCGTCGATCACCTCGCTGCCGAACAGCAGGATGATCCAATGCGCGGGGCGGACGAATTCGGCCACCCCGGCACCCCACCGCATGCGCTTGGCGATGGGCAGGGCGGCCAAGGCCTGGCGGATGATGTCGGGCACCAGTTCCGCCGTGCGTGCGCCTTTGACTTCCTGCTTGAAGCCCAGCCATTCGCCCTTGTCGGTCTTGAGCACGATGAGCTTATCCGGCGTGGCGCCGCAGCTGCGCACGAAGCCTTCGGCCGCTTTGCTGAGCGAGCCGTCCGCCTGATAGGCGACATTCAAGGCCGGCCCGCGTTTTTCGACCACCTGGTCGGGCTGGCTGGTCACCAAATCCTTCACATGAAATGCCAGACGGCGCGGGGTGGCGTAGGACACGATGCCGCCATGCGCCAGCCCGGCCTTCTGTAGCCCGGATTCGACACCGGTCTGCAGCGCGCGAGACAGGTTCAGCAGCGATTTCGGCGGCAGTTCTTCCGTGCCGAGTTCGAACAGCAGGTCGCGGGTCTCAGCCATGAGCGGCCTCCTTGTTCGCCAGCATGGGGAAGCCCAGGCTTTCACGGCGCTGGTAATAGGCCTCGGCCACGGACTTGGCCAGGTCGCGCACGCGCAGGATGTAACGCTGGCGCTCCGTGACCGAGATGGCGCGGCGCGCGTCCAGCAGATTGAAGGAGTGGGAGGCTTTCAACACCATTTCGTAGGCGGGCAGGGGCAGGTCTTGCGCGATCAATTGTCGGCATTCGTTTTCGTAGGTGTCGAAACACTGGAACAGGAAGGCGGTGGGCGCGTGCTCGAAGTTGTAGGCCGACATCTCCACCTCGTTCTGGTGGTAGACGTCGCCGTAGGTGACGTCACCTTGGGGGCCTCGCGTCCACACCAGGTCGTAGACGCTTTCCTTGCCTTGCAGATACATGGCGATGCGCTCCAGGCCGTAGGTGATCTCGCCGCTGACCGGCCGGCAGTCCAAGCCGCCCACTTGCTGGAAATAGGTGAACTGGGTCACCTCCATGCCGTTCAGCCAGACTTCCCAGCCCAAGCCCCAGGCGCCGAGCGTCGGCGATTCCCAGTTGTCCTCGACGAAGCGGATGTCGTGCTCCAACAGGTCCAGTCCCAGGAAGCGCAGCGATCCCAGATAGAGTTCCTGGATGTCGGCGGGCGAGGGCTTCATCAACACCTGGAACTGGTAGTAATGCTGCAGGCGGTTGGGGTTCTCGCCGTAGCGCCCGTCGGTAGGCCGGCGCGAAGGCTGAACGTAGGCCGCGTTCCAGGGCTCGGGCCCTATGGAGCGCAAAAAGGTCGAGGGGTGGAAGGTGCCGGCGCCCACTTCCAGATCGAGCGGTTGGAGTATCGCGCAGCCTTGCGCGCCCCAGTATTCCTGCAAGGCCAGAATCAGGCCCTGGAAGGTGGATACGTCGCGGGTGAGGGTGTTCAACGGGTCCGCCATGTCGATAGGTCGAAGATTGAAAGCGCGGGATTATAACGCCAACATCGAACTGCCGCCTTAGCGGCGGACAAGCGTTTCCTCCATTCGTGGCCGCTCTCATGGGTTAAGGATGCAGCTAGCCCAAGAGTCACCCCGAAGAAGCAAACAAGAGAACAGCTGGTAAGAGTGCGACGAGCCCTGGAGCGAGTTGGTTCGGAAGATGGAAACGCCTAGGAGTGGTTGAGCGGGACGGAGTAGGATGTGCTGAACGAAGGGAAGCGCATCGTTGGCAAACGAAGCCCGTCTTGTAGCCATATTTGTATTTTTGAACTGTGCGGCCCATGTGCAGATATTTCTATGGGCCACGATCCCAACTGTTATCTTCGCTTGGACGATATGAAGGAAAGACTGAATAAACCGCGCGTGTTTCTCTCTCATTCGAAGAAGGATGTGAATTTCATCGATCGTATAGCTAACGATCTTCGCAAATGCCCAATTGAGCCTTGGCTTGACGATTACGAGATCAGGCATGGCCAACCGTGGCTTGATGCGATATTCGAGGATGGCATACCGACCTGCGACGCTGTCCTAGCCTATCTCACACATCATTCCGTTACTTCTGCTGTTGTAAAAAAAGAAATTGACGTTGGAATCCTTCGTAAGCTTCAAAATAACTATGTCGCCTTCTTGCCTTATGTTTCTGAGTCGTTCCTTCGCACGGAACTTAGATACGATCTACAGGTATTGCAAATGCCTGAGTGGAGTGAAGCGAATTATTGTGAAATATTGCCGCGCGTCGTCGCCGAAATTTGGCGTTCCTTCCTGCAAAGGACCGTCACCGATGCAATCCAAAAAGAACGAGTGGCAAGATTGGAAGCCGAACTTCGACTTAAGGACATAGAGAAAGAACTTGCCGAATCGGTCTGCCAGCAGGGCGAAGCGCGCGATTTCGAATACATATGGCACCAGATCGACCGATATGAGCCGGTTGTGTTTCAGCATTCAAGTGTGCTTGATAACGTTAGCACTGAGATAGCAGCTTACACATTTTCTGTGCACATTGGGTATCTTATTCTTCTCCTTTCCGATTCACGACGCTACGAATATACTAGTCTTAGTATTGGCAACCTTGCCTATGAAGCGCTTAAGTCCCAGCTTCCAGATATGGAGGTCCTTTCTAAGGGAGACAGAGTCAGTTTTAAGTCCGGGCCTGATGAGCCTGTCAGAAATTTTGTGTGTGAGGCATAACATGTTGTTAAGGAGCATGTATGCCAAGCAAGACGAGCAAGAAGAAACCGGCAGCGGCGCTGCCCAGCATTCCGAAAGAACTCATAGACCAGATGGTCAGTGGCCCGATGGACGCCGAGGCGATCAATGCCGCCTCGATGGCGTTCAAGAAGGCGCTGATCGAACGTGCACTGGGCGCCGAACTCAGCCATCACCTGGGTTACCCACCCGGCGCCGACAAGCCCGGCGAGGTGGGCAATCACCGCAACGGGGTGACCGGCAAGACGGTGCTGACCGAAGACGGGCCGCTTCGGATCGACATCCCGCGCGACCGTCAGGGCAGCTTCGAACCCCTGCTTATCCCTAAGCACGAGCGGCGCTTCACCGGTTTCGATGACAAGATCGTGGCCATGTACGCCCGGGGCATGACGGTGCGCGAGATTCAGGGCTTCCTGGCCGAGCAGTACGGCACCGAGGTTTCACCGGAATTCATCAGTTCAGTCACCGATGCGGTGATGGCCGAGGTCACCGCCTGGCAGTCACGCCCGCTCGAAGCCATGTATCCGGTGGTGTTCTTCGATGCTCTGCGGGTCAAGATTCGCGAGGAGGCGGTGGTCCGCAACAAGGCGATCTACCTGGCCTTGGCTGTTCTGCCAGACGGCACGCGCGACATCCTCGGGTTGTGGATCGAGAACACCGAGGGCGCCAAGTTCTGGATGAAGGTCTTCAATGACCTCAAGACGCGCGGTGTGGTCGACATCCTGATCGCCGTCACCGACGGCCTGAAGGGCATGCCCGAGGCCTTGGCCGCCGTTTTCCCAGCGACCACGCTGCAGACCTGTATCGTGCATCTGATTCGCAACAGCCTCGACTACGCGAGTTGGAAGGACCGTAAGGCACTGGCGGCAGCGATCAAGCCGATCTACACCGCGCCCAGCGCCGAAGCCGCGCTGGCCGAACTCGACGCGTTCGAGCAAGGCCTCTGGGGTGAGAAATTCCCGACCGTGGTCGCCGCCTGGCGGCGGGCCTGGGACCGGGTGATTCCCTTCTTTGCCTTCCCGCCCGCCATCCGCCGGGTGATCTACACGACCAATGCCATCGAGAGCATCAACGCCCGACTGCGCAAGATCCTCAAGACGCGTGGCCATTTCCCGAGCGACGATGCTGCCAGCAAGCTGATCTGGCTGGCCTTGCGCAACATTACGGCCGACTGGGGACGGGCGGCCAAGGATTGGAAGGACGCCATGAACCAATTCGCCATCCTCTACGCTGAACGCTTTGAAGCGGCTCGCGGATAAAATGACCACCGACTTTGCCACCGCGCCCTCTGCCTACGGTCTGAACGGACCTTCGGCAGCCGTCACCGTGGAAAAGTCTACTCACGCCTCACACACAGAAATTCTGACGCCCCCGACGACTTTCGACCATGACCCCGATTTTCTTGAGGATCGTTTCGATCAGGTCATTACGGGCATCCTTGCGATCTACCCCGAAGGCCTTTCGGACACCGAGTTTCGTCGGTCCCACCTTTTCTATTCGCTTTTCACAGCTGTAGCGCATCGGAACTTTGGAATTCCTGGATTGCCGTCTGCGCCACAGCAGGGTTACGCCTCGCCCGAAGCAGCGCGAAACTCCCTAGAAAGGGTAGATGGAATCTTTGAGGAAACCGACCATAACAATCTTAGCAAGGACGAAATTGGGTTCCTGCAAGATTCACGCCGTGCTACTACCGACGAAAAGGTTCGTGTGCAGCGGACACAGTTTTTGCTCAAGCTCATGAGCTGAGTTAATTGTTATGCCTATCGCTCAAGCTTTAGCTACGTTTAGGGTGAAGTCATCTCAGTGCGACTCGCTTATCTCAAATGCGCACAAAGCTGATGCAGCTGGTACTCCATTATTTCCACAAATTGACCGCGAACAGATTACTGTCGCAGCTTTTCTAAATCTGTTCGTAGCCTGGGAAGAATTCGTGGAATCCGTGATTAGTCACTTTTTGGCCGGCGCCGCAACTCTTTCGGGAAAGCAGCCTATTCGGTACGCCGTGCCGTCGACTCCTGAAGATGCCAAAAAAATGATGATTGGGGCAAACCGGTATTTTGATTACGCCAATCATGAGCTCGTTCTTCGGATGGTACGACTGTATTTCGAAAATGGGTATCCGTTTGAACCCAACCTGAGTTCAATTCTTTCGGACTTGGCGGACCTCAGAACGTTACGCAACTCATCTGCGCATATTTCCTCGACCACTCAAGTGGCGCTTGAGGCGCTTGCACAGCGGATCTTTGGCACCCCGAAGCCTGGTATCACGCTCTACGCTATGCTGACAGCGGTCGATCCTAGGTCAATGGGGGGAAATACCGTTCTGGCCGAGGCTAGAGATAAGCTCCTTATCAACTGCACAACTGATCGCCCAAGGATAACTTTTCTCTCTTCGTCTGCAATACAGGACCTTCCAGCCGTTCAAACCGGACAACGCGACAGGCAGTTCAGGCCGACTTTCAGGCGATCAAGAAACCGCCACTACTGGCCGCTGATTCCTAGAGAGCTGTCGTTCGACAACGCTGATTTTTCAGGGCGCCGATGACTCATGATGGTCGTTAGCGCCGTTTCGTCGACGCTTGTTTACTGCGCAACGCTGCCCTGGGTGATATGCCCCGACGCTTTGGGTAAGCGCTCTTGGGGCTAACACCCTTATGTGCTCGATGGAGTCGGTAGCCTACATTCCAGGCGATCCCCCGTTCACTGTTCACTGCCTTGGCGCCCTTTATTCCAACCAGCGCTCAGCCCGTTGCTTCGCGATGCAGGGCGATGAGGTCGTCCATGCCGAGGGTTGCGGTGACATTGAGGTGATCGTCGAGGATCTCGTAAAAGACGCCCTCGCTGCCGCGTATGCTGAACAGGACGACCGCGTCCACGTCGCCGCCGCCTTCACGGTGGGGTTCCTCGCTGGGCGGGCTCACCTTATAACTGCCGACCGGGCGTATCTCTTTGAGCGTGCCGTCGGCATGGTACAAGCGATGCTCGCCCTGGATCACGAAGGTTTTGTTGAGGGCCTTGTGCCGGTGCAGGACAATCTGCCCGTGGGCGGCAAATTTGAAGATCACGTCGACGATGCGGTTTTCCACATCGATGTCGAGGATCGAATAAAGCAGGTGTTCGTAATCGCCCAGGGTACGCCATTGGATGTTGCGGTCGTCGAATAGCAAAGCGGTCATGGATTTTCCTCGTCGGCAGGTTATGCGCTATCGGCCCGCTACCTTATGCGCGGAGCCGGTCCCGGCCGCGCTAAGCGGCCGGATACAGCCTAGGTGACCCGCCGGGCGGCGTAAGCCGAGATTTGCCCATCGTAGTCGGGCAATTTGCCCGCGTCTTCTGTGGCACCATTAAGGCATGCGCCACTGCGAATGCCACGATGCCGATACGATTCCCTCGTTTTTCGCAAGGGGCCGAGTAAGCTGACCATGAATCTCCAGCTGCACCTGCTGACCCGTATCGCGGCCGCGGCCATGGCCTGTCTGTTGGCGGCCGCGGGCCTCTCGCTCTACCGCAGCGACCGGCAGGCCCGGTTAGCCACGGAGCATGCGGCGGAAACTTTGGTGCGGCAACTGGAAAGGCAATTGCTCAAGGCGGGTACGGGGATCGGCACAGCCGATGCCTTTCCCGATTTCGAGGCCTGGCAGAACAATCCCACCGGTAGCGGAGCCTGCATCGCCTACGCGCCGGCCGACGCTAGCGAACCGCGTCGCCTCTGCAACCTCGCGACGCCGCAGACCGGCAAGGTCCCCTCGGGCTTCGAGACGATCTACCGTTTATTCCTGACACCCGGCGTCAGCGTTGCGCGGCCGGTCGTCTACCACCGCCGCCAGTACGGTTTGCTCAGTGTGATACCCAGCGTCGAATGGGAGCTCGCGGAGGCGTGGAGCAAGCTGCGCAGCCTGATGGAATTGTCGGCGGCGACGGTCCTGGCGGTTTGCCTGCTGGTTTATCTGAGCATTAGCAGCGCCCTGCGACCGGCCGGGATCATCGTCGCCGGGCTCGAACGGATGCGGCGGGGCAATCTGGACTACCGCTTGCCGGCCTTCAGCCTCAACGAATGGCGCTACATCGCCGAAGCTGTCAACCAATTGGCGGCCAGCCATCAGCGTCTGCTGTCGGAACGGCAGGCACTGGCCGTCAAGCTGATGGGACTCCAGGAGGAAGAGCGCCGCTACCTGGCCCGCGAACTGCACGACGAGTTCGGGCAATGCCTGACCGCCATCAACGCGCTGGCCCTGTCGATGACCCAGGGCGCGGACCGGCAATGTCCCGAGCTGAGCGGCGAAGCCCAGCAAATTCGGACCTACACCCAGCACATGCTGGACAACATCCGCAACCTGCTCCGCCGCTTGCGGCCGGCGGAGCTGGACGAACTGGGCTTGGCGGCCAGCCTGGATAGCCTGATCGCCGGGTGGCGGCAGCGCAGCCGGGGCACGACCGACTACCGGCTCAGCCTCACGGGCGATTGCACCGCCCTGCCGGAGCCCTTGGCCATCGCCTTGTTCCGGGTGATACAGGAGTGCCTGACCAATGTCGCCAAGCACGCAGAGGCCACCCACGTGCGGGTTGAGTTGAGCGTTTCCGCCACAGAGGCTAGCCTGAGGGTGACGGACGACGGCAGCGCGACGGAGATTCCGGCATCTTACGGCATCGGCCTGCTCGGCATGCGCGAGCGCATCGCGGCGCTGCACGGCACAATGAAGCTGGCCATCGCCTCACCCCACGGACTGATCGTCGAGGCCTGCTTGCCGCTGGAACCCGTCGCCGGAGTGAACCCGTGAACGGCATGGCGGCGACCATCGATATTCTGTTCGTCGACGACCATGCTATCGTCCGCGAAGGCTACCGGGCCCTGCTGGGCAAACAGCCGGGCATGCGGGTGATCGCCGAGGCGGACAGCGGTGCGGAAGCGTATCGGCAATTCACGCTCTGCAATCCGGATGTGGTCGTCACCGATATCACGATGGCCGGCAGCAGCGGCCTGGAACTGATAGCCCGCGTCCGGCTGCGCCGTGCGGACGCCCGGATACTGGTCTTCAGCATGCACCAGAACCCCACGTTCGCGCTGCAAGCCATCCGCGCCGGCGCCCTGGGCTACGTCAGCAAGAGCAGTCCGCCGGAGGAGTTGCTGCGCGCCATCCGCGAAGTCCACGTCGGCCGGCATGCCTTGAGCGCCGATATGGCCCAGGCGCTGGCCCTGGAAAAACTCGGCTGCGAGCACAAGGCCCTGGAGAGCCTCACGGCACGCGAGTTCGAGATCCTGCGCCTGCTGACCGACGGGCGATCCACGGACGCCATCGCCGCATGCCTCAATCTCAGTCCCAAGACCGTGTGCAATTGCCATTACATCATCAAGCGCAAGCTCGGCGTCTCCAGCGACATCGAGCTGATGCGCCTGGCCATCAAGCTGGATGTGGTGGATCTCCTGCAAGGGTCCGCCAATCCATAGGGCTTGGCTTCCAGAATGGCCGGGCCGCTGGGACTGAGGTACGCCACGGGACAAGCACTGTATGCGCGACGGCCCGAACGAGACGGCGCGCTGACCCATCATTCGGACAGAGAGGCTCAATGTACGTCAGCATCCGCTACAGCGAAGGCCTGGCCGAGGCCGATATCGAACCTTCGGTGGGCGGCCAGGGCGACAGCTAGGACAAAACGCGCTAGCCGAGACCATCTAATATCGGCAACTCGCCAGTCAGCCCGCAGTTCCAGCCTGACTTAAACCAACCAGCCTCCATGATTACCGGAGCGGTTCACTCCTCCTTGCTGGAATTGCCTCCTGCGCCAATTACCTGGCCTTCATGGACCGGATTCCAACTCCATCCGCCATTAATCGCGAGTTCGAGAACGGCATCATAGTTACGAATGATCTCGCCGTCTTCGCCAACCACGATATAAGTAATCGACTGATTGGAGAGCACTTTCAGAATATGATCGACTTGTTCAGGAGTCAGGGCCGTGCTTGGTCGGTCCAAGAAGGCAAATCGGGGAGCGGCAAGGAGCAGGCAGGTGAAAGCGAGCAATTGCTGTTCGCCGAGTGAGAGGATACTCGCCCAATCATCCTGCTCGACGTCCAGTCCCCCAATACGTGTCAAGACCGACTCGACGTTCAGAACGCGCAACGTGGCGATGATTTGGTCGTCCGCAGTCGCCCCCTCCCTGTCGCTACGCAGAAGTACATGCCTTAAGGTGCCCGGAGGCAGATAAGGCCGCTCGGGTAGAAAGAATATTTTTTCAAGGCTGGGGCGCAGGATGCGTCCTCCTCCGGTTTCCCAGATACCGGCGGTAGCCCTGAAGAGGGCCACCTTGGCGGCCTCACTAGGGCCAACGACCAACAGCCGGGTCCCGCAAGGAATTGAGACGGACAAATCATTGATGAGGAGGGTGTCGTTTTCTGCCGACTTCAGTGTCACATGCTCGTAAGCCATACACTCGTCTTCCTTGACCACTTCCAATCCCAAGACTTCGCTTGAGCGTGCGTCTTCGATGCCCTCCCAGAGGGAACCGAGCCGGGATACTACGGCAGTGAATGAGGAAATGGACTGAAATTGGGAAACGATCAGGGAGAACGCACCAACCAACTGCGCGAAAGCCATGGCTGACTGGGCGATGACACCGAATTCGATTTCACCGTCTATGAACAGTGGAGCCACGACCAACGCGGGTATGATCAGGATCAGATAGTTGTAGCCGGTCGTGAAGAACCCCAGATTTCGGTTTACGGCGATGATCCGCCGAAAATTGTCCGCCAACTCACGAATGCGGCGTAATAAGAGGAACTGCAACCGCTCTTCCCGGTGCGATAGCGCGATGGACTCGGCGTTTTCTCGAACGTGTATCAGTGTGGCTCGAAGATTGGCCTCCTTGTCCATCTGACGGGAATCCAACCCGACCAGTCGGCGCCCCAGCACGATGGACATCAAGGTTCCGCATATCGCATAGACAATGGCCACGCCGAATAGCAAGGGGCTGATCGACCACATGACGCCCGAAAACGCGACCACCGTAATGATGCCATTGAGGAGCATGAGAACGAACGAGAGCGTGGTGACCGTCAGTGCGCGAACATCATCGGCGATGCGCTCGTCTAGGTTCTCGACCTGTCCCGTTTCCTTCATCCGGTAGTAGGTTCGATCGGCCAGATAGCGAGTGACAAGCTGCCGGGTGTGCCACTCACGCCAAAGCAGCCCGAGACTCTCTTCGGTAAAGCGGGACAAGACCGCTACCGCCGTGGATGCTGCGAATACGCCAATGTAGATTTTTGCTTGCCAGATGAACCCGGCCATATTGCGGTTGGCGATCGCCGTCATGAAGTCGCGGCCGACATAGCTATTCACAACATTCAAGCCGCTGATGACGAATAACATCAGGATGAGGAGTGCAAACAACGCAATCGCCCTTCCACCGACCTCCGAAGCGGACAAGGCTTTCAGCACCCCAACAAACCGAACCCAGGTCAGCCGGTCTATCAGTAATAGTTGCATGTTGATCCCCGATTCCTATGGATTGACAAAGAATTGAGCACCGCGCCCAATGGCATGTAATTCATGGTTTTCTGGCTGGTCGCGGGGCGGGTCGCCTATTAGAAACAGGTAGTCGAGTCAAAATAACCGCACGGAAGACAACGAGGCGAGGTTTTTCGTCCCCATGCAACCATGGCAAGATATTGAGTATCCATTCTGGCCGTTTCGCTTCTTCGGAGGGGAAAATCGATGGAACAAAATGCTAAAGCTCCACTGGCGACGAGCTATGACGGACTGTTTAAGCGGATCCAGCAGCGCTTAGCCGATCGGGTCAAAACCCCTTTTGAGATTCGGCTATGGGGAGGGCGCAGTTTTCGCTTCGGGGAAGGGGAGCCCGCGGTCCAGGTCTTAGTCAACGATCGCAACGGTTTGGCCGCCCTCGGCCGATTCGACGAGTTGGGCATTTGCGAGGCGTATATGGCGGGAAGCCTGGACGTCGCGGGCGATATGATGAGGTTCGTCAGCCTCCGGCGAGCCTTGAATGACAGCCATCCATTGCAATATCTGTGGCGGCGGATTGCACCCTGGTTCATCGGGAGAATACCGGTAGACCGGCAAGCCATCGCGGCCCACTACGACTTCCCCAGCGAGTTTTATCTCCAGTTCCTGGACCCGACCCGCTGTTATTCCCAGGCCGTGTTCGAACGCGATGACGAAGCGCTGGAAACAGCCCAGCGCCGCAAGCTGGATTTCGCCATCGACGCCTGTTGCTTGAAACCGGGAGATCGCGTGCTGGATGTTGGCGGCGGCTGGGGCAGTTTCACCGAATACGCCGGGCAACGCGGCATTCAGGTTACCTCCCTGACGATATCCCGCCAGTCCGAGGCGTTCCTCTCAGAATTGATTCCACGCGCCGGACTGCCTTGCCGGGTGCTTAACCAGGACTTCCTGGCGTACGCGTCCGAGGAACCCTATGATGCCATGGTCATTCTGGGCGTGATGGAACATCTGCCCGATTATCCGGCCGTATTACGGCAGTTCCAGCGCTTGCTGAAACCGGGCGGACACGTCTATCTCGATGCCAGCGCTTTTCGCGAAAAGCACGTCAAACCCAGCTTTATCGCCCGCTACGTATTTCCGGCCGACCATGCCTATTTCTGCCTGCACGACTTCCTGACTGCGGCCGCCAAGACTCAGATGGACGTGCTGGCGGTTCATAATGATCGCCACAGTTATTACCTTACCTGCAAGGCCTGGGCCGAGAATCTGGAGGCCGCCCGGGATGAGATCATCCGTCGTTGGGGCGATGCGCTCTACCGTCGTTTCCGGCTCTATCTCTGGGGTTCGGCCTATGCCTTTTTCAGCCGCGGCATGGAAGCGTTCCGGGTGGTGCTGGAAAAGCCTCGGGAGGTCTGAAGTAGACGACGGGCAGTGTCCTCGCGGCCGTCTGTGTAAGATGGCTGTGGGCTCCTAAATCCCACCGAGGCATACCATGTCGCACGTTCCGAATGACCAAGCTTGGTGGCTGCATCCACCGGTCGAACCGCGGGAAACGGCCGCGCACGATGGAGGCGGCTTATCCCGTGCCGAAGCGGCGTCGCGACTGGCCCAATTCGGCCCTAACCTGTTCCGCGATCGCAAGGAACGGCCCTTGTGGCTGCAATTCCTCTCCCGCTTCAAGAATCCCCTGGTTCTGCTGCTGCTCGCGGCCAGTGCGATTTCCGCATTCACCGGCGAAGTCGCCGACTTCGTCATCATCAGCGTCATCGTACTGCTGAGCGTCACCCTCGATTTCGTCCAGGAGCACCGCGCCGGCAAGGCGGCGGCCAGCCTGCGCCAGTCGGTTTCGGTACGGGCCACGGTTATGCGCGACGGTAATCCCCTTGAGGTGCCGGTGACCGAGGTGGTGCCCGGCGACCTCGTCGTACTCTCCGCGGGCGATATGGTCCCGGCGGACGGTTTGGTGCTGGAGGCGCGCGATCTGTTCGTCAAACAGGCCTTGTTGACCGGTGAGTCCTATCCGGTCGAGAAGCGACCGGGACCGCCGAGCAAAGAGGCAACCGAACTGCAGGACGCCGCCAACGCGGTGTTCATGGGGACCACCGTCATCAGCGGCAGCGCCAGGGTGCGGGTGATCAAAACGGGTACCCGCACCGCGATCGGGGCCATCGCCGACAGCCTGATCCGCCGGCCGCCGCCGACGGCCTTCGAGATCGGCACCCACCGCTTCGGCCTGCTCATCATGCGCCTCACCGTGCTGCTGGTGCTGTTTGTACTGCTGGTGAATGCCTTCATGCACAAGCCCTGGCTGGAGTCCTTCATGTTTGCCGTTGCGTTGGCGGTGGGGTTGACGCCGGAACTGCTGCCTATGGTCGTGTCGGTCACCTTGTCGCGGGGCGCGCTGCACATGGCGGAGAAACGGGTGATCGTCAAACGCCTGGCCGCCATCCAGAATCTGGGGTCGATGGACGTCTTGTGCACCGACAAGACCGGCACGCTGACCGAGGCGAAGATCAGGCTGGAGCAGCATGTGGACACGCAGGGAAACCCCAGCGCACGGGTGCTGGAACTCGCCTATCTGAACAGCTACTTCGAATCCGGCCTGAAGAGCCCACTCGACGAAGCGATCCTGAACCACGAAAACATCGACGTCAGCGCCTGGAAAAAGATCGACGAAGTCCCGTTCGATTTCGAGCGGCGGCGGGTATCCGTGCTCGTGGATAACGGCGAGACCCGGTGGCTGGTGGTCAAGGGGGCGCCCGACGAAGTCGTGGGTTTTTGCACGCATTACGAAGAACTGGGCGCGGAAATTCAGCGCCCGGTAGACGAGGCAGCCCTAGAGCGAATACGGGCGCAGCACGCTGCCCTCGAAAAAGAAGGGTTCCGCGTATTGGGCATCGCCTGGCGCCAGGTTCCGATGGACCATCCCCACGCCGTCGTCAGCGACGAAACGGAATTGGTGCTCGCGGGTTTTGCCGGCTTCCTCGATCCTCCCAAGGCAAGCGCCGGCGCGGCACTCTCCGCGCTCGAGGAGAGCGGCGTAACGGTGAAGATCGTGACCGGCGACAGCGAGCTGGTGACCCAGCATGTCTGCGCCCAGTTGAACATCCCGGTGACGGGAGTCCTGACCGGCAAGGAAATCGAGCAGATGGATGATCACGCCTTGCGGATCAGGGTGGGTAAAGCCAATCTGTTTTGCCGGGTCAACCCGGCACAGAAAGACCGGGTGATCCTGGCACTCAAGGCCCGCGGCCATGTGGTCGGCTATCTCGGCGACGGCATCAACGATGCGCCGTCGCTGCACTCGGCGGATGTGGGGCTGTCGGTGGACACGGCCGTCGACGTCGCCAAGGAAGCGGCCGACATGATCCTGCTGGATCAGGACCTGCACGTGCTGCATGACGGCGTGCTGGAAGGCCGGCGCACCTTCGGCAATATCCTGAAATACATCATGATGGGCACCAGTTCCAACTTCGGCAACATGTTCAGCATGGCCGGCGCGGCGTTGTTCCTGCCCTTCTTGCCGATGCTGCCGACCCAGATCCTGCTCAACAACATCCTCTACGACCTTTCCGAAATACCCATTCCCCTGGACAAGGTGGACGCGGAGGAGCTCCGCAAGCCACGGGTCCTGGACATGAACTTTATCCGCAACTTCATGCTGGTGATCGGGCCCATCAGTTCGGCCTTCGACTTTCTGACCTTCTACGTCCTGCTAACCGTGCTGAAGGCCAACGAAACGCTGTTCCAAACCGGCTGGTTCGTCGAGTCCCTGTGCACCCAAGTGCTGGTGATCTTCATCATCCGCACCCGCGGTAATCCCTTCAAAAGCCGCGCCCATCCGATCCTGGTGGCGACTTCTCTCGCGGTGGTTGCCATCGCCGCCACGTTGCCGTTGACGCCTTTGGGGAACTATTTCGGCTTCGTTCCGCCCCCCAAAGAGTTTTATGCCATCCTGGCGGCGATGGTGGTGATCTATCTGGCAATGGTGGAGATCGCCAAGAAGGGCTTTTACCGATGGTACGGAACGCCCGGAAAGGCCCGGAGAGCTAAGGCAGCAAGGCTACCCAGTGCGTGAGTGCGCCGACCTATCAGGAACTATTAACCAGGCCCCAAAATAGCTTGGTGCGCGATAAAATGCGCGCATGGAAAAGAAACCCATCGATGCGCGGAAATTGACGGTAGAGGCTCGGGCCTTGTTACGGCAGATGGTCATCCGTTTGCGCAAGCAGTCCAGGATGCCGCTCAAGGAATTGGCGGCGGTGTCAGGGGTTCATTACCGGACGGTGGAGGACTGGTTGTCCCGTGCGCGTCGCGAAGGGGAAGGGGGCGCTGAGCGAAAAACGCCGAGGACGGCCAGTGGGTGTTGGTCGCAAGCTGACGCTGGCGGATGAGGCGTGGTTGCGCGATCAGATCGTGGGGCAATGCCCGCAGCAATGGAAGCTGCCGTTCGCCTTGTGGACGCGACCGGCGATCAAGGCGCTGATCCAGGAACGCTTTGGCTTGGTTTTGCAGGACCGTTTGGTGGGTAAATATCTCAAGCGTTGGGGTTTCACCCCGCAGCGGCCGATCAAGCGCAAGCGCGCGCTGGAGCAAGACCCGGTGAAAGTCGGCGTCTGGTTGGAGGAGACCTATCCGCAACTGCTGACGCGGGCCAAGGCCGAGGGTGCCGTGATCCTCTTGGGGGACGAAACGGCGGTCAAGGAAGACACGCACTGGGTGAGAAGCTATGCGCCGCGCGGTGCATAGCCGGTTCTGAAGGCGCCGACCCGTTGGCAGAAGCTGTCGATGATTTCCGCCCTCTCGGCTCGCGGGGAACTGATGTTCAAAATCGTCGAGGGGTCCATCAACACCGAGCGGTTCATCGACTTCTTGGCGGCCTTGATCGAGGGCGCGCCGCGCAAGATTTTCCTGGTGGTCGACAACCTTAGGGTGCATCACCCCAAGAAGGTCACGGAATGGCTCGCGGGTAAGGAAAGCCAGATCGAAATCGAACTGGTTTTCCTGCCGCCCTATGCCCCGGAGTCCAATCTGGACGAATACCTCATCGCGACTTCAAAACGGCGCTACGCAGCGGCGCGGTGAGCCGCAATGCCAGCGAATTGCTGGAAAAGGCCCATGCCTTCATGACGCGCATCGCGGCCTTACCGGCGCATGTCATGGCGTATTTCCGACACCCTGCCGTCGCCTATGCGGCCCAGGGTATTTAAGGGCCCGGCTAATAGATAAAGAACGTTAAACCAATACCCATTAACGGGCGTGTACCTTGGCACTTGGATACGCCATATCAACTGAGGCCATGACTCATTATCCCCAAAATTCCCCGGACGATCAGATACACGGCCACGAAGTAATTCAAAAACCTGGGCACCAGTAAAATCAATACTCCTATCGCAAGCGCCAGTACGGGTTCGATTGCGATATTCATGGAATTATTCCTTCATTAAAGGTAAAGGCAGAAACAGCCTAGCGGCAAGACTGGACCTAGTCTGTACGGTATCGTACTCAGGGCGCTTGTTGGCGATGCCGGAAACCCCGGCTTTTGGGTCGGGCCGCGATAGCCTCACTTGAATTTGGATGCGACTCCGCTGATGCCGGTCCTGAGCTCATCCCAGACCTTATCGGCGGTCTCTTTGACCACTACCCACGCATCACCTCCGGCTTCCTCCAACTCTTTGATCTTTTCAGCGGCTGCACGCTGTTTGCCGCGTAGTGCTTCGATTTCCTCGGCGTACTTGAGCTTCGCATGTTCCGCTGCGTTTTCCGCCTTGGCGCTCAAGACGTCGATCTGAGCACTCCACTCTTTCAGTTCTGCGGCCAGACTTTCTATATATTCGTCTTTGCTTTTCATGAGTTTCTCCTTGGAATTGAACGGCGCTTCTCGTTGATTCGGCTGAGGTATGTGGTTGTGTGCGACGACGATAAGGCCGCAGTGAATTCGGCAAAGAACCTGAGGTAGGGCAGCGTGCGTCGCTTCATTCGCCACCGAAAAGCATATCCGCACGATCAGACATAGTCGGTACGGTAACGCACATAGAGCCGTATTCGTTGCGACAGGCGGAATACGTCGCCTCTATCGTCACGGAGCACCGTTAAGTGCGGTAGCGGACAGACTGACAGAAATTTATTAACCCGGCCAAATAATACCGTACTGAGTCTGGTAAAATTCGAGCATGGAAGCAGAACGAATCGATACTCGAAAACTGGAGCCGGCGGCACGAGAGCAATTGCGCCGTACGGTCATCCGCTTGCACCGGCGAGGGCATAGCCAGGCGGCGATTGCGCGGGAGTTGGGTTTGCGCCGTCCCACGGTGACGCTCTGGCTGCTTAAAGCCGAAGCCGGGCATGGCGTGAAAGAGGCCCAGCGTGGTCGGCCCGCAGGCAACGGTCGCCGTCTCACGCCCGCTCAGGAAAGCGTTCTCCAGAAAGACCTGGTGGACAAAACGCCGGATCAAGTGAAACTGCGCTTCGCCTTATGGAGTGCGCAGGCGGTGCGAGCGCATATCCAGGCGTGTTTTGGGCTGAACCTGCCAGTGCGCTCGGTCAGAAACTATCTGAAGCGCTGGGGATTCACGCCGCAGCGCCCGCTCAAACGCGCCTTCGAGCAACGACCGGCGGCGGTGCAAAAGTGGCTCACAGAGGACTACCCAGCCATCGCCCAACGGGCCAAGGCCGAAGGGGCGGAAATTTGCTGGGGCGATGAAACCGCTGTCAGTTCGGTCGAGCATTATCCGCGCGGTTACGCGCCGCGCGGCAAAACGCCGGTGCTGGTGTTGTCCCAGTCCAAGCGGGAGCGCATCAACCTCATCTCCGCCATCACCAACCAAGGGAAGATGCGCTTCATGATGTATCGAGAAACGCTCACCGCCGATGTCTTCATCCAGTTTCTCCAGCGCCTGGTCCGTGAGGCGGGGCGCAAGGTGTTTCTGGTCCTCGACAACCTGCGGGTTCATCACAGCCAAACGGTCAAAGCATGGCTGGCAGACAAAACCGACCAGATCGAGCTGTTTTTCCTACCCAGCTATTCCCCTGAACTCAATCCGGACGAATACCTCAATGCCGACCTCAAGGCACGGATGAGTGCCGCCGAACCCGTGCGCGACGGCTCTCACCTGAAGCGCAAGGTGACTTCGCACCTGCGTTCGATCCAGAAACAGCCCGCCCGCATCCGCGCCTACTTCAAAGCCGCCCCCATCAAGTACGCCGCTTAGAACGTACGGTATTTTATGGCCGGGTTAATAGCGAGTACAAATAAGCCACACTACCCTCCGCTTCAGGTTTAGGGGGAGACCGCTTGGCCCCATGGCCCGCGGAATGTGGCTCTGGAACCGAGCGTTCACGGGAGCGACTGCCATTCAAGGTCGTCGACTTCCCGCTCACCTTTCCTCATCCGGCCCTTCGGGTTCCCTACTCCCAGAGGGAAGGTGGCGATTAAAGCGGCGCTTTGCGATTGGAAGGTCGCGACTAAAGCGACGTTTGCGATTGGAAAAGGGGTAATGAGCGACCTTCGGTCGCAGGTTCCTGGGTAGGTATACGGGATGGTTAGGCAGGCTTGGACACCTCTAACTAACTTTAAGGACAAACGCCATGAACAACTTAATCGCCGAATTAATCCGTTCCTCCAAAGGCTATTTCCATGAAACCGCCGGTGTGATGGTCTGTTTCTTCAACGATCCGGAACAAGCTCGCCGCTGCGCGTATAAGATAACGGCAACGACCGGCAAAACGGCTGAGGTCTGCGGCAACCAGCTATCGATCGTCTTATAAGCGAGTCCGCAGAACGCCTTTGTAACTGGCCCATAGCCCGAATATTTCACATGGTTGGCCAAGTCCGGCTCAGCCCTTGCTTGCGGGCGTCAGCCGCGTTGACCCGCCGAGCCCCAGCCGCCGCGGCCAAGGCGGATCCTGCGGGGGAGTCCCGAGGTCGCGTGATGTCGTCTGACACATCCGGGCAAGTCACTCAACCACGCTCTCTACCTGTTGATCACCGGTATCCCCGTTTGACACGCTCTGTGTTATACAATGCGCACGCCAAATCCCGTACAGCGCGTCCTGTAATTTTTCGGTTGGTCTCGGAGGTGAAGCCAATCGAATCGGGTAAAATAAAAATATTGCTTATGATCGAACCGCATAGCCCCCGGCAAAATCATCTGCTCAACGCACTTCCCGCAGCCGAATACGAGCGTATAGCTCCTCATCTCGAACTGGTCTCGATGGCACTCGGCGATGTCCTATATGAGTCCGGAGACGCGTTAAGCTACGCCTATTTCCCCACGACCTGCATCGTGTCCAAGCTATACGTCATGGAGAACGGTGCTTCGGCGGAAATCGCCGTGGTGGGCAATGATGGCATCCTTGGTGTCGCTCTCTTCATGGGCGGCGGCACCATGCCGCATCGGGCCGTCGTCCAGAGCGCGGGTTATGCCTATCGGCTGCCTCGGCATCTGCTGATGGAGGAGTTCAATCGATCCGGGGGACGTCGCAGCGGTGCGCTACACCAGTTGTTGCTGCGCTACGCCCAAGCCTTGATTACCCAGATGTCGCAGACGGCGGTCTGCAATCGGCATCATTCCGTGGACCAGCAACTTTGCCGCTGGCTGCTGCTCAGCCTCGACCGGCTGACGTCGAACGAGCTGACCATGACCCAGGAATTGATCGCCAATATGTTGGGCGTGCGCCGCGAAGGTGTCACGGAAGCGGCGGGGAAATTGCAGCGCGCGGGATTGATTCATTACCGTCGGGGCCACATCAAAGTGCTGGATCGGCCGGGTCTGGAGGCTCGCGTTTGCGAGTGCTACCAAGTGGTCAAAGCGGAGACCGATCGCCTTCTTCCTCCTTCCTGCAGGATGTCCCGCTAGAGGAGCCGTTTGGCACGTCGTCCTGACTCTCTTCATGTGCCCGCGCTCGATGAAGACAATCGGCAGCGCTTGTATCGGCGCTCAAGGAATTCCGCGTCGGCTTCATCAGCGTCGGATACCGCTCCACCCTGGTCGAATATCACAACCGCACCCTGAAACTGGATCGTTCGGGAAGTTGGGAAATTGCGCGCAGCATGCACTCGGAACAACCCACATCGGCCCCCGTCACGGTCGAAAAGTCCTCGGCCGGGCCACTTGTTCGACAAGTTGTTCGGGCAAGCTCGGCGCTAGCCCAGAATACGCCGGTAGATTTCTTCGCAGGCCCGATAACACCCACAAGAAGCCGCTTCCAGCCCCACGCGATCGAGTATGGTGATATCCCCGCGGCGATAGCGGATGAGCTTGCGCTGCTGTAGGGAGTTCGCCGCTTTGGTGACGCCGACGCGCCGGACGCCCAGCATGGTGGCGAGAAATACGTGGGTGACATGGAATGTGTCGGAGTGCGCGCGGTCCTGGGTCATCAACAGGCAACGGGCAAGGCGCTCCTCCACGACGTGGAAGCGGGTGCATGCAGCCGTCTGGGCAAGCTGGCTCATCGTCACATAAAGGTAGCGCGTCAGTTCCCGCCGCAGCGCAGGACTGCGTTCGAGTTCACCGAGAAACGCCGACGCCGCGATGCGTAATGCGGAGCCGGCTCCCTGAACGACCGCGTGAAACGGCGCGACATCGACATCCAACATCAGTGTGATTCCGAGCATGCCTTCATCGCCAACCAGGCCCACCTCCAAGCTTGAGCCGCCCTCGATGGGCATCACCAAGGAAATAGCGCTGTCGATGGGAAAGTAGACATGACGTATGGGATCGCCAGGATTGCCGAGCACCTCGGCCAATCCTAGCTCGACCGTCTCGCAGTTCTCCAATAGGCGTTGACGGTCTTCGCCGGAAAAGGCGGCCAGCAGACGATTGGCGACAGGGCTAGCTGGGGTGGGCGGCACGACGACTCTCGGTCATGTAGCGGGAAATCCGCCCGGCGGCACTGGAAAAGCCGGCCGTGTCATCCCGTTGTTGGCGGCTGACGAGCGGGCAACGGATACCCTGGTCTCGAAAGATTCAAGCTACCCAAAAACTTCGCTGCCGTCTGTGCGCCAGCATACAAACCGGCATGGCCTCGTCCGAGACGCAAACCTGGGGTTGCACAGAGGAGCGGCCGCGCGAAAGCCACACGCGGCTGTTCGCCTACTGATCCAGTCCATCACGCGATTCAGATGGCTATCCACGCGGTTCAACACGTCCGCCAAATAGACCTTGCCGACAACCTCATTGCCGGCAATGTCGTAGGTGATCGTTACCGACTCCTGCAATCCCGGCTGCGGCTCTATGCCCCGGGTCAGCGTCGCTACCCCGGCAGCCACTCCACCCGCGCGCGGTAGGTGTCGCGATAGAAGCTCGCGATGCTTGCAGCCGGGTGTTCAGGCCAGCGTTCGCTTTCTCTGGGGTCATCCCCCTTGTGCAAAAGTGGAACTATCAGCACCCGTTCCGGCCGTCGCAAATCCGATGCACCGACCGAACGCTCACAAGCCGTCGGCACGCAAAATGGCTCCCCGGCACTATCACTGCCGGACCCGATGCATAGAACGACGGATAGCCAGGTACCGATAAGCTTGCACAAAGACAACTCCTGAAAACCGCTCGATAGCGCTTGCGCGCGAGGGCTCCGGCGAGGAGGTCAGTCCCTATGCGGGTAACCGCGCTTGTGCAGATACCCCGGCGTTGCTGCGGGACGAAACCGGTTGTGTGCGGAGTCTCAAATCCAAGCTCCGCCGGCTTGCCGCCTTCGTTCGCTGCGGTAACGGGCCAGCGCCCAGAGCGGGAAATACTTATCGTAACCGTGGTATTTCAGGTAGAAAACCGCAGGGAAACCGGGCGCGTTGAAACTGTCGTCCTTCCAAAAACCATCGTCCTGCTGGTGTTTCAGTAAATAGTGCACGCCGGCTGCCACCTCGGGGCAATCGGCTTCTCCTGCCGACAGCAATGCCAATAGAGCAATTGCGGTGTGGAATGCCGTGCCGGGCTGGATTTCGCGGCTTATTTCCGCGTTTTGATAACTGTCGTTGTCTTCGCTCCAACTGCCGTCCGCACCTTGGCCGCATTTGAGCCAGGCTACGGCTTTGCGTATGCCGGGGTCGTTCCGCGAAACACCCGCGGCTTCCAACCCGGTCAGCACGGACCAGGTGCCGTAGATGTAATTGGTGCCCCAGCGCCCGAACCAACAGCCGTCCGCTTCCTGTTCATTGCGCAAGTAAGCTATGCAGCGGTCGATGACGGGCCGATATTCCGGATGCCGGTTTAGCAGCTTGCCCAGCAGCATGATGCAGCGGCCGCTGACATCGGCGGTCGGCGGGTCGATCAGGGCGCCGTGGTCGGCAAACGGTACCTGGTTGAGATACCGATGCGTGTTGTCGGCGTCGAAGGCGCCGTAGCCGCCGTTGCGGGATTGCATGCCGGCGATCCAGATCCCTGCGCGCTCGACGTTGTCGGCAAAATCGGAGTTGCCGGCCTGTTCCAGCGCATAGGCCGCTACCGCCGTATCGTCTACGTCGGGGTAGTAGCTATTGCCGAACTGGAAAGCCCAGCCGCCGCCCGGCAGATTGGGGCGCTGGACTTGCCAGTCACCGGGTTCGTCCTTCAACTGTTTGGCGGCCAGCCAGCGCAAGGCGGATGCAAGGGCTTGCCGGGTGCGTGGATCGCGCTCGCGGCGGTCGACCTCCTGCAGGGCCAGAGCCGCCAAGCCGGTGTCCCAGACGGGAGAAACGCAGGGCTGGCAATAAGCCCACTCATCCTTGACGACCAGCAAGCGATCGATCGCCGCTCTCGCTGTCTTTCGCTGTTCGTTCTCGGGAGGAACCCCCAAATAATCCATGGCTTCATAGGAATTCACGATGGCCGTGAAAATCGCCCCCAGCCCATCGTAACCGTTCAACCTTTCCATGAACCAGTCGCGCGCCTTGGCGGTAGCCTTACGGCGGACGTAGCCGGGCATCAGCGGCTCCAGCAGTTGACCGATACGATCGAGTGCCAGGATGGCCTTGCCCAGCGGGGTTTTGACGTGGGAGAAATAATTTCTCTCCTGGTCCGGCGGAGTGACGAACAACTCGGCAATACCGATTTTATGAGGGTTGCGCGCCTTGACCCGGTAGGTGCAGAGAATGGACAACGGAACCATCACGGTACGCGACCAATACGATATTTTGTCCAGGTGGAACGGAAACCAGCGGGGCAGCAGCATGATCTCCACCGGGATCAAGGGGACCGCACGCCAGGGAAGCTGCTCGAACATCGCCAGCAGGATACGGGTGAAGACATTGGCCTTGGCGGCTCCACCCCGAGCCAGTATCCACTCGCGAGCCTGGACCATATGCGCGGCCTGAATAGAGTCGCCGGCCAATTTCAGCGCGTAATAAGCCTTGACGGTGCAACTCAGATCGCCAGCGCCGCCACGATAGAGGGGATAGCTGCCGTCCGTATTTTGTTGCGAGCGGAGGTAGTAGGCGATCTTGGTTTGGAGACCTGCATCGATTTCGTCCATGTGATGCATCATCAGGATGTATTCGGACGGAATGGTGCAATCCGGCTCGAGCTCGAATACCCAATAACCTTCTTCGTGTTGCAGGTCGAGAAGTCGTGCCTTAGCTCGCGCAATCGCGCTGTCCAAGGCCGACGTGGCAGCGGGCGAACCGGAGTAGGTGGAGTCCTGGCCGGAAACTGTAGGAGTACCGCTCAACATCCTTTCGCTTCCTCCGATTTCACTTCACGGATAGAACTGTCGGCGGTTCCGCGACCGTCCTCCTGGACCAGCGTTACGAATTTCTCCGCTGGTACCGCCGGGCTGTGGTAATGGCCTTGGTAGTAGTCGCAGCCTTGCGTCTTCAGGAAGTCGAGCTGTTCCACCGTTTCGACGCCTTCGGCCAGCACTTTCAGACGCAGGATATGGCCCATGGCCACGATGGCAGCGGCGATTTCCTGGTCGTCCGGTTTCTGTGGAATCTCCTCGATGAACGACTTGTCGATCTTGAGTACGTCCAGCGGGAAGCGTTTGAGAAAGGCCAGGGAGGAATAGCCAGTGCCGAAATCGTCGATGGCCAGACGCACACCTAAATCCCGCAATTGCCTGAGTATTGCTACCACCTCATCCTCTCTTTCCATCAGAGCACTTTCGGTTAACTCCAGTTCCAGACGCTCGGGGGGGAAGCCGGTTTCGCTCAGGATGCCCGCGATCGTTCCGCTGATGTCGCCGTGGCGAAACTGGTGTGGAGAGAGATTGACGGCCAGCTTCAGTGGCGGCAGACCGGCTTCGATCCAGCTTACGCCCTGGCGGCAGACTTCACCCAGCGCCCATCCGCCAATGCTTGCGATGAGACCGGTTTCCTCCGCAACCGGGATGAACTGGCTCGGCGGGATCCAGCCTTCGGTGGCGTGGCGCCAACGTATCAGGGCTTCGGCACCGACGATACGGCCGGATTCGATCTCGATCTGCGCCTGATAGTGGATCAGCAACTCGTTACGGTCGATGGCCCGGCGCAGCAGGGATTCCAGTTTGAGCCGCCGACGGGCGGCGTAAGTCAGGTCGTCCGAGAAATACTTGAAATTGCCGCGCCCTTCGGACTTGGCACGATATAAGGCGGCATCCGCGTTTTTCAGGAGTTCTTCCGAGGTTTTCCCGTGTTCCGGGAACAGGCTGATGCCGACACTCGCACCGATGCGGACTTCCGCGCAATTCGACAACCGCCAGGGTTCGCCGAGGGATTCGATGATCTCCGTAGCGACCAGCGCCGCATCCTGAGGATGGGACAAATCATCCAGCAACACCGAGAATTCGTCACCGCCCAACCGGGTCACCGTATCGATGCCCCGTAGCCGGCTCGTCAAGCGCTGGGCCACCTTTTGCAACAATTCGTCGCCGGCCAAATGGCCGTAACTGTCGTTGACGTCTTTGAAGCGGTCCAGGTCCAACATCAGCAGCGCCAGAGATTTCCGCTCGCGGCGGGCCACATCGAGGCTGTGCTCCAGGCGGGCGTACAACAGCAGTCGGTTGGGCAAGCCGGTGAGCGGATCGTGATGGGCCAGAAAATCGAGCCTGCTTGCGGCGTTTTTGAGTTGGCTGACATCGGAAAAGACGCCCACATATTGGGTGACCTGGCCGCTTTCATCCTGCACCGAACTGATGCTCAGCATCTGCGGATAAACCTCGCCGTTCTTGCGCCGATTCGAGATTTCGCCCTGCCAATGCCCGGTAGCCTCGATCCTGGCCCACATCGCCTCAAAGAAAGCCGCATCCTGATGGCCGGAGTTGAGGACTCGCGGCGTCTGTCCCAGCACTTCTTCGGCAGAATAACCGGTGATCTCGCAGAAGGCCCGATTGACGATCAGGATGCGTTCCGAGGCATCGGTCACCATGACGCCTTCCCGGGAACCCTCGAACATAACGGCGGCCTGACGCAGGCGCTCCTCTTTGCTCTTGTGTTCAGCGATATCGCTCACCACGACCCGGAACACGAGAGCCTCTTCGGTTTCCCAGGCCCGATTCGCTTCCAGCCGAGCCCAGAAGGGTTCGGCACCCGGCTTGACCAGGCGTAGATCCACAACCTGCAAGGTACCGGTTGCCAAAAGCTGCTTGCGATGTCGGTAGTAAAGATCCTGGTCGGCGGGAAGAATAAACCGGGATATCGGCTGGTTTATTAACGCGCTGCGCGTCATGCCCAACAAATCGGCGGCGGTGAGATTGGCTTCCAGGATGATGCCCTTTTCATTCAGCGTGAAATAACCCACTGGCGCCAGATCATACAAATCGAAATAGCGCGCCCGGGAAGCCTCCAGCTCCGCCTGGGTACGGCGCAGTTCCTCGTTCTGCATCTCCAGTTCGATCTGGTGCACCTGCAGTTCGTGCATAAGCTGTCGCGCCGCTTCGGGCGGCAGGGAATCGGGGATAACCGTGGTCGCCGCGGCTCTCCACCGGGCTATGTCCTCGGCTCGCCGGCGCAAGCGCTGCGCCGGCAGGGGCGATGGGTCTGCGGGCGAATCAGAAGGGAGCTTTTCATCGGTCATAGTCGCGATCCTTGTCGGCAACGGTGCCGAGCTAGGGTGATCCGTCGGTTTCCCGAATCCGCTCCGTGGTCGCCACGGCATACACTTCGCCGGCTTCATTCACCAGTGCGGTTGCAGTGAGCCATATCGGCACCGTTCTTCCATCCTTGGCGATTCTTTCCGTGGCATACGGCGCCAATTCCTCGGCCTTGCTTAAGCGCTGCGCGGTTTCCAATGCTTCCGAACGCAGACCTTCGGGTATGATTTCGCCGATGTTTTTCGCCAACGCCTCGTCCTCGCGCCAACCGTATAGACGCTCGGCCGCCGGGTTCCAGGCCTGTATGCGTCCTGCGGTATCAACCACCAGGATTGCGTCCCGTGAATCGCGCACCACTACGGCGAGATGGCGCAAGGCCTGGCTTTCCCGCATGAGTGCTTGTGTCCGCTTAAGTTCGGTAATGTCGATGAAGGCGATCACCGCGCCCTCGATGACGTTTTCTATCGTGCGATAAGGCCGGATACGCAGCAGATACCAGGCTCCCGCCTGGGTTTGAACCTCGATTTCCTTGGGAATCAGGCGATCCAGCACGGCCCTCACGTCTTCCACCAAGGTGCCGTAGCCCACCAGATTAGAAACGATATGACCGACCGGGCGACCCACATCGGTGGGAATCAGGTTGATGATCTCGGTGACCGCGGGCGTGTATCGCTGTATCAAGAGTTGGTGGTCGACGAAAATGGTCCCGATATCTGTACTGGCCAGTAAGTTGCTCATGTCGTTGTTGGCCCTGGCCAAGTCCACCAGCTTGCATTGCAGTTCCCCGTTGACGGTGGCCAGTTCCTCGTTCACCGATTGCAGCTCTTCCTTGGACGTTTCCAATTCCTCGTTGGTGGACTGCAATTCCTCATTCACGGACTGCATTTCCTCATTGGAGGATTTCAGCTCTTCGTTGGAGGCCTCCAACTCTTCGATGCTGCTTTGCAGATAGTCTTCCTTGGCCCGCAACTCCTGTTGCAAGGCGGCGATGCGGGTGTCGACCGCCATGGCCTTGTCGTCGCTTGCGGTAGGCCGGGCTTCGGTGTTCACGACTTGCCGAGTAGCAGGGACGTCTTCCAGGACTACCAGGAATAGCGCTTGGTCGGCTGTCGCGGTGGCACCCGCCGGCCTGACCGTGAGATCGACGGGGCTGAAATCTCCGTTGGTTTTGATCTGCAAGCCCGGATGTGAAACCGGCGCCTGTTGAGATGCCGCCAAGTGGAGGGCGGTGGTCAAAGCCGGGCGTAGACCTTCGCGTGCCATTTTCAGGATGTTCATGCCGGCTTCGCCCGGTGCCGGTTCGAGGTAGCGGCCGGTCCGTCCGTGCAGATAGAGGATGTCGCCGCGTGCGGTGATCAAGGCGGCCACGGCTGCATAGTGTTGCAGCAAAGCCAGCTCGGTCTGCTCACGCAACGGAGACTTGGCGTCGTGCGGCGTCTTGCCGTCCGTACGAGGGACACTGACCGGCAAGGGTGGGATGAACGACGCTGTAGCCATGCGGTAGGTCCCGTGAACGTTGTCCTTGCGCAAATACAGCTTGGCCTTACGATCCAGCGTGGAGAACAGGTCGACGAACTCGCCCACGCTTTCGGCGGTGCCGAAGAAGAGCAGGCCCCCCGGGTTCAGGGCGTAGTGAAAGAGCGGTATGAGCTTCTTTTGCAGTTCGCCCCCGAGATAGATCAGCAAGTTGCGGCAACTGATGAGGTCGAGCTTGGAAAACGGCGGATCCTTGATGACATCCTGTTCGGAAAAGATCAGGAGGTCGCGGATGCTTTTTTGTATCCGATAAGCGTTGCCATCCGCTTCTTTGATGAAAAACCGCGCCAACCGTTCGGGCGTCACATCGGCGGCGATGCTGGCCGGATAAAGACCGGCGCGCGCCGTTTCGATGCCCTGGCTGTCGATATCGGTGGCAAACAACTGCACCTTGACGTTTTTCTTTGTCACCTCCAGGTGTTCCTGGATCAAGATGGCAAGCGAGTAGGCTTCCTCGCCGGTCGAGCAACCGGGCACCCAGATTCGGACCACTGAGCCCGGCGGTTTGCCAACAAACAGGCGCGGGATGACCTGTTCCTGTACGGCCTTGAATTCGGTGGGGTCGCGAAAGAATTGGGTGACGCCGATGAGCAGGTCGCGAAAGAGCGCCTTGATCTCCGCCGGGGTGTGCTGACAGTAACGGACATAGTCGTCCAGCCGCTCGATCTGATGGACAGCCATGCGTCGTTCGACCCGACGGACGATGGTGTTGCGCTTGTATAGCGAAAAGTCGTGGGATGTGTGGGTGCGAAGCAGGACGAAGATTTTTCGTAGGGAATCTTCATCGTTGCACGCCGGAGGCAGCACGGAGCGCGTGGTTTTGCCGAATGCTTGCCGGGTGTAGCTGATGAGCTGTGCCAGCATCGCGGCGGGTGGCAGCACAAAATCCGTCATCCCGGTAGCGATGGCACTGCGTGGCATGCCGTCGTACTCCGTGGTTTCGGGGGCCTGCGCCATGACCATCCCGCCCTCGGCTTTGATCGCTCGCACCCCCTGAGTGCCGTCGCTACCCGTGCCGGACAGGACGATGCAGATGGCATGCTCTCTCTGGTCTTGTGCCAGAGAGCGGAAGAAAAAATCGATAGGCAAGCGTTGCCCGCGGGGTGCGTTTGGCTCCAGCAATTGAAGCGCCCCGTTCAGTAGAGCCATATCCCGGTTGGGCGGGATGATGTATGCGCAGTTGGGCCGGACCGCCATGCCGTCTTCGACCTCGAAGACCTGCATGCGGGTGTAGCGCTTGAGCAAATCCGAGAGGATGCTCTTATGATCCGGGGCGAGGTGTTGCACCAGTACGAAGGCCATGCCGGGATCGGTGTCGGCCGGCATGCCGGAAAAGAACGCTTCGAATGCCGCCAGGCCTCCTGCCGAGGCACCGATACCCACAATGGGAAACTCGCGAGCGGGCAGCGCCAACGACGGCGCCAAGTCAGTCGCAACGACTGCGGCAGGCGGGGCTTTCTTTTTTCGGATCAAGATATTCTCCATCTTCTGGGTTTGAACGCAGGGTAAACCGTTGAATGTCGAATCGCCCAATGCGACTTCAACACGATGTCCTGCGATTTCTTATCCGACTCGGCGCGCTCGTGCCGATTTTCCTTATAGACTCCATACTGCCGAGATCGGGGCAGAATGAAAAGTAAGCATAGTGCTTATATTGCATGGGTTTTAAGGCGCGGATGAGCTGTTGCCTTCCCTAGAGCCTGGCGGCCTTCGCTGACCCTACCGGGCTTGAGCGGGGATTTCGGCGAGCTCAACCACAATTTGCATGCTGGGTGACTGATGGGTAGTGGCGACAAACGAACCGGAGACGGGCGGCACCGATTCCGGATGCCGACCCACGGCCAAAACGATGTGGTCGTTCCCGACCACTTGGCCACTGGTGGAGTCGTATCCTTTCCAACCTGCGCCGGGCAGGTAAACCTCAGGCCAAGCGTGGGTCGCACCCAGACCCCGCGCGAACGTGGGTGAACACTGATAGCCGCTGACAAAGCGCGCCGCCAGACCTAAATAATGGCAGGCAGCGCTAAACAAGGTCGCAAAGTCCCGACAGCAACCGGCGCGCTTGGCCAAGGTAGCCGCCGGTGCCTGAACACCCGGTTCTTCCCTTTGCGGGTAGGTAAAGTCGCAGGCAATGGCACGGTTGATCCTGTCGAGCAGGACATAGGTTTCCACTGTCTGGCCTGAATGCCAGAACGATCGCAGCCACGTGTTCAACAGAGGCTCGATCGGAGAATAGGTCGGCAAAATATAAGCGCACAGGTCGGCATACTCGGCGGGGTCGTAAAGGAACGGATCGAGGACGGCGTAGTCGGCCACCCAGAAGTCCAAGGGCCGGTCGTCGAAATGCTGAAGAACGATACGGCTATCGATCGAGAGACCGTTGCAGCGCTCGGTGAAAGTCGCCAGAGCCACAGCATTGTCGTATACGTCGCGCTGCCAGCACAGATGGTGCGCGGGGTGGATAGCAAGGTCGCTGGATTCGATACGGACGTCGCATCCTTCCCTGGGATGCAAAAGCAACTTGTGCGGCAACAGCCTAACGGCTTCCGCATACAGGTAAGTCGTTACATGCTTTATTTGTAGAAGTTCAGACTAGATCTGACAGTACTCCTTGCCGAAAGGAGGGGTTACCCGTTTTGATAGCGGTGCGAATCTTCATCGAAACGGCGCGTAAGCGCAGGAGTAACCCCATGAGTAGTCTCAATCAGAATGTCATACGCCACAAGATCGGCCTGCTGAACCTGGCGACCGAGTTAGGCAACGTCGCCAAGGCCTGCAAGGTCATGGGTCTGTCGCGTGACACCTTCTATCGCTATCAGCATGCGATGGCGGAAGGGGGGCTTGAAGCATTGTTTGACGCCAACCGCCGCAAACCGAATCCGAAGAACCGGGTCGCAGAAGCGACGGAAACGGCGGTGATTGCCTATGCCATCGAGCAACCGGCCCATGGGCAGGTCAGGACCAGCAACGAGTTGCGCCAACGCGGCGTGTTCGTCTCACCCTCGGGCGTCCGCTCCATCTGGCTGCGCAACGACCTGGCCTCGTTCAAGCGCCGCCTGAGCGCCTTGGAGAAACAGGTGGCGGAGCAAGGGATCGTGCTCACCGAAGCCCAGGTGGCGGCGCTGGAGAAGAAGCAGGACGACGATCTGGCGCAGGGCGAGATCGACACGGCGCATCCGGGCTACCTGGGTTCCCAGGACACGTTCTATGTCGGCACGCTCAAAGGCGTGGGCCGTATCTACCAGCAGACCTTCGTGGATACCTACAGCAAGGTGGCGATGGCCAAGCTGTATACGACCAAGACGCCGATCACCGCCGCCGACCTGCTCAATGACCGGGTACTGCCCTTCTTCGCCGAACACGGCATGGGCGTACTGCGCATCCTGACAGACCGCGGCACCGAGTACTGTGGCAAGGCCGAAACGCACGACTATCAGCTCTATCTGGCGCTCAACGACATCGAGCACACCAAGACCCGGGCGCGTCATCCACAGACCAACGGCATCTGCGAACGCTTCCACAAGACCCTGTTGCAGGAGTTTTATAAAGTCGCTTTCCGCAAGAAACTTTATCTAACCGTGGACGAACTACAGGCCGACCTGGATGCCTGGATCGACCACTACAATCAGGAGCGAACTCATCAGGGTAAGATGTGCTGCGGACGCACACCTCTACAAACTCTTAATGCTGGAAAGGAGGTGTGGGACCAAAAAGTCAGCCACTTGAATTTGATCTGACAACCAGGCGCACCCAAAACGGGTAACTGTCAGATCAAGTCTGAACTTCTACACTTTATTTGTAGAAGTTCATTGGCTTTGCGCAGCTCCTTGACCTTCCGTTCTAGCTCCTTGATGTGCTGCGTTTCCGCCGTGGTCAGGCCATCACGCCGGCCTGTATCGCGCTCATGTCGTCATACCCAACTGAGCAGATTCTGGGACGTACAGCCAATCTTGCCGGCGATGGACTCAATGGAGGCCCATTGCGACGGATGATCGTCGCGGCACTCAAACACCAAGCAAACTGCACGCTCGCGAACCTCGGGAGAAAACTTCGTAGACTTCTTCATGGCCTCATGTTCTCAAAGGTTGGAGCCTCCACCAATACCGCGGCGGTTCAGGGTGCCTGCACTTTTCTATTTAACATACAGGCTTTATGCACTATAATGCCGACCTTCTAGTCCCCATCGTCTAGAGGCCTAGGACACCGCCCTCTCACGGCGGCGACCGGGGTTCGAATCCCCGTGGGGACGCCATATAAAACAATAGCTTACGAAAGTCAGATCCCTTAATCGGAAACTTTTCGGAAACTGGTGTACGAGAAACCGGCCTTGAGCCGGTTTTTTTGTTGCCTGTTGAAAACGCTTCTAGGCCGGAGGGATGACCAGAGCGTACCCCGCGAAAGCCGCACCGGGGGGTGTGGTCAATTCGACCTTGCCACAAGAAACTTCATGGCGGACTGCCATCGATAGCGTAGTGGGGTATTGCCACCCGTCCGGGTGCTCGGGAACATGCGCGGAATCGACCGCCGAAACATGCCTCAAACCCACACCATTCTTGATCCTGAGCGCGCGGAAACTGCGAACCAAAATCGCCCCAGAACGGCCGACAGCCCGTCTTGTTTGGGGGTTGCTGCGCAGAAAAACCGTTCGGAAATAAAGGCGAAATTGCGCCGCAATGCCGCGTCGCCTCAGGATTCGAGTGTTCACTAATGCGCCCAGAATTAAGCAGACAAGCGATACACCCATGTTAGCGATATTTTGCCTAATCCCGCTGCTGTTAACCATGCCCCGCCAGTCTTAGCCGGAACTAAACCCGCTTTTTAACTCTCTAAGCTCCCGCTCATGTTCGGCCAGAAGCGCGCTCAATCCCCGCATGGTTGCCGAGCGGCCACCATGGGTTTGTGCATTCATTTTGCTGCGGGTTTTCCCGGCATCCGTCCTTGGCCCGGTCGATTGCTCCCACGGTCGCCATTGGCGAATTTGTTCCGCTTGCCTGGCTCGTCTTTCCTCAGTCCATCGGCTTGCGCTAGGTTTCTTGGTCATATTGGCCAAAATTCAAAAGGTTGCACTTGGATTTGCCAGATTGGCTTCTTAGTTTTTTCCCCTTATACTTCGCCTCAAGCTGTGAGCGAAATTCGGCCGCGTGCCGTGTGAACTCTCGGGGTTCCTATACTCACGGCTTATTCTTTTTTCGCTTCCCTTCGAGGAAACGTTCCTCCAGCGTCAACGGGCACTGCTTATTGAAAAAGCTGCCGTAGGTCGGGCCGAAATCGAGATCGTGTATTTCGCCGATTTGTTGCCACAACACTTTCAAATAACGCTCATCCCGCAACGAGGCACCGGTTTTCGAGTCTACCCGAGGCTCATAGAACCGCTGGACCGCCCAGAGAAAATAATCCACCGCCTGCAAGCAGGCATCGTTTTTCGGCGTGGATACCCGAATTTCCCAGACGTCGCTTCCTCCGCGGCCGAATCCGAATTTCTTCACGAAATCCCTCTCGGCATGGTCGATGGCGACGCATAGGGCGTCATTGCGATCGCTTTGTCCGCGGCGGGCGATGCAAACCCGGTAGGCATCCGCAAGGCGGTGAAACTTGCCGAACAGCGAGAGCATGAGGCCGTCATAGAGTTCGTTATGGTTGTACCAATAGTCCGGGTCGGTCTCGTTTCGCCGGCGCACATCCTGCAAAACCCTTTCCTTATCGCAGACCACCGCATGAAAGCGCAGTTGATCGCCTACCGAGGCCAGCAGGTCGAAAACCTGGAAGCGGACTTCCGGTAAGTCGTCCTTGGCGTGGAACATGACAGCGGTTTTTCCTCTCGCCGGATCGAACGAGGGAACGCCATGGAAATAGGCATGGGTCGTCAGCCGTTCCCGAAGTTCGTTAAGGCGGGCATCGAGGCCGGCAGGGTCGTCCACTTCCAGCTTGCCCATGATGAAGAACCGAGAACAACCCTCGGTGCCGACGATGGCGCGGCGGCGGTTGGCGAACAGGGTGGGATCACCGGCCTCGTCCACGAAAATGTGGAGCGTTTCCTCTTCATCGGGTGATGTCATGAGGTTTTCGATGAGTCCGCGGTTTGAAACGCGCCCGGCCAGCCGCCGTGCTTGTCGATGGTCTCGTCGATTTCAGCCATGAGGCGGATGGTTTCGTGCAAGGCGACGACGATTTTCTGATAATGGGCAATGTCTTCTTCGTTCAAGCGGCGGCCCTTGCGGTCTTTCAGCCATTTTTCGCAGACCTGGTAGCCGCCAATGTGGAAGTTCCACACGGATTCCTGCACACCTTCGAAGCGCTGCGTGGGGTTGATCCAGACCGCCCCGTCCTTGTAGGTGGGTTTCTTGGGGATGCCGTTGTCGCCTTGTCCCAGGTATCGGGTAATGAAGTTGTTTACCTTGGGGGATTCCAGCAGGTGCAGGGCGGTGAGTTCACCGCCGAGTTGAGCAAGCGCACGGAACAGTTCCAGGTTACCAGTCAACGGCAGACGCGGGAAATCGATCTTCAGAAACTCCGCGTAGCGGCTCCATTAGCCGGGGCTGTGAAACACCGCGTAGGCGTAGTGGAAGATGTCTTCGGGCGTCAGGCCGGCGGGCAGGCCGTGCTCGCCTGCTTGTTTAAGGCGTAATGCAGTTGCGACGTGAACCAAAAAGCCCGGCGATAGATTCAAACGACGCGATTCCCTATGGAGCAAAGAATCGGAATCGACAGAAAGATAGAGAGGGAAGGCATAGGTCCGCTCTTTGGTAGCCGTCGACAGCGTGCAATCGGTTATTAGGCCACGTGTGACCCCGACGTGGCAAAACTTAGAATTGACCTGCCGATTCGTGCAAAGTGCGAGGTTGGTGCCGTCACGCAGGTTGCCCATCACCGGTCGTCGAGGATTGCACATGAACCCCGCGCCTGACCAGTGTAGTAAGTCCATCGGACATCGAACGGACGATACCAAATGGTAGTTGGCGTGACCTTCCTTCGAGACGCTTCCTTGATGTCTTTCTGAGCTCGATCGACAGCCCAATCTTTCGTGTCTTCTCCCAGATCAAACTCCGAACGAGCTTGTCGGCGGAAAGTTGACTCAATCGAGTGATCACCGCTTCGACATCGCTGCGTGTGAACTGAACTACAAGCGTATCCCTCGCAGTGACAATACCCGTAGAGTTGAGCGGAAAAGCTTGGTCAAATGGAATGGCCTTACGATACTCCGCATCGGTGTCGGCGTCCCGCGGTTCCAGTAAATAATAAGGCTCGGATGGCGCAACAGGACTCCAATCCGTGTCGGTGATGCTGTGCTTGGCCAACCAATCATATTTAATAGTCCGTGATCCGAGTATTTCTTCGTGCGACACACTGCTTGGTGCCGCGTGAAGCCGCGTGAAGATGCCGACGGCCACACCTTGTTGAATATCAAAAACATTCTGGTCAGAAACTTCCCGCGATTTCGTGGACGAACGACTCGCGCTACCGTGGAGTTCAAGAATCCATGACTTCCTGAAAAACTCGACTAGCGAGTATCGCATGCCTCGGAGGGTTCTGTTGTTTAGGTAGCCGTGGTTAGAGATAAGACCAAGGGTGCCAACATCGGAACTCTTGAGGATGCTGCGAGCCAATCCAAAGAATTTCACGTAGTCATCTTGGAGATTCTTTTCCAGCTGGAGCGCGCCACGTTCTCGCACGACTTCGCCAGCTACGGATCTAAATGGTTCAATCAACGCGTTCCCAGCTTCCGTTAGATTTGCAGTGTAGAGCGAATACGGCGGATTGCCGATGAGCACAGTAAACCGCTTGTGGCGTTTGATTTCGTTCACGGCGGCGGCTTCGTGGGCCAGGGCGTCGAAGCCGATGAGGGGGAGCTGTTTGACCCACGGTTCGAGAGCGTTGGTGAGGTAGATGCGGGCGCGTTCCTCGGTGCCGAAGCGGTAGCCGGTCTCAGCGAGCTTCAAGCCGATTTTCATATGTGCGATGGCGTAGGGGGCCATCATCAGCTCGTAACCATGCAGGCGCGGGAGAAGGTGCTTCGGCACATAGTCGTTCCATGCCGCTTTTTGTTGAGCCTCGGTGAGGCCATTTTTCTTCAACTTCGCCGTAAGAGTTCGGTGGATCAGATCGATGACTTCAACGAGGAAAGTGGCGGTGCCGGTGGCGGGGTCGAGGATTTGGACGAAAGGCTCATCCGGCAGAACGGTGCGCTTATCGCCCGGTTCGTCTGTAAGCGGTGGCAGTTTCAGCTCCGGATGCTTTTCCAGCATCTCACCCCAAGTGACGGTGGAGGCGAGTCCATCTTCCAGTCCGAATTCGGTTTGCAGCAGTTCATGGACGCTGCGGACGATGTAGGAGACAACGGGCTGAGGGGTATAGAAGACCCCGCGCTGGACCTTGAGCTTCTTGTTGTAGGCGGAAAGAAAGTGCTCGTAGAAATGGATGACCGGGTCTTCACCTGTAGAAGTTCAGACTTGATCTGACAGTTACCCGTTTTGGGTGCGCCTGGTTGTCAGATCAAATTCAAGTGGCTGACTTTTTGGTCCCACACCTCCTTTCCAGCATGAAGTGTTTGTAGGGGTGTGCGTCCGCAGCACATCTTACCCTGATGGGTTCTCTCCTGGTTATAGTGGTCGATCCAGGCATCCAGGTCGGCCTGCAGCTCGTCCATGGATAGATAAAGCTTCTTGCGGAAAGCGACCTGATAAAACTCCTGTAACAGGGTTTTGTGGAAGCGTTCGCAGATGCCATTGGTCTGTGGATGATGCGCCCGGGTCTTGGTGTGCTCGATGTCGTTGAGCGCCAGATAGAGCTGATAGTCGTGCGTTTCGGCCTTGCCGCAGTATTCGGTGCCCCGGTCCGTCAGGATGCGCAGTACGCCCATCCCGTGTTCGGCGAAGAAGGGCAGTACCCGGTCATTGAGCAGGTCGGCGGCGGTGATCGGCGTCTTGGTCGTATAGAGCTTGGCCATCGCCACCTTGCTGTAGGTATCCACGAAGGTCTGCTGGTAGATACGGCCCACGCCTTTGAGCGTGCCGACATAGAAGGTGTCCTGGGAACCCAGGTAGCCCGGATGCGCCGTGTCGATCTCGCCCTGCGCCAGATCGTCGTCCTGCTTCTTCTCCAGCGCCACCACCTGGGCTTCGGTGAGCACGATACCTTGCTCTGCCACCTGTTTCTCCAAGGCGGTCAGGCGTCGCTTGAACGAGGCCAGGTCGTTGCGTAGCCAGATGGAGCGGACGCCCGAGGGCGAAACGAAGATGCCGCGTTGGCGCAACTCGTTGCTGGTCCTGACTTGCCCATGGGCCGGTTGCTCGGTGGCATAGGCAATCACCGCCGTTTCCGTCGCTTCTTCAACCCGGTTCTTCGGATTCGGTTTGCGGCGGTTGGCGTCAAACAATGCTTCAAGCCCCCCTTCCGCCATCGCATGCTGATAGCGATAGAAGGTGTCACGCGACAGACCCATGACCTTGCAGGCCTTGGCGACATTGCCTAACTCGGTCGCCAGGTTCAGCAAGCCGATCTTGTGGCGTATGACATTCTGATTGAGACTACTCATGGGGTTACTCCTGCGCTTACGCGCCGTTTCGATGAAGATTCGCACCTCTATCAAAACGGGTAACCCCACCTCTCGGCAAGGAGTACTGTCAGATCTAGTCTGAACTTCTACACATAAAAGTGCGGTGTGCGGTGACGCATAGTGACGAAAAGTGCAGCAAAACAAGGGATTGTGTGGATGGATCGTCACATTAAGGCGCGGTTTCGGTGCTATGCCGTTGACACGTGGTCGACACCTGAGCGAAGGTTAAAGCTTCTTTGTAATTTTGCAGGTCTGAATATGAGCACTCTTGAAGTGACGATAGACGACAAGACTCAAGCGGCACTTTCTAATGTTGCTTCGCTTACTCACCAGTCTATTGATGCCGTTGTCAGACGTGCCATTGATGCCTACTTGCTGCGTGAACTGGAACACGCTGAAGACGACAAGCGCTTTCAGGGCTGCATTGAACACGGCGGAATCGAAGGTGACCGCGTGTTGAACTGGCTTGACGACTGGAACAAAGGGAATCGGAAGGCATGTCCCGAGTGATCTGGACGAAGGAAGCGGTGCGGGATGTTGAGCGTCTTGTAGACTTCCTCGAAGGTAAAAATCCTGGCGCTGCCATGGATGCCCGTTATGCCATCATTCACGCGGCCAGTATCCTGGAGCAATTCCCGGACGTGGGTTTGATCGTCAGGCAGGACCCGCTTACACGGGAACTGGTGACGAGTTTCGGCAGTAGTGGCTATGTTCTTCGGTATCGTTACGCGCCTGATAATCGTGTTGTCATTGTCCGGGTCTGGCATGGAAGGGAAGACCGGTGATCATTTCGTTACCTGCAATATTTACGGATGTTCTCGAGCCTGTCAGAAATTTTGTGTGTGAGGCATAACATGTTGTTAAGGAGCATGTATGCCAAGCAAGACGAGCAAGAAGAAACCGGCAGCGGCGCTGCCCAGCATTCCGAAAGAACTCATAGACCAGATGGTCAGTGGCCCGATGGACGCCGAGGCGATCAATGCCGCCTCGATGGCGTTCAAGAAGGCGCTGATCGAACGTGCACTGGGCGCCGAACTCAGCCATCACCTGGGTTACCCACCCGGCGCCGACAAGCCCGGCGAGGTGGGCAATCACCGCAACGGGGTGACCGGCAAGACGGTGCTGACCGAAGACGGGCCGCTTCGGATCGACATCCCGCGCGACCGTCAGGGCAGCTTCGAACCCCTGCTTATCCCTAAGCACGAGCGGCGCTTCACCGGTTTCGATGACAAGATCGTGGCCATGTACGCCCGGGGCATGACGGTGCGCGAGATTCAGGGCTTCCTGGCCGAGCAGTACGGCACCGAGGTTTCACCGGAATTCATCAGTTCAGTCACCGATGCGGTGATGGCCGAGGTCACCGCCTGGCAGTCACGCCCGCTCGAAGCCATGTATCCGGTGGTGTTCTTCGATGCTCTGCGGGTCAAGATTCGCGAGGAGGCGGTGGTCCGCAACAAGGCGATCTACCTGGCCTTGGCTGTTCTGCCAGACGGCACGCGCGACATCCTCGGGTTGTGGATCGAGAACACCGAGGGCGCCAAGTTCTGGATGAAGGTCTTCAATGACCTCAAGACGCGCGGTGTGGTCGACATCCTGATCGCCGTCACCGACGGCCTGAAGGGCATGCCCGAGGCCTTGGCCGCCGTTTTCCCAGCGACCACGCTGCAGACCTGTATCGTGCATCTGATTCGCAACAGCCTCGACTACGCGAGTTGGAAGGACCGTAAGGCACTGGCGGCAGCGATCAAGCCGATCTACACCGCGCCCAGCGCCGAAGCCGCGCTGGCCGAACTCGACGCGTTCGAGCAAGGCCTCTGGGGTGAGAAATTCCCGACCGTGGTCGCCGCCTGGCGGCGGGCCTGGGACCGGGTGATTCCCTTCTTTGCCTTCCCGCCCGCCATCCGCCGGGTGATCTACACGACCAATGCCATCGAGAGCATCAACGCCCGACTGCGCAAGATCCTCAAGACGCGTGGCCATTTCCCGAGCGACGATGCTGCCAGCAAGCTGATCTGGCTGGCCTTGCGCAACATTACGGCCGACTGGGGACGGGCGGCCAAGGATTGGAAGGACGCCATGAACCAATTCGCCATCCTCTACGCTGAACGCTTTGAAGCGGCTCGCGGATAAAATGACCACCGACTTTGCCACCGCGCCCTCTGCCTACGGTCTGAACGGACCTTCGGCAGCCGTCACCGTGGAAAAGTCTACTCACGCCTCACACACAGAAATTCTGACGCCCCCATATTCTCTGCAACTATGTCCGTTCTCTCGGTAGCTCCGGTCGTCTGCCATAGCTCCTTCCAATGTTCACATTGGTCGGCTGCTTCATCTTTGGCTGGGTTTCTTTGTTGAATCCGTCTCTTTAAGACGGTTTCCTCGAAGGTTTTGGCATCGCCTTTATAGGCGGCTTCGAACTCGCGTCGTTGCTGGGACTCTTCGTTGTGGCATTCCATGAATCGTGACCACGCGACATTCTCCGTCTTCGCTCGTTTACATCTGGCTGAGGGGATGAAGTATTTGGTCCATGCTTGTTCCTTCTCCTGGGCCAAGCGGGCGAGTTCGGCCTGTTTTCGTGCGTTTTCTTCCGCTCGCTCCCTGGCAATTTTTTCGTTGATCCGCCGTTGTTCCTCGGCCGCGATCATCGTTTTTCGTCTCTCTTCTTCGATTTTCTGTTGGTTTTTCGTATGTAACCAATCAAAGGCAGATGAGGTCCCTAGATTGGTTAGGGTGTTGCTGAGGCCTATTGTTACGGCGGCAATGACGATCCCGCAGGCGATCTGAACGGCGAGTTTCATTCCGTATGTCCTCTTGTCGTCCCGTTCTTGTTGCTCATAGTTAATCTTCCCTGTCCTTTTTCCATCGCTCGGTGACTTTTTGAGCGACTAGCCAACCTCGTGAAGTTTTTTTCTGGCGTCCTCTATTTCGGGGCTTATGTCTCCGTGTTCCGGTCTCGCGTTTCCTGTAATTAACCAGTAGGCGTATTCGGGCCAAAGTTTTCCGGCTGCTTCTAGGTGTTCGCCTGTGGCTCGGATGCTTTTCCTTTTCACGTTTGACCATCTCATCCGGTCAATACCGGTCGTTTTTTCTAGCTCGGTAGGGGTCATTCCTGACCGCTCTATAAGCGTTATTAGCCTGTCTTGTATGTTCACGCCTGAAACTTTTGTGATTGCAATTATTGCAATTGCATATGTTGGATGCTAATATTGCAAGCAAATAAAGCAATGTAACGCAAAGTGACGATATGGAGAAAAGCATATGACGCAACCGGATGAAAACCAAGTTCTTTCCCCGGTTCACGTGTCGCCGGACGTGCCTTACATGCACCGTGAGCGATTTGCGCAATTGGTAGGTGTCAGTGTGGGTGTCGTCGACGGTTGGGCTGACCGCGGCCAGATTCCGTGTGTTGTTGTTGGCAAACACAAGCTCGTTAACGTCGCGTTGCTCTTCAAGCAGGCACTGGAGCAGGAGGTTTTCTTATGAAGGCCCGCATCCAGTGCCCTTACTGTGATCGCTGGTACAGCTCGACAGGCTCTGTCGTGGCGGCTTGCGCGAAGTGTGTGGGCGAACTAGGCCATGTCTTGCATGGCCTGGATGCCCGCAAGCGTCGCGCTGAATCTGCGATTGCCGCGTCACGCGCCATTCGTGGCCGCAAGGGGGCTTTGTGACGATGTACCACCTATCGCTCGCTACGTTACGCGAAACGTGCGAACGCATTGCTTCTGGTGCCGAGTCCGCTTATCGCAAGAGCCGTACGCCAGACGAGGCCGGCGCGGTCGGTGCCTATGCTCAAGGTGAGCTTTCCGGTATCGAACGTCTTTTAGACGAATATCCCGGTGTATCGCACGTGATTGCCGTCTACCGCGAACGTATTGACGCGCTTTACAGCCCTGCCTCCTCCGTCCCTTTGGCCTCCGCCGATGAGGCCAAGCCGTGAACGGCCTTGACGACTTCCAATTTCTCCGCGCTCGGTTGGCGCTCCCCCTGTATCCGGTTCAGGAACTCCCGCCTGAGCCGGACTTTTTTGCCAGCCTCCGGAACATCCAAACCGCGCCCGTTATTTTCCCGCCCGCCCTAAGCGCCTGGGTCCCGTCCTCCCGTTCTACAAACCAAGCCACCTTGGAGCGGGAAACGGCCGTCGAGGCGAACCGGCCGGAAACGTCCTTTTGCGGAAACGAATTCTTGTCCATTGGTCACGCGTCGCCCGTGGGTAGCAAGCACAAAGACGCATGAACCTAGATTGTTCATTAGGCCTTTGGGGGGATTTCGAGGCAAGCTGTAGACCCTCGGAGGCGATGGGCAACCGAGTGGGTTCTAATGGATACCATTAGCGGAAGATTCGCGGGATCAACGACATAGGTGGCATCGATGGTACAGTCGACACTCAGAGGGGACGGGTTTTCGGTGAGTTTCAGCGACCGGGAAGTCACGGCATGGGGTGGATTGGCGCTGCTGAAACGCATGCTCGACGGCATGGGGTTTCGAGAGGCTGTGGCGGGCTGGGGTTTACCGGCACCGGGATCCAACCGGGGTTATCCGCCAGTGCAGTTGATCGAGCAATTCATCGTTTCGATCTGGTGTGGCGCTTGCCGGTTCGCGCATGCCGAGACGGTGCGGATGGACAGTACACTGACTCGATTGTTCGGTTGGCCGCACGCAGCCGGCCACAAGGCCATCCTGCGACTGTTTGGCCGTTTCGACATGCTCGCCAACGAACAGGTCCAGGCTGAGGCGCACCGTTGGTTCTTCGGCAACATCACGGAGCTGAAGCGGGTGACTCTGGACGTGGATTCCACGGTGATTACCCGCAACGGTGTGCAGGAGGGCGCCACGCGCGGCTACAGCCCAGGCCGGAGAGGCCGAGCAAGCCATCACCCTTTGCTGGCCTTTGTCGCCGAGGCGAGGATGGTGGCCAACTTCTGGTTGCGGCCGGGCAATGCGCACAGTGCCAACAACGTCCTGCAGTTTCTCGAATCGACCTTGCATCATCTGGGCGAGAAGGTCGTTGGCTTGTTGCGCGCCGACAGCGGCTTCTTCGATGAGGCCGTCTTTTCGAAGCTGGAAGGCAAGCAGATTCCTTACATCATCGCCGCCCGGCTCACTCAGCCGCTGCAACGCACGATCTACCAGGCCACGGGTTGGTGGGCGTTGGAAACGGGACTGGAACTGACGGAGTTGCGCTATTGCGCGGCCGGTTGGTCAACACCCCGGCGCCTGATTGTGGTCCGTCAGTCGATCAAGCGCCGGGAAGCGCCCGGCAAGAACCTGTCACTGTTTGCGGACGACCCGGACATTCAGGGCTGGCACTATGGCGCCTTCGTGACCACCCTCGAACTGCCCATGGTGGAGGTCTGGCGCACCTATCGCGGCCGGGCGGACTGCGAGAACCGGATCAAGGAACTGAAGGCCGACTTCGGGGTCGATGCCTTCAACCTCCAGGACTTTTGGGCGACGGAAGCCGCGCTGGGTTTCGCCATGCTCGCCTACAACCTGATGAGCCTGTTTCGCCAGGCGGTGATGCGATCACGCGTGCAGCATACGCTTTCCACCCTGCACGGCCTGGTGCTCGCCATCGGCGGATCGTGGCACAACGACGCCAGCCAGAACCGGTTGATGCTCTCCGTCCCTCGCCGAAAACGCGCCTGGTTTTCTGGCCTATGGGCCAATGCCTCCGGTCCACCAGTTATTCCTACGCTGGTCGCAAGCGGCTAATGAACAATCTGGGTTTAAAGCTGCGAACGGAAAGCCGGGCAGTAAACAGGAGGAATTGAAATGGCAAAACCAACCCCCGGCCTTAGAAAAAGGGGCGAAACCTGGCACATTGAAAAAACAATCGGCGGTCAGCGCATTTTCGAGAGCACTGGAGAGACGGAACTTGACGCCGCCGAGCGCTACCTAGCGCGCCGCATCGAGCAGATACGCCGCATCACGATCTACGGCGAACGCATCAACTACACGTTCGACCAGGCGGCGGCGCGCTATATCGAAGAGGAGCACAAAAAAAGCCTGGACAGGGATATCACCACACTCACGGCAATCATGCCCTACATAGGGGCACTGGAGTTATCGCGCATCCACTCCGGGAGCCTCGACGGTTTCATCAAAGACCGTCGCCGGGCCGGCATCTCGGCGGGGACGCTCACGCGCGACATCGCCGTCGTTCGCCGGGTACTAACACTGGCGGCGCGGCTGTGGCGAGACGAACAAGGGCGCGCTTGGCTGGACACCGTGCCGTTGTTGCCCGTGCCCAAAGGCGAAAAACGAAAACCCAGGCCCATCAGCTGGTCGGGGCAGCAGGCCATCCTCAAGGCACTGCCGGGCTACCTCAGCGAAATGGTCTTGTTTGCGTTAAACACCGGCATGCGAGACCAGGAAATTTGCGGCCTACGGTGGGATGCCGAGTGCAAGGTACAGGGCCGCGACGCCAGCGTTTTCATCATCGAGGAGGACGCCGCCAAAAATGGGCACGAGCGTATCGTACCGCTCAATGCGGTCGCCCGGGCCATCGTAGACAGTCGGCGTGGGAAAGCGGGCGAGTTCGTTTTCGGCTACGAGGGCGGAAAACTCGGACGCATGGGCGGAAAAGCATGGAGCAAGGGACGCAAAGCGGTGAACCTGCAGGGTGTGCGTATCCACGATCTACGCCACACGTTTGGCATGCGTCTACGGGCGGCGGGCGTATCGTTCGAGGACCGACAGGATCTGCTCGGCCACCACGCCGGGCGCATCACCACGCACTACAGCAAGGTCGAAATCGCCAATCTGATAGCCTGCGTGGAATTGCTCTGCGAGGAAAAAAAGAAGCCGGAACTCACCCTGATTCGATGCGCCTGAGAAACGCGAATCCGGCAAAATTCCGGCAGTCATTTTAGATATGGTGGGCCGTGTGCGACTCGAACGCACGACCATCGCATTAAAAGTGCGGTGCTCTACCGACTGAGCTAACGGCCCTGAGTCGATTATTTAACCAATTTATTTATTTGAGCGCAAGTATGAGTCTCGGCGAGCAACATACGAGCGTGGCAAACCGGGGACTCTGTCCTGAGAGCCTCCTCCGACTATTTGCCGCCGTCGGAGTCGTGCTTCTCGCTGTCATATGGGATGGTGAGGCTTTACCGTCATGATGCCGTAGCGAGGGGGAGGTTCATCCGTTTTCTCGCCGCCCCCCAATTCATGGCTGTCCCAGATACTTGTGAATAGGGGATTAAAACTCTGTCCAGTCGTCCGTACCATCATGACGGGGAGGGCTGATCGCAGCTTGCATGGTCTTGGCAGGAAGGGACCGCCTACCATGGCCGAGCGCATGCGCCTGAAGCGGTTTGCGAGAGGGTAGGCGAGGGTGGTGCGTGGTGCCGTTCTCTAGATGAAAGTGCGCGATGGTGGCGGCCAGGCTACTTGCCTGCTGTTCCAGCGATTCGGCTGCGGCGGCAGCCTGCTCAACCAATGCGGCGTTTTGCTGGGTGACGTCGTCCATCTGAGTGATCGCCTGGTTGACCTGCTCGATGCCGGAACTCTGCTCCGCCGAAGCGGCGGCGATATCAGCCATGATGTCGGTTACGCGACGCACGGCGACCACGATTTCGTCCATCCGGTGCCCGGCTTCTTCCACCAGCTTGACACCACCGTCAACCTTGTCGACGGAGTCGTTGATCAAGGACTTGATTTCCTTGGCCGCGGCGGCCGAGCGTTGCGCCAGGTTGCGTACCTCACCGGCCACCACCGCGAAGCCACGGCCCTGCTCGCCGGCCCGCGCTGCCTCCACCGCTGCGTTGAGCGCCAGGATGTTGGTCTGGAAGGCGATGCCGTCGATGACGCTGATGATGTCGACGATCTTGCGCGCACTCTCGTTGATGGAGGACATGGTGCCGACCACTTGTTGCACCACGTTGCCGCCCTTGACCGCCACTTCGGAAGCCGCCAGCGCCATCTGATTCGCCTGTTTGGCATTGTCGGCGTTCTGTTTCACGGTGGATGATAATTCTTCCATGCTGGAGGCGGTTTCCTCCAGACTGGAGGCCTGTTCTTCGGTCCGTTGCGAGAGGTCGGCGTTGCCGGCGGCGATTTCCTGGGCGGCCGTGTTGATGGAATCCGTGGCCTCCTTGACGGCGATGATGGGATCGACGATGGTCGCCAAGGTGGCGTTCACGCCTTCCACGATCTTGCGGAAATCGCCCTGGTGCCTGCTCACGTCGGCGCGCGTCTGGATGTGTCCTGCCAGTGCCGCCCGAGACAGCATGTCGGCGTCTTCGACCAGGGCATTGACCGCGTCGATGCAGGTGTTCAAGTTGTTCTTGATGGCGTCGAAGTCGCCTTGGTACTCGTCGGTGATCCGGGGCGGGATGTCGCCGAGGGCGATGCGCGCGACATAGGATGACGCCACGTTCAGCGGATTGACCACGGCATCCAGTATCGTATTGACCCCTTCCGCGGTCTTGCGTTGGACGCTCCCCGACGGGGGGATGGTTTCGACGTCCATGCGTACCCCCAAATTTCCCTGCATGACCCCGTCGAACATCTTGAAGATTTGATTATCGAAAGCCTCCTGCGGGGTACGGTCGCTCCACTCCACCACGGTGCCATAGCGTTGCCCCTTATCATCGATGACCGGATTGGCGGTGAATTCCAGGGTATACGAGGCCAGGGATATTTTGCTTCGGTGCGTGCCCTTCAGATTGGCCAAGAGGTTGCGCTGATGGGCAGGGTTTTTGTGGAACAGGTCGATGTTGCTGCCGAGCAGGCGATCGGACGCGAAATTCGGATAGACGGATCGCAACTGTGGCTCCATATCCTTGAACAGTCGGCGGGCGGCCGGGTTCAGATAAACGAGATTGCAATCCTGATCGGCGATCATGATGCTCATGTTGACCGTTTCCAGTGCGGTTTCCAGCAGATGGGTACGATGTTCGGCTTGATCCAGGACGGTGCGGTCGCTCCATTCCACCACCGTGCCCAGGCGCTTACCCCTGTCGTCGCGCAGCGGTTGCGCCATGAGGGAGAATTTGCGCGCCCCCACCGCAATGCGGGTCTGATAGGGTGCATTCAGATTGCCTAACAGGTTTCTTTGGTGGGCCGGATTCTTGTGGAAACTGTCGATATTGACGCCAATCAGATTTCGGGCGTTGAAGTGCGGCAATACTTTGCGCAAATCCGCTTCGCACTCCTCCATCAGCTTTTGTCCGGTGCGATTCATGTAGACGATGTTCAGATCGGCATCGGCGATCATGACGTTGGGCATCACGGTGTCCAGGGCCGCGATCATGCGCTGTTCCCGCACCAGCGACTGGCGCAGCGCTTCGAGTGCGCGCATGAGCGGGGTGTATTGATCCTGCTGTTCACAGTCGATGGGAACGTCGAGGTCCCGCCGGGTCAGTTTTTCTGTGATGCGCACCGATTCGTTGAGCCGCTCGGAGGAAAACAGTTTGCCGAATATCAGGTTGGGGATGGTCATGGTGCGCTCCGGCTCGGGTTTTAAGCCCGATTATGGTTATGGAACTCTGGGCAGAAATGGCCAACGGCGGTTCCCCGGTTGGGATACGCCGTCACCCGATCCATTGTTGTCCCGCATCTCACCGGTGACGATGAGTAGGACTACTCATGACCGGTAGCGGGTTTTACCCCTATGCTTCCCGAACTCAACGAATCACCATCGTGGACGCCAGCCTTGACCGTAAGAAAGCCCGCGGAACACCAGATGAATATGGATATTTACGAGCGTATTTTCGAATACACGCCCGATGCTTTGCTCGTGGTTAACGAAGCGGGATACATCACCCGCGCGAACGCTCAGACCGAGCAGATGTTCGGCTTCAACCGGGATGAACTCATAGGGAGAACCATCGAGATCCTCATCCCCCAGCGTTTCGCCACCGGCCACGTCGGGCATCGCTCCGGTTATCAGCGCGGACCTCGTCCGCGACCAATGGGAGCGGGCTTCGAGTTGTTCGGCCGACGGAAGGACGACAGCGAGTTTCCCGTGGACATCATGCTCAGTCCCGTGGAAACGGAAGAGGGTCGGCAGGTTCTCTGCGCCGTGCGCAATGTCAGCGATCGCAATCGGGCGGACGAGGCGCGGGCCCGGCTCGCCGCCATCGTCGAATCGGCCGCCGATGCGATCATAGGCAAGGATCTGAACGGCGTGATCCTGAGTTGGAACCCCGCGGCCGAGCGTCTATTCGGCTATCGCGCCGAAGAAGTGATAGGCAAGCACGTCACCCTGTTGATACCACCCGAACACGCGGACGAAGAGTCGCGGATACTGGAACACATCCGCCTGGGCGTGCGGGTGGAGCCCTACGAGTCTGTACGCCTGCGCAAGGACGGCAGCATCGTCGACGTGTGGCTGACGACCTCGCCGGTCAAGGACATGCGGGGCAACGTGATCGGCGCTTCCAAGATCGTTCGCGACATCAGCGAGCGCAAGCGCGTCGAACAGAAAATTCTCGACTCGCTGAGGGAAAAAGAAGTCTTGCTTCAGGAGATACACCACCGGGTCAAGAACAATCTCGCGGTCATTTCCAGCCTGTTCTACCTGCAGGCGACCTATACCAGCGATGAACCGACCATCAAGATCCTCAAGGAAAGCCAGGACCGCGTGCGCTCCATGGCGCTGGTGCACGAATCCTTGTACGGATCGCAAAATCTGGCGGCGGTGGACTTCGCCGAATATGCGCGCCGGCTGAGTGTTCAGTTGGTCCAGAGTTACAGTCTGCCTGCCGGAGAGATTCATCTGAGCACAGACATGGCCCCGGTCCGGATGAGCATAGACCTGGCGGTTCCTTGCGGCCTGATCCTCAACGAACTGGTGACGAATGCGGTCAAACACGCGTTTCCGGGCAGTCGCGGCGGCCGGATCGACCTGGCATTGCACTGCAATGAGGACGGCACCGGCGTGCTGATCGTCGCCGACGACGGTATCGGTCTGCCCCCGGACCTGGTCGTGGAAAAGAGTCCCTCCCTGGGGTTGCGTCTGATCCGATCCTTGGCGCGGCAGATCGATGCGCGGTTCGAATTGCTGCCTGCACACCCCGGTACCCAAGCACGCCTGACCTTGCGGATCGACCATGACGACAAAACACACTGATACGGACGCGCACGCGCGCGTCCTGGTGGTCGAGGACGAAGCTCTCGTCGCCGAGGAGATACGGGACCGTCTGACGCGCTTGGGCTACGAAGTCGTCGGCGTCGCCGATACCGGACGGCAAGCCATCGCGGCTGCGGAACAGACGCGCCCCGGCCTCGTCCTCATGGACATCCGGCTCAAGGGGCGGATGGACGGAATCGAAGCCGGCGAGCATATCTACCGGCGGTGGGAGATTCCGGTCGTGTTTCTCACCGCGCACTCGGATCAAGCCACTTTCGAACGCGCCAAGCTGACCGCTCCTTTCGGCTATATCCTGAAACCCTTTCGGGAGCGGGACTTGCTGATGGCCATTGAGATGGCCTTGCATCGTCACTCGCTCGAACAGAATCTGAAGGAAAGCCACTTCACCTTCCACACCATACTGAATAGCGTGGCTGAAGGGGTCATCGCGACCGATGTGGCTGGCCGAGTTCGTTTCATGAACCCGAAGGCCGAGGTAATGACCGGCTGGTGCATCGAGGATGCTCAAGGTCAGGCGCTGGAGCGGGTCCTGATGTTGGCGGATGAGGCGAGTCGCGCCCCGGTGAACTATCTGTCGGGGACCGCGCTGCACCGGCAACCGGCATTTTCTTCCGACCAGCCCGTGATTCTCCTTGACCGCAGTCGGTCATCCGAAATTCCGGTCGAGATCAGCGCCGCACCCATCATTTCGGCCAGCGGGAAACTTGCCGGCGCGGCGGTGTCGTTTCTCAACATCAGCGCGCGCAGGCGGGCCGAACAGACTTTCCGCCACCTGCTGGAATCGGCCCCGGATGCCATGGTCATCGCCGACGAAAGCAATCGCATCGTGCTGGTCAATTCTCAGGTGGAAACCTTGTTCGGCTATCCGCGTCACGAGCTTCAGGGACAGCCGATTGAAGTGCTCATCCCTGAACGTTTCAGGGCCAAACATCCCGAGCATAGCCGCCGCTATTTCGCCAACCCCAGCGTGCGGGCCATGGGGACCAGTCTCGAGGTGTATGGGGTAACGAAGGACGGTACGGAATTTCCCGTCGAAGTCCGCCTGAGTCAGCTGGCGACGCCCGATGGCCTGCTCGTTTCCAGCATCATCCGGGACATCAGCGAACGCAAGCAGGCGGAAGACCAGCTGCGCGAAAACGAGTCCCTGTTCCGTGGCCTGGTGGAGACTTCACCGATACCGAAACTGGTGCTCACGGCCGACGCCTCGAATCGGGTGCTGTTGATGAACAAATCCTTCACCGAGAAATTCGGCTATACGGTGAACGAAGTATGGGACATCGGCTCCTGGTGGGAGCGCGCCTATCCGGACCCGCTGGAGCGCAGGCGCATCAAGCAGGCATGGAGCCGTGAGGCCAGGACAGCCGATTGTTTGGGGCAGTCGGCCACCGCACCTCTAAGCGCTCGGGTCACCTGCCTGGATGGCAGTCACCGTGATGTCGAAGTCTCCATGGGACGCTTCGGGAGTCGGGCCCTAGTCATATTTAATGACTTGACCGAGCGCGTCCGGGCCGAGGAGTCGCTGCGGATCAGCGAGGCTCGTCTCCGGGCGATCGTCGAAAACATGCCCATCCTCATGACCGCATACTGCGAAAACGGCCTCATCGTGGGTTGGAACAGCGAATGCGAGCGGGTCACCGGTTACAGCGCGGAGGAAATCATCGGCAATCCGCACGCATTGGAAATGCTGTACCCCGATTCTTCGCTGCGTGAGCGCATGAAGGCGGAATGGGAGGTCCGTGATGTTCCCCATCACGATTGGAGCGGCAGCCTGACCGGTAAGGACGGGACCACGCGGACCATAGAATGGTCGAATGTGAGTGCGCAGTTTCCCATTCCGGGCTGGGCTTATTGGGGGGTCGGCGTCGACGTCACCGAGCGGCTTAAGCTGGAAGGACAGTTGCAGCAGACCCAGAAGATGGAGTCCATCGGCCAACTCACCGGCGGGATCGCCCATGATTTCAACAATATTCTGGCCGCTATCCTGGGGTATACCGAACTGGCCCAGATGAACAGCGGAAACGGGCTCTCGCCCAAGCTGGTGACCTATCTGGCGGAAATCCATCTGGCGGCGGAGCGGGCAAAAGCGCTGGTGGCCCAGCTCCTCGCGTTTAGCCGTTCGGAAGCGGTGACCGCGGATGTCATTCTGGTCGCCCCCGTGGTGAAAGAGATCACCAAGCTGTTCCGCGCGACCTTTCCTTCATCGCTATCCGTCACCCTGGAGCTGCCCGATCATCTTCCCAATATCCGCATCAATCCGGTCCAACTCCATCAGGTATTGATGAATCTTGGCATCAACGCCCGGGATGCCACGCAGGGCAAAGGGCGTATGGATATCAGGGTCAACGCGGTATTTTTCGATACCCACCGGGTTTGCTCCTCGTGTCATTACGACTTTCAAGGCGAGTTTGTCATGATATCGATCAAGGACCAGGGACACGGCATCCCGGCCAAGCACATTTCCCGCCTGTTCGAACCTTTTTTCACGACCAAGGAGGTCGGCCGGGGGACGGGCTTGGGTCTGTCGGTATTACACGGCATCGTCCATGCGGCCGGAGGGCACGTCGAGGTGATCTCGGGCGGCGGGCGGGGAGCGGAATTCCGGGTCTATTTCCCGGCCGTCGCCCCGGCCATCGAAGCCATGACATTTTTCGGCCCGCACGCGGCGCCTGGCTTGGCACCCCGGGTCAGGGGGCGCGTGATGGTGGTGGATGACGAGCCTTCCATCGTGAGTTTTACCCGGGACTTGCTGGAAAACATCGGCTGCAAAGTCAGCGGGTTCACCGACCCGCGCGAAGCCCTCTCCGTCTTCCGCGCGGAGCCGGCGGCCTACGACCTGGTGATCACGGACCAGACCATGCCCGGTTTGACCGGCGCCAAGCTGGCCCGCGAGCTGCTCAGGCTGAGTCCGGTCCTACCGGTGATACTGTGCACCGGCTACAGCAACGAGATCGACGAGTCCACCGCGCGGCAGCACGGGATCAGCAAGTTCCTCCTGAAACCCGTGCCCATGGTCAAGCTGTTCGAGGCGGTGAACGAATTGCTGCCTTCATCCGGCAGCGTACAGCCGCGGGAGTAAGAAAAAACAACAGCGTGGAATGAGTAGAACCACTCTGTCCGGCGGCGTTGCCCTGGCGAAAACTGGAGCCGCCTGAATCAGCGCAGCCCCAGGAGACCGTCATGAGCCATATGCATTCAGTCCAGCCCGCGAGTCACCACAATACTGCCGATTTCGAGCGGGGGCCTTACGGCATCCTGTTGGTGGATGACGATGATCAGCAGATTCGCTTGATGCGCCACATTCTGGACGATCACAGCTATCAGGTCCTAGCGGCCAATTGCGGACGGGACGCCCTCGCTTGTCTCGAACAGGCGGATTTCGATGTCATCCTTCTGGACTACAACCTGCCGGACATGACCGGGCCGGAAGTCTGTCGCGCCATCCGCGTTCGGCCCTCGTTCAAGTTGATGCCCATCATCATGCTCACGGGGCGCAACGGTCTGAGCGACGTCGTCGACTGCCTGCACGCCGGCGCCAATGATTTCGTCGCCAAGCCGTGTTCGCCCATGGAGCTGGAAGCGCGCGTGCGGGGAGCGGCCCAGCGCAAGCGCATCACCGACCAGCTCGACGACGCCGAATCCGTGCTCTACACCATGGCGCAAATGGTGGAAGCGCGTGACCACGGGACCGGAGACCACTGTGCCCGTTTGGCCCATCTCGGAGCGCTGTTTGGCGAAGCCCTCAATCTGCCTTTTCGGGAGCGGGCGGCTTTGCGCCACGGGGCGGTGCTGCATGACATCGGGAAAATCGCCGTGCCGGATGCCATCCTGTTGAAGAACGGCCCCTTGGACGAGGAGGAGTGGGTCATAATGCGCAAGCATCCGCTCATCGGGGCGGAAATCTGCAAGCGGCTGCATTCCATGACCCTGACGCTGGACATCATCCGCTATCACCATGAGCGGTGGGACGGCAGGGGTTACCCGGATGGCCTCGCCGGAGAGAACATTCCCTATCTCGCGCGGGTATTCCAGATCCTCGATGTCTTCGACGCCCTTATCAGCGAGCGGCCCTACAAGAAGGGTTTGCCGATAGCGGCCGCCTTGCAGATGATGCGCAGCGAAACCGAGGAGGGCAAGCTGGATCCCTCGCTCGTCAGCGCATTCATGACGCTGGTGGAGCCCATCACCGAATGGGTCAAGGGTGCGCCCTGGCTGATGCGACACGGGCGACGAGCGGATGACAGCCTGCGCGAAATGCTGGCCGGCAGCCGCTTTGCGATGCGCTGAGCGGTGTTACAGGAAGAGCCGCACCAGCTCGACCGTGGAGTTCACGTGCAGTTTCTCCAGGATATGGGCTCGGTGATTTTCCACGGTACGCACACTACAGCCCACGATCTCCGAAATATCCCGGCTCGACTTTCCTTCCGATACCAATTTGGCGATTTTTTGTTCCTTGGGCGTCAGCAACGCCAATCTCGCCTCGATGGTTGAGCGGTGCCGGCGCTCGGCGTGCAGACGGCAGCTGCGCTCCAATGCCTGCTGAACCTTGTCGAGCAAGGCCTGCGCCCCGAAGGGTTTTTCGACGAAGTCGAACGCCCCGTTTTTCATGCACTCGACCGCCAATGCCACCTCGGCATGGCCGGTGAGGAAGATGATCGGCAAGGTGGCGCCTTTGGCCAGCAGCCGCTTCTGCAATTCCAGCCCGCCTATCTCGGGCATGCGCATATCGCAGACCAGGCATTCGCAAACAGCCGGCTGGTAGATCTCTAGGAAATCGGCGGCATTGGAAAATGCCCGGACGCTGAGATCGATGGAGCCGATCAAGGCTTCCAGCATCCTTAAAACCGACGGATCGTCATCCACCACGTACACGAGGCCACGGCCGGGTTGATCATTCATAGAAACAGGTTCGTCGCGAAATGTAAGGAGTCGAAACTTAAGTTTAGTCGCCCATTAGAAGTTGCATGGCCGCGCGATAAAGCACTGGAACAGGGTCGCGTCTTTCGGTCAGCCGTATCTTGCTTATCGTATGCGGGTCGGCGGTGGTAAGGGAATACCGTATGCCGGAGCCCAACTACCGGCAATCGCCCTCAAAATGCCGGCTCAGGCCAGCGCGCCGGGGATCTTGCGGAAGCGCGGGTCAGGGCCAGCAGGAAGAGCTCGCAGCCGCCGGCGTCCGGGGCGAGAATTGCGGCCGGACGATGCCGGCCCTGCGGTACAGCATGGTTTGGGCGAGGGAGACGAAAAGGATGGTCGGCGCCGCCGGACCAGCGCCGCGCCGGTGAGGATGATGGAAAGCGTGGCGATGCTGTTGACGACCCCTAGCGTTGGGACTGAAGTGCGCACTTCGAGCTCGGCGGGCGGGATGTCCCGCCCGAAGGTGTAGAGTCCCGCATCCACACGATCCTTTCATGCGAATAACGCTTGCGCGTAAATTTCGCGCTCGGATCGTCCGCGTCACCCAGTGGGTCGACAGGGGGTGAGGTGAGCGGCGGTTGGAGCGGATTATTCCACTCCCTGGTTGCGCAAGTAGTCGTCGTAATTGCCGCTGAAGTTGACCACGCCCTGCGGGGTCAATTCGATGATGCGGGTGGCCAGCGAGGACACGAATTCGCGGTCGTGGCTGACGAAGATCAGCGTGCCGGGATAGTTTTCCAGCGCGGTGTTGAGCGACTCGATGGACTCCATGTCCAGGTGGTTGGTGGGTTCGTCCAGCACCAGAATATTGGGCTGCTGCAGCATCAGTTTGCCGAACAGCATGCGGCCTTGTTCGCCGCCGGACAACACCTGCACGGATTTCTTGCTTTCGTCCTGGGAGAACAGCAGCCGGCCCAGGGTGGCGCGCACCGCTTGTTCGTCATCGGATTCGCGCTTCCATTGGCTCATCCAGTCGAACAGATTCAGATTTTCGGCGAAGTCGGCCGCATGGTCCTGGGCGAAATAGCCCAGATTGATGTTTTCCGACCATTTGACCTCGCCCGCATCCGGCGTCAGTTCGCCGACCAGGGTGCGCAGCAGGGTGGACTTGCCGATGCCGTTGGGGCCGATGACGGCCACTTTCTCACCGACCTCCACCATCAGGTTCAGGCCCTGGAACAGCGGGGTCTCGCCGTAGCCCTTGGCCAGATCTTTCACCTCCAGGGCCAGGCGGTAGAGCTTCTTGTCCTGGTTGAAGCGGATGAAGGGATTGACCCGGCTGGAAAGCTTGATGTCCTCCAGTTGGATCTTTTCGATCTGCTTGGCGCGGGAAGTCGCCTGCTTGGCCTTGGAGGCGTTGGCCGAGAAGCGGCTGACGAAGCTTTGCAGTTCGGCGATCTGGGCCTTCTTTTTGGCGTTGTCCGCCAGCAGGCGTTCGCGCGCCTGGGTGGAGGCGATCATGTAGTCGTCGTAATTACCCGGATAGACCCGCAGTTCGCCGTAGTCCATGTCCGCCATGTGGGTGCAGACGCTGTTCAGGAAGTGGCGGTCGTGGGAAATGATGACCATGGAGCTGCCCCGTTCGTTCAACACGTTTTCCAGCCAGCGTATGGTGTTGATGTCCAGGTTGTTGGTGGGTTCGTCCAGCAGCAGGATGTCCGGGTTGGAGAACAGGGCCTGGGCGAGCAGCACGCGCAGCTTCCAGCCCGGCGCCACGGCGCTCATGGGGCCGTCGTGCTGCTCCAGGGGTATGCCCGCCCCCAGCAATAGTTCGCCGGCGCGGGATTCCGCCGTGTAACCGTCGTATTCGGCAAACACCGCTTCCAGCTCGGCGGCGCGCATGTAGTCGTCCTCGGAGGCCTCCGGGTTGGCATAGATCGCATCGCGTTCCGCCATGGCTTCCCACATCTCCTTATGCCCCATCATCACCACGTCCAATACGCGATTGTCCTCAAAGGCGAACTGGTCCTGGCGCAGTTTGCCCAGGCGCTCGTTGGGATCCAGGGAGACGTTGCCGGCGGTGGGCTCCAGGTCGCCACCCAGGATTTTCATGAAGGTGGATTTGCCGCAGCCGTTGGCGCCGATCAGGCCGTAGCGGTTGCCGTCGCCGAATTTGACGGAAACGTTTTCAAACAACGGCTTGGCGCCGAATTGCATGGTGATGTTAGCGGTGGATAGCAAGGGTATGTCCGAATTAGAAAGATTGATGGAAGACGGTGCAGAATTCCACGGCCCACGATAGGCAGCCCGACACCGGGCGATGGCCTTGCCAGGCCTCGGCGTATGCTGGGATTTCTATCCGGTGGGGGAGAGGAGGGCGGTCGCGACCGTCGGTTCGCTGGATCATTCTTGCCGAACCGTCGGCTGCGCAACCTGGAAATTCCAATGCGCGTTTGCATCATTGTACTACGTCGGCCGAGCGCGATGGTTTGGAATCTCGATCACCCTACGTCCGGCGGTAGTTCTGTTTCATGGATAAACGAGACTGACCCGCTAACGTAGGGTGGATGCCCGACAGGGCGATCCGCCAAAAAACCTCCCGACCGGTCGGAGGCCTGCTCCATGGCACGAGGCCATGCGCATGTTCAGAGCCGTTGGCCGTTTCCCATCCGGCGGAACCCGATGGAGCCGGTTCCGTCTTACGGTCTTAGGCGTGAGCCGTAACCCAACGGTTTCGATATGTTGGGTTACGCTGTCGCTAACCCAACCTACCGTGTTGTCGAGCGATAATAAACTGGCCCGCTATGGAGGCACCGTTCGCGTAGTTTGATTCTTCCGGAATGCGTATTTCAGGTCGAATTGCGGGTGTGGTTTGATATGCGATTAGCGGGTATATCGCGGCATAAAGATTATCTCGATGGATGCGCTTCGCTATCGCTTAGCACATCCTATGCGGGAAGTAACGCAAACTTTGTAGGCTGGAATGAGTGACAACGAATTCCAGCAATCAACCAAGATGCTGGAATTCCCTTCGTTCATTCCAGCCTACGGCCCAGTTAGCCGGCCAACGTAGGGCGGATGCCCGAAGGGCGATCCGCCAAAAAACCTCCCGACCGGTCCGAGGCCTGCTCCATGGCACGCGGCCATGCGCATGTTCAGCGCCGTTGGCTATTTCCCATCCGGCGGAACCCGATGGAGCCGGTTCCGCCTTACGGCCTTTGTTTATGAATGCCGCACCGATTGAAGTGCCCAACGACAAGGATAACTTGCGCAATGGAGCGTAGCGGAATTACGTCAAGTTGACCCACTAGGCTGGAAAACAAAGGTCAGCCGCGCAGCGGGTAGACCGGGATGTTTTCCATGCCCCCCAGAAGGCCCAGGGCCGGGCGGGGCACCGCAGGGCGCAGGCTTTATTGCGTCCGTAGGTGACCTGCAAGGCATCCCGAACAGGCCGTAGAGTCATCTCGGAGCGATGCGGAGGCGACGGCTCTAAGGTCGCTGGAGCGAGTCGACGGGGGACGGCTGGGGCGCCGAAGGCAATAACCGTCCCGCAAGTGCGGCCGTGCGGCGTAGGGAACGCCGTTAGGCACAGCACGTCGTGGGACACGCTGCTTAGCATTTTAATTGCTCATATAGTTTTTTTTCAGCACCCAAATATAAACGACGTACATTACGGAAAGTTTGTTCGTCAATTTTTCCATGTTTTATAACGGGGTTAACGAACCCATTTCCTTTATAAAATTCGATTTTATGGGATATGCTATCGGGTACAACATTATCATATTTAAAAACGTTCTCTTTTCCTTTTTCAGCAACAATATATTCTTTTGCTTTCCATAACTCTTCTTCATTAATGCCAAGATATTCAGATGCTTGCAATTTATTGAGAATTTTAAATACACGAATATATCCACCTAAATATAAAACACCTCCAAATACAGAAACAATAAACACGGTTGAATTTTCAATGACACCATTTTTTGAGAACTTATCACTCGCTGCATATGTGAGTAAGTGGGAGTTATGATTTGTTGATTCCGCTTTATGATTCCACTGCTCGTTTTTCCATAGATATATGAAATTTCCAGTCAATTTTTTACTCCATATCAAAATGCTAACAACTGCTTGAGTGGTTTCTGTTTATCTTCCCGATTCACAAGATAGCCTGATCCGGATACCTTATCTCTTCCGATTCAGTGCTTCCATCGCCGCGAGTCCTGCCGGTTGCCATTGACGCGGTTATCCCAATTTACGGATAAACCAAACTAACCCTCTCCGTCCCCAGTCTTTTTCTCAACCGGTTCAGCAGTTCATCGCTGGGTTTCGCCGACCAGCGTTCACCGAGTTGTAGTCGGGATGCCGCGTGGCGGTTGCGGTATTCGATGACGATGGGGCAGGAGCCGCCCTGGAATGGCTGGATGAGGGTTTGCAGTTCGTCGACCGGCGGGGCTTCTTCGGGGGCTGGCCACTGGATCAGCAGCTGCCGGGCGTAGCGGGCGCGGGCTTGTTCGATGCTGTAGAGATGCTCGGCGGTCAGGCGCATCACGCCGGCGTAGTCGTCCATCCCTAAATTGCCTTCGGCGACCAGCAGCACGTCCTTGTTGAGGTGTTCGCGGTATTGCTCGAAGACTTCCGAGAATACCGCGACTTCGAGGCGGCCGGTGCGGTCGTCCAGGGTGACGAAGCCCATGCGCTTGCCGTTCTTGTTCTGCTTGGTGCGCAGATCGACCACTAGCCCGGCGACGACGGCGCGGACCTCGTTGCTGCGGCCCCAGCTGCGGCCGTCCGATTCGACGCTGAGTTTGCCGATGCGGCCGGTGACGAAATGGCCCAGTTCAGATTCGTACTGGGCGATGGGGTGGCCGGTGAGATAAAGCCCCAGGGTCGCTTTTTCGTGCGACAGGCGCAGATCTTCCGGCCAGGGTTCGACGGCTTCCTGCGGGATCGGCGCCGGGCTGGTCGAAGCCGGCTCGGCCATCAGGCCGAACAAGTCGTCCTGGCCGGTTTCTTCCATCGCGCCGTGCTGCTCGGCGGCCTTGAGCGCGTCGGAGAGCTGGGCCATATGGCGGGCGCGGTTGGGGTCGAAGCCGTCCAGGGCACCGGCCCTGATCAGCGCTTCCAGCACCCGCCGGTTGGCCTTGCGCAGATCGATGCGGCGGCACAAGTCGAACAGATCGGCGTAGGGGCCGTGTTCGCCCCGCTCGCGGATGATGTCCTCGATGGCGTTTTCGCCCACGCCCTTGATGGCACCCAGGCCGTAGACGATGGCGCCGTCGTCGCGCACGGTGAACCGGAATTCCGAATGGTTGACGTCGGGCGGCACCAGGCCCAGCTTCATGTCGCGGCATTCCTCGATCAGCACCACCACCTTGTCGGTGTTGTCCATATCGGCCGACAGCACGGCCGCCATGAAGGCCGCCGGGTAATGCGCCTTGAGCCAGGCGGTCTGGTAGGACACCAGGGCGTAGGCGGCGGAGTGCGATTTGTTGAAGCCGTATTCGGCGAACTTCTCCATCAGGTCGAAGATGTAGGCGGCGGTTTTTTCCTCCACCTCCTGCTCGGTCGCCCCTTTGACGAAGATTTCGCGCTGCTTGGCCATCTCCTCGGGCTTCTTCTTGCCCATGGCGCGGCGCAGCAGGTCGGCGCCGCCCAGCGAATAGCCAGCCAGCACCTGGGCGATCTGCATCACCTGTTCCTGATAGACGATGACGCCGTAGGTGGGCTTGAGTATGCCTTCAAGCCTGGGATGCGGGTATTCGACCTTGGCTTTGCCGTGCTTGCGGTTGACGAAGTCGTCCACCATGCCGGACTGCAAGGGGCCCGGACGGAACAGGGCGACGAGGGCGATGATGTCCTCGAAGCAGTCGGGCAAAAGGCGGCCGATCAGCTCCTTCATGCCGCGCGATTCGAGCTGGAATACCGCGGTGGTGGCCTTGCGCTTGAGCAAGGCATAGCTGGCCGGGTCGTCGCGGGGTATCAGGTTGATGTCGAGCGGCGCTTCGCCCTGCTCGGCGCGCCGGCGGTTAAGGGTCTGCATCGCCCAGTCGATGATGGTCAGGGTGCGCAGGCCTAAGAAGTCGAACTTGACCAGACCCACGGCTTCCACGTCGTCCTTGTCGAACTGGGTGACCAGGTTGTCGCCGCCTTGTTCGCAGTAAAGCGGGCTGAAGTCGATCAGTCTGGACGGCGCGATAACCACGCCGCCGGCGTGCTTGCCGGCGTTGCGGGTGATGCCTTCCAGCGTCTTGCCCAGGTCGATCAGGGCTTTCACTTCTTCATCGGACTCGTAGAGTTTGCGCAAGTCCTCGCTGTCGGTGAGTGCCTTGTCGAGGGTGATGCCCAGCTCGAAGGGAATCAGCTTGGCGATGCGGTCGACGAAGCCGTAGCCGTGGCCGAGCACGCGGCCGACGTCGCGCACCACGGCCTTGGCCGCCATGGAACCGTAGGTGATGATTTGCGAGACACGGTCGCGTCCGTAATGCCGGGCCACGTAGTCGATCACTTCGTCGCGCCGCTCCATGCAGAAGTCGACGTCGAAGTCGGGCATGGACACGCGTTCCGGATTGAGGAAGCGTTCGAACAGCAGGTCGAATGCTATGGGGTCCAGGTCGGTGATCTTGAGCGCGTAGGCGACGAGCGAACCGGCGCCCGAACCGCGGCCCGGCCCCACCGGTATGCCCTGCTTCTTGGCCCACTGGATGAAGTCGGCGACGATGAGGAAGTAGCCGGGGAAATCCATCTGCCGGATCACGCCGATTTCGATCTCCAGACGCTCGCGGTAAGGCTGGAGCTTTTCCGCTGGCGCGCCCGGCATCAGCACCGCCAGCCGTTCTTCCAGGCCCGCGCGGGACTGTTCGGCGAAATAGTCTCCAGGACTCATGCCTTCCGGCACCGGGAATTCCGGCAGGAAGTTCTTGCCCAGGGTCAGCTCGATGTTGCAACGCTTGGCGATCTCGACCGTGTTTTCCAACGCCTCGGGGATGTCGGCGAACAGCTCGGCCATTTCCTCGGCGCTGCGCAGATATTGCCGGTCGCTGTAGTCGCGCGGGCGGCGCGGATCGTCCAGCACGCGGCCCTGGTGGATGCAGACGCGCGCTTCGTGGGCCTCGAATTCCTCCGGAGTGATGAAACGCACGTCGTTGGTGGCGACCGGCGGCGCCTGGAATTCCACCGCCAGCTCCAAAGCCTGGACGATGTAGTCTTCCTCGCGCGGCCGGCCGGTACGCTGGAGTTCCAGATAAAAGCGGTCCTCGAACAGCTTGAGGCTCAGCTCCAACTGGTGCCTGGCCTCGTCCTTGTTGCCGGCCAGAAGCGCCCGGCCGATCACGCCTTCGCGGCCGCCCGACAGGGCGATCAGGCCCTGGTTGCGGCTTTCCAGCCATTCGGGCATCAGCATGGGCACGCCTTGGTGCTGGTTTTCCTGATAGCTGCGCGAGATCAGCTCGGTCAAAGCCTTGTAGCCTTCGCCATTCTGCACCAGCAGGGTCAGCCGGTGCGGCTGGGCTGGATCGGTGGGGTTGTACAGCCACACGTCGGCGCCGGCGATGGGCTTGACGCCCTCGGCCATGGCCGCCTTGTAGAACTTCACCAGCGAGAACAAATTGGACTGGTCGGTCACCGCGACCGCGGGCATCCCTAACTTGGCGATGCGTTTCACCAGCGGCTTTACCCGCACCAGGCCGTCGACCATGGAGTATTCGGTGTGGACGCGGAGATGGACGTAGGGAATGGTCATGGTGTTCTGTGTGCCGGAGAGGAAAGCCAGTCGATGAATGCGAGCTCCGTCGCAATGAATGCCGCGATAGGATAAAACGTCGGCCGATTCGTGCCTATGGGCGTGTGTGGCCAGGCCCGAGGAGTACGCCTTCTGTGCTAGCATACCGCCCTCGTCAGTCAGGCCATGGGGCATATCTTATGAGCGAACAACAAGTCAGCACCGCATTGGAGGAACTCCGCCGCGAAATCGATCAACTCGAACTCGATGACCAGGCCGCCAGAGAGCGCTTGACCGGCTTGATCGAAAGCATCGAGCAGCGGTTGATTCCCGGTGTCGTGGACGAAGATCAGCCCGATTTGGTCGATGAGGTAAAAGACGCGGTCACTCACTTCGAAGTGGAGCATCCGCGCATCACCGGCATATTGAACGACTTGATGATGGCCCTGAGCAATCTGGGAATCTGAGTCGGCGGATGTATAAGCGTTTGTTGCCGCAATTGATGTTTCTGCTTGCGCTGGCTGTTAGTCAGCCTGCACGGGCGGAATCGGATCCGGAAGTTCATCAGCGCCGCTTGCGCGAGGAGCTCAAGCTGACGGAGCAGCAATCGGCCGAAGTTCGCAAGATTTTCGAAAAAAAACGTGGCAAACTCGAAGCCCTGCGCCGTCAGAAGCATGAAATAGTCGAGCAGGCGCGGGACAGGCTTCGGGCCTTACTGACCCCGGAGCAACTGCAGAAGTTCGATCGTCTGCGCGAAGAGCGCCGCCAGCAACGCGGGCATCGCCGGGCGCATTGAAACGGGCCGCCATATCGGCGGCCCGCACGCATCCCCCTTACAAGGAGTTTAAATCTATGAAATACCCTCTTACGATCGGCACGATGGCACTGGTGCTGAGCAGCCATGGCGCCGGCGCGGTCACCCTGCATTTCGATTACAGCTACGACGGCGGATTCTTTTCGGGGGCCAATCAGGCGCGGAGAAGTACGCTGGAAGCGGCGGGCGAGTATTTTTCCCAGCGTTTGACGGATAGTTTGAATGCCATCGATAGCGGCGGGGTCAACCAGCTCAACGCCAGCATCAAGCGGCCCGATACCGGGGCCGACCTGACCCTGGGCGCCGATTACCGCGTGGCTGCGAATACGCTGACCGTCTACGTGGGCGGGAGGAATCTTGGCGGCAATTCGCTGGGTTCCGGCGGCCCTGGCGGCTACGACGCATCGGGTACGCAGGAATTCGTGGACAACGTGGCTGGGCGCGGCCAACCGGGCGCGCTGACCTCTCCGAAAACGGATTTCGCACCCTGGGGAGGTGCCATCGCCTTCGATGCGGACAGCTCGTGGTATTTCGATACCGATACCGCCACCCGCGAATCTTTTTCGGGCTTCGATTTCTACTCGGTCGCGATCCACGAATTGGGTCATGTGCTGGGCATAGGCTCGGCGAATTCCTGGAGCCGCTGGGTCGCCGGTGGGCAGTTCACCGGGCCGGAATCCACCTCGGTCAACGGCGGCAACATACTGCTGTCCGCCGACGGCGGACATTGGCATTCCGGCCAGACCAGCACGGTCGGCGGGCAGGGTAGCTTGGAAACCGCGATGGATCCCGAAGTCATCGCCGGGGTTCGCAAGACTTTTACCGATCTGGACTGGGCAGTGCTCAAAGACATCGGCTGGGACGTCGCCGCCGTGCCACCCCCGACGGCCGTGCCGGTGCCTGGCCAGGCCCTGTCATTCCTGGCCGTCATCATGGCCTGGGTCGGCAGGAATTTGATAAGGCGTCGCGATTGATTTAGCTATCCAATGTCGCGGGGTGGGCTGGCGGCTCCGTCGTGCAGCCCAACCCATGCGCTTCCGGTCTTGAATGGCCCGGCCGCCTCCCCGCGCGGGCGGCGCTGACGCCGAGCGGAGCCGGCAGCACGGCCGGTAACCCGCTTCCGCTGTTTTCCAGATAACGCTACATCATAGGCAGCAGAGGCTCGCACCTCGTTGCCCCGGCATTCGCCGCCGACTCCCGAACTGGAGCCGGCGCAGCCGCCTGTCGTCTCCGGGGCGGCGCGCAGCGAAACGAGAGGGCGGTGTGCGATGGCTAGGACAATGTCACCTTGGCGATCTTGCGCTTGCCCACCTGGACGATGTAAGGCCCACCGGCCGGTATCAGTGCCTTGGGTTCGGCGATTTTTTCGCCGTCCAGCTTGACGCCACCCTGCTGGATCATGCGGTTGGATTCCGAGGTGCTGGCGGTCAGGCTCAGGTCTTTCAACAGATTGGCGATGGGGTAGCCGCCGTCCGGGACCGCGAGCGTCTGCTCCTCCAGGTCTTCCGGTATCAGGCCTTGCTTGAAGCGGGCCTCGAATTGTTCCAGCGCTTCCCGCGCCGCCACAGCGCCGTGGAAACGGGCGACGATCTCCTGGCCCAGTTTCACCTTGACGTCGCGCGGGTTCGCGCCCTCGGCACAGGCCCGTTTCCAGCCCTCGATCTCGCTCATGGGGACAAAGCTCAGCAGCTCGAAATAGCGCCACATCAGGTCGTCGGAAATCGACATGATCTTGCCGAACATCTCGCCGGCCGGCTCGGCGATGCCGATGTAATTGCCCAGCGACTTGGACATCTTCTGCACGCCGTCCAGGCCTTCCAATATGGGCATGGTGAGCACGACCTGGGGTTTCTGCCCGTAGTGTTCCTGCAACTGGCGTCCCACCAGCAGGTTGAATTTCTGGTCGGTGCCGCCCAGCTCCACGTCGGCCTTGAGGGCGACCGAATCGTAGCCCTGGATCAGCGGATAGAGGAACTCGTGGATGGCGATGGGTTGGCCGGTCTTGTAGCGGTTGTTGAAGTCCTCGCGCTCCAGCATGCGCGCCACGGTGTGCTTGGCGGCGAGCTGGATCAGATCCACCGGGCTCATGGCGTTCATCCAGCTTGAATTGAACATCACCAGAGTCTTTTCCGGGTCCAGTATCTTGTAGATCTGCTGCTCGTAGGTCTTGGCGTTCTCGATGACCTCGTCGCGCGTCAACGGCTTGCGCGTGGCGCTCTTGCCGGTCGGGTCGCCTATCATGCCGGTGAAGTCGCCGATCAGGAAGATCGCCTCGTGGCCCAATTCCTGGAACTGCTTGAGCTTGTTCAGCAACACCGTGTGGCCCAGATGCAGGTCGGGCGCGGTCGGGTCGAAACCCGCCTTGATGCGCAGGGGCCGGCCTTCGGCGAGTTTCTTTTCCAGTTCCTCCTCGCGCAGGATTTCTTCCGTGCCGCGGCGGATCAGTTCCAGTGTTGGGTTGACTGCCATTTCTTGTCTCGTGTTCGATGGTGTATCCCGCCGGTTTAGCCGAGCGGGGCGAAAAAGGCGCAATTTTAAAGCAGTTGCGGGAATAGAGCCCGGAAAAAAACCGAATCATCACTTCCCGGTCATGAAAAGGCGGATACAATCGCGCCTCCCAAGACTCCACCGAACCTCATGTTGAAAAGAAGCGACTACGCCTACGACTTGCCCGAACATTTGATTGCCCAGGCGCCGTTGGCAGAACGCTCCGCGAGCCGCTTGCTGCATCTGGAAGGGGGGAGCGGAAACTTGTGGGATCGAATGTTCGCCGATTTGCCGTCGCTGCTGCGACCCGGCGACGTGCTGGTGTTCAACGACACGCGGGTCATACCGGCCCGGCTCTACGGGCACAAGGCCAGCGGGGGACGGGTCGAAATCCTCATCGAACGCCTGCTGGACGACCGCCATGCCTGGGCGCACGTGCGGGCCAGCAAATCGCCCAAGCCGGGTGCCGAGTTGCTGCTGGAAGGCGGCTATCGATGCCGCGTCACGGGGCGCGAAGACGACCTCTTCGCGCTGAGCACCGACGAATCCGGGCCCAGCTTTCCGGACATACTGGCCGAGATCGGTCACATGCCGCTGCCGCCGTACATTACGCGCCCCGATCAGGTCGACGACCGCGAGCGTTACCAAACCGTGTTTGCCCGCAATCTGGGGGCGGTGGCGGCGCCGACCGCCGGCCTGCACTTCGACGCCGCCATGCTGGAGCGGTTGGACGCCTTAGGCGTGCGGCGGGCTCACGTCACCCTGCACGTGGGCAGCGGCACTTTCCAACCGGTGCGGGTGGAAAACCTGGACGAGCATCGCATGCACGCGGAATACTGCGAAATCGACCAGGAGGCCGTGGATGTCATCCAGGCGGCGCAAGCCTCGGGCGGTCGGGTGGTGGCCGTAGGCACCACCGCGGTGCGCACGCTGGAAACGGCCGCCGCTTCTGGCTCCTTGCAAGCCTACCGCGGCGACACCCGCCTGTTCATCCGTCCGGGCTTTTGCTTCCACTGCGTAGACGCCTTGCTGACCAACTTCCATCTGCCGGAATCCACTTTGTTGACCCTGGTCTGCGCCTTCGCCGGCTACGAGCAGACCATGGCCGCCTACCGCCACGCGGTGGCGCAGGCGTATCGCTTCTTCAGCTACGGCGATGCGATGTTCGTCACGAGACCAACGGAATGACACAGCACACGCCGCCCGTCGGCGGCCGGGACATCCTCGGCCAGTTCAGCCCCGCGCGCGTCCTGCTGCCGGTGTCGCTGGGCCTGGGCATTGTGATCTACATGCTCTATCAGGAACTGATCAAGAACGGCCTCACGCCGGCCGAACTGTTTACACGGCTGGAATGGCGTTCGGAGACCGTCTATTGGTTGATGCTGGGCGGCGTGATGATGGCCTTGCGGGAGTTCGGCTACATGTGGCAGCTGCGCATCCTGACCGACCGCAAACTGAGCTGGCGGGCTTCGTTCGAGGTCATCATGCTGTGGAATTTCTTCGCCGCCGTGTCGCCCTCCATGGTCGGCGGGGCGGCGGTAGCGGTGTTCATGCTGGGCAAGGAAGGTATTAGCGTCGGTCGGGCGACGGCGATCATCTTCACCACAGTTTATTTCGACCAGGTCTTTTTCATCAGCATACCCTTGCTGGTCAGCCTGGTCATACCGCAGGACGACATCTTCGCCCCGCTCAGGCTGATCCCTTCCGATCTGCTGGGTACCGGCATCTACGGTGCATTCTGGAGCGCCTGGGGCGGCATCGCGGTTTATGTGATCTTGCTGATCGCCGCCTTGTTCGTCGCGCCAACCTGGATCAACTGGTGGCTCACCCGTCTATTCCTGCTGCCTTTCATGGCTCGTTGGCGCGCTCAAGGGCTGCACATGGCCAACGAGCTGATGATCGCTTCGAAAGATCTGCGCGATCGCTCATTCGCCTGGTGGATGACCGCGTGGGCGGCGACTTCCGTGGCCTGGTTGGGCCGCTACCTGGTCCTTAATTGCGTGCTGGCGGCCTTTTCCCAATTGACGCTGGGTCCTTACGACCATTTGCTGGCGGCGGGCCGGCAGGCGGTGCTGTGGATCGTCATGCTCGTCTCGCCCACGCCGGGCAGCGCCGGGGTGGCCGAACTGGGGTTCTCCTGGCTGTACAAGGACATGGTGCCGGCCGGCCTAGCGTTGACCTTGGCCATCGTATGGCGTTTGATCAGTTATTATCCCCACCTCCTCATAGGATTGCCGGTCATGACGCGCTGGATCAAGCGCGTCTATGGCCGCGACGTGCGTTAACTCGGAGCTTGAATGTTCGAATTGCACCCTCAGTTGAAGCGGGATTGCCGGGACCTCGGCCGCTTCACGCTCTGCCGTTTGTTGTTGATGAACGAATCGCGCTACCCCTGGTTCATCCTGGTGCCCGAGCGGGCGGGCGTGAGCGAAATCCATCAGCTGTCCGATACCGACCGCCACCAACTGGCGGACGAGTCCGCGCTGACGGCGCAAACCCTGGCGGAATTATTCCAGGCCGATAAGATGAATATCGCGGCGATCGGCAATCTGGTGCCGCAGTTGCATATCCATCACGTCGTACGCTATCGCAGCGACCCGGCCTGGCCGGCGCCGGTGTGGGGCAAGTTCACGCCTTCGCCTTACGATGATGGCGGGCTGGAGAGGGTGTCCGAGCGGTTGATTCAGGCCTTGCCCGCAGGTTTGCTGCAGACTGGGCCATGAACTGCCGGCCCGGTTGCGGGGCCTGCTGCATCGCCCCGTCGATTTCCAGCGCCATACCCGGCATGCCCGGCGGCAAACCGGCAGGCGTACCCTGCCCGCAACTCATCGGCGACTATCGCTGCGCCATGTTCGGCACGGACGCAAGGCCGGCCTGCTGCGGCGGGCTGCAAGCTTCCATGGAGATGTGCGGCAACAACCGCGACGAGGCTTTGCGCTTCCTGAGCGAACTGGAAGCGGCGACTCGTCCCACGACTTTTCCCATAATCTGCGAGCGTCCCGTTCGTATGCCCAAGGACTAAAGCTCCGAGCAATGACTTATACGACTTTGATACACAGCGCCCGCTTGACCGGCGCTCAACAGGATGCGGTTCTGGCTGAAGTGCCCGGCCGTCTGTCCAGCCTGGGCGCGCACTATCGCCTGTACCACGCCGAGGCGATCGGCGAGGTGGCGCTGGCCGAACTCAGGGAAACCTTGAATGTCGACATCAATACCTTGCCTGAGGGTTTCGATCCCGGCCGGGTGCGGCTGATCGTCACCGACATGGATTCGACGCTGATCGCCATCGAATGCATAGACGAGCTGGCCGATATGCTGGGCCTGAAATCCGAGGTGGCCGCCATCACCGAAGCCGCCATGCGTGGGGAGCTGGAATTCGCCGAGGCCTTGAAGAAGCGCGTCGCCCTGCTCGAAGGACTGCCCGAAAGCGATCTGGAGCGTGTCTATGCGGAGCGCCTGCGCTACAGCCCCGGCGCCGCCATCCTGATGAGCGAGGCCAGGCGGCGCGACGTCAAGACGGCTGTGGTCTCGGGTGGTTTCACGTATTTCACCGAGCGGGTGAAGGCCGAACTGGGCCTGAACTACGCCCTGGCCAATCGCCTGGAAACCCGCAACAAACGCCTCACCGGCCGGGTGCTGGGCGAAATTTGCGGGGCCGAGGCTAAGGCGGAGTTTTTATTGAACCGTTGCCGCGAACTGGGGATTTCCACCGGACAATGCATCGCCATCGGCGACGGCGCCAACGACTTGAAAATGTTGTCGGCGGCAGGGCTGGGCGTGGCCTATCACGCCAAGCCCAAGGTGAGGGAACAGGCCGATGTCGCCATCGACCGGGGCGGCCTGGAATGCGTGGCCGATTTCCTCGTTGCGGAAACACGCTGAAAACCGGCACGGCAAACGCCGCCGGTTTTCAGGCGAGGATGTCCCGGTAAAGGGCTAGCGTTTCCCGGTTGACCCGGTTGACGGAAAATTCGGCCACCGCCATTTCCCGTCCCTTGCTTCCCATCCGCTTGCGGAGATCGGGATCTTCGATCAGTCGGCGCAAGGCATCGGCCAGCGGCTGGACCGAGCGAGCCGGCACCAGCAGGCCGTTCTCTCCGTCGCGCACGACTTCGCGGCAGCCCGGCACGTCGGTCGTCACGATGGGCCGACCACACGCGGCCGCCTCGATCAACACCTTGGGCAACCCTTCCCGGTAGGAAGGCAGGCAGACGATGTGGGCCTGGGCCATGACTGCTGGCATATCGTCCCGTTTTCCCCACCGTTCCACGATCCCATCTTGTTGCCAGCGAGCAATTTGCCCGATTTCGATAGAGGCAGGATTGGCCTCGTCAGGCTCGCCCACCAAGGCGAAGCGGGCTCTTATCCCTTGGGCCCGCAGTGTGCGTGCTGCCTCCACGAATTCACCAACGCCCTTATTCCAAAGCAGGCGGGACGCGAGGATGACCAAGGGTGTCTTCTGAGGTTCCGGCGTGGGCGAGTACGCCTCAATATCCACCCCCGATCCCCGGATCAGTGCGATACGGCCGGAGGGTACGCCCAACTCCATGAGAAAGGCATGATCGTCGGGATTTTGGACGATCACCTGGCTCCGGCCCAGCAAGGCGCGAAACACCGTGGCCACGAATTTACCGAGTAGCCGAGCGCTCCGGCTGGTGGAGGTGAACAGCCACCCAAGGCCTGCCACGGCGTTGACGATGCGTGGTGTCCCCGTCAGCAAGGCGGCGAGCGAACCCAGGAAAACGGGCTTGATCGCGACATGGTGCACGATGTCGGGTTTCTCGCAACGATAGAGCGAAACCAGTCGTGCGAGCAGGACGAGTTGAGACGCCGGATTGGCGCTGCGTCGAGACAGTTCGAGCGGGATCAGCTTCAGGCCGGAATCGCGTATCAGCGTTCCGTGCTCTCGTACCCGCGTTGCCACGACCACTTCAAAACCCGCCTCCCTGGCTGCCAGGGCAAGAGGGAGGCGATGAGAGCAGAAATACCAGTCTTCGGTAACGAAAAAAAGTAGCTTCGGTCGCTTGTTCACTAGGAGTCTTGGGTTTCGAGCCAGGATTGAAACATCAAGATGTCCCACAGGTAGTAGGACCAGTTACGCTTGCCTGCCAGATGTTCGGCCCATTTTTGCCGGATAGGGATAGGATCAAAATAGCCTTCACGCCGTAGCCGGTTTTCGTCCAAATAAGCTTCCGCCCAGTCCCGCAAGGAGCCGCGCAGCCACACGTCGATTGGAACGCCGAAGCCCATCTTGGGGCGTTCGATGAGTTCACGCGGAACATACTGGTAAAGCAGTTGCCGCAGCAGCCACTTGCTCTGCCCGTCATGGAGTTTCATGGGGAGTGGTAGGGTCCATGCGAACTCGACTACCCGATGATCCAGCATCGGCACACGCGTTTCGAGTGACACCCCCATGGCTGCTCGGTCTACCTTGGTCAGAATATCGTCTGGTAGGTAGGTGATCTGGTCCAGGTACATCATGCGCTGCTCGAGATCTGGCAGCGCGGCCCATTGATCACGATCATTCAATGCCGTGCGGGGTTCAAGCGAGCCGAGCACCACATCGGAAGGGGTCTTCCAGTGCGACACCAGCCCCAGATAGATTTCTTCGGGTGTAGTGACTGCCAGTATCTCGGAAAGCTTATGCACTTTGTCGCCGGGATTCGCATAACGCCAGCTGTCTGGCAGAAGCCGGGATATTCCCTGGAACAATTTGTTCCATTGCTCAGGGGGCAATGTGGTCAGCATACCCGCCAAAATCGCGCGCACGGGACGTGGCAATACGCTGACACGGCGCCAGATGCTTTTCGCCCAGAAATACCGGTTATATCCGCAAAATAGCTCGTCTCCGCCATCGCCAGAGAGGCTGACGGTAACATGTTGCCGTGCCAGTTCCGAAACCAGGAAGGTCGGTATTTGCGATGAGTCGGCAAAAGGCTCATCGTAGAGCGAGGGTAGTTTGGGAATCACTGCCATCGCACGATCGGGCGTGACATAAAGCTCGGTATGCTCGGTTCCCAAATGCCGCGCCACGGCATTCGCGTGCTCCGCTTCGTTGTAGCCGGCCTCGTGAAAACCGATGGTAAATGTCTTGACCGGGCGTGAACTCAATGACTGCATCAGCGCCACGATCATGCTGGAGTCATAGCCGCCGGAAAGAAATGCACCGAGCGGCACGTCGGCCACCATCTGCTGGTTAACCGACTGCTTGAGTAGTCGTTCCAACTCGCTAAGCGCGGCTTGTTCGCTTCCTGTAAACGGGGCGCTTACTCCCGCTTCGGCGACCGCTCGTGCAGACCAATAGGTTTTGGCTGCCGGCTCGTCGCCTACAGCGCCCGTCTCAAGGCTCAGATAAGTGCCGGGTAGCAATTTGTAAATACCCTTGTATATCGAGTATGGGGCCGGAACATAATTGTGGCGCATATAGGCCGCCAAGGCATTCCGGTCAATTTCACCCCGCCAGGCCGGGTGGGCTCGTAGCGCTTTCAATTCCGAGCCGAACAGAAAGGTTTTACCCATCCAGCCGTAATAAAGCGGCTTTTCGCCGATACGATCCCGTGCTAGGTGCAACGTGTGCTCCTGGCGATCCCATAACGCGAAGGCAAACATGCCGACGGTTTGTACCAGGGTCTTTTCGATGCCCCATGCTTCAATGCAAGCCAGCAAGGTTTCGGTATCCGAATGCCCGCGCCAGTGCGACAGGCTTTCCTCTCCTTCATCGGACAGGGCTTGGGGACAGGGAGATTGCAATGCATTCCGCAGTTCCAGGTGGTTGTAAATCTCCCCGTTATAGGCAATGACATAGCGCCCGCTTGCTGAAGCCATGGGCTGGTGGCCTGCCGCGGAAAGATCGAGTATGGATAGTCGGCGATGCGCCAAGGCTATGTTGGCGTTCTGATCGACCCATGCCCCAGAGTCATCGGGGCCACGATAAGCAATGGCAGCGGCCATGGCCCGAGCGATGTCGGAACTTCCGGCTGATGTGCAACCGACGAATCCGGCAAACCCGCACATCAGCGGGGCTCCGCCACAGATAGAATCAGGTGTGTCAACCGGTCCGCCGTCACGCTCAACGAATAGCTAGTTACTACCCGCTCCCGCCCTGCAGTCCCCATGCGCTTTCTGAGCGAGGGATCATCGATCAGCCGGTTTAGCACTGTCAGCCAATCAGCCTGCGAATTTGCCCAAAATCCGTCGATGCCGTCACGAACAATTTCTGCGTTGGCGCCTACAGGTGACGCCACGACCGGTATGCCGCAAGCCATACACTGAATCAGCTTGTAGCCGCACTTACCGCGCGTGAATGGTTCATCAGGCAAGGGCATTATTCCGATATCGAACTGCTGGATCATCTCGACTTCGTGCGCCTCAGACCAAGGCAACACCGATATTGGAAGACCATTAAGCTGCTCTGCATTCGCTCCGACTGCGACGAAGCGGACATTAGTCTTCTCGGCAAGGTGGTTTATGACGGGTGCTATTAATTGCAAGTAATGTGCTGTGGCGGGTGAGCCTATCCAGCCGACAGTAACAATACTGTCGTTAGACCAATCTGGCGCTACATAACGAGCGGTATCAACCACTGTTGGTACTATTTCCACATCCTTTGCCCCCGTCTCTAAGGCTCGCTCAGCTAAGTAACCGTTACCGGCAACGACTATATCAGCGCGCCGCATCACGCTATCAATTTTATCACCCAGCAGTTTGCGAATAATGGCTGACGGATGTAGGTCATAATAATGGAATACCGCATCATCGTAATCCGCTATCAAACGGACGCGTTTGGAGAAAATCCATAACTCGATCCATGCAGGAAGCCATGGCAGAAACTCTTTCTCTACCCACACCACGTCGAACTCCGCTGCTCGGCGTATCCATAAAAACCGTTCAAAATATGCTTGCAGCATGCTGAGAAAGGATTTAGGCCGCCCGGCATATAAGTTGATTATGTATTGATCGTTGACTAGCGGCGCAACGGTGACTTGAAATCCGGAGGACTCCAGCATCGGTAAATATTGATAAATACGCAGACGGCTGCTCGCGCCGATACGAGTATAGCGGGTAAATGCAAGAACTCGCATTTTTAATCTCGAAACGGCATCGTTATCTACAATTCGTACGAATGATAGAGGGCAGAGCTTTTAGAAGCGAACCGTACGCTATAAGAGTATAAGCAGCATCTCGCCGACTGCCCTGCAATAAGGAAAACGCCAGGCGAGAAAACGGTTCCGCGATAATGGTAAATAACAACACCAACCAGGCGGAGGGTAACGAAAAATGCTTAAAACTATAAAATAAGCGGCTGCGTAGGGAATAGAACAGGCGTGCCGCCTTGACTTGACTCGATGTGCCGCCACCGGCGTGAAACGCTCGCGCACTCGCCAAGTAAACGCTTTTATACCCAAATGAAGCCGCCCGCCGGGAAAAATCGAGATCTTCAAGGTAAACGAAAAATCGTGGATCAAAGCCCTGCAATTGTTCGAACAGCGATCGCCTGACTAAAAAAAAAGCGCCTATTACATGGTCCACTGTTTGTGTGCTTGTGTGGTTCCATTCAGTCATCTGCAAGGAAAACTGGCGAAACCATTGGAGCTTATTCAGACCGATGGATTGCAAAATAAAAGTCAATGGTGTTGGAAATCTGGCACAACTACGTGCCACGCGCCCTTCTTCATCGATCAACTGTATCCCTGATACTCCAACCGATAGATTGTTTATGTCACCCATAAAAGCATTTGGCGTTGAAAGCGAGCCTGCAAACAAGCGGGTATCAGGGTTTAGAAACAAAAGGTACGGCGTCGATGCGATTGCCGCCCCCTGGTTGCAAGCCGCCGCGAAACCGAGGTTTTCCGAGTTGCGGATGATTTTCAGCGGAAAGGGAAGTTTCCCCATGGCTTCGACGTGATCCAACGAGTTATCACGCGATGCGTTGTCGATGACAATAACAGCCTCCACCACTCCTTCATGGTGTTCCGCGATGCTGGCGACCGCCCGGGCAAGCTGTCCGGAGGCGTTCCAGTTGACTATGATGATAGTAACTACGCTCATTGCTATGCTGTGACTTCGAGTTTGAGAGTCATTGGTCTAATCATTTTATATAGACAAAGTACTGTTTAAATATCATCCGATTGTTGTTGAGCGGTCGTGCAACAGAAAATATATTGACTGGTTAAAAAGTCTGCAAAAATTCCTAGAGTAAGAATATTTAGTTTTCCGGAGTTTAGGTGTAATTCCAGGCTGGTTCTTTTGGATTTTTCGATTGTTAAACCCGCGCCGGATATTAGTTCAAGCATGGTTTTTTTTGTGAAAAAGCGCAAATGGGTTTTGTCACGTATCCCTCGCTCTTCATAATCGAAGCGCCCCATCAGCAAGGGCAGGACAAGGGAAAAATGCCTTGCGTTGGGTAAAGAAATGATTACTTTTCCTCCCGCTAATAAGTGCTCCGTCTTCAACTTGTAAAGAAATGACCATGGGTCTTGCAGGTGTTCCAGGACATCAAGCATTAGGATAAGTTCGAATCTGCCCAAACCGGCAGGTAACGCGGAATTTTCAACATCAAGGCAGTATACGGTGTCAACGTTCTGTTCTGCCTGCCGTGCCGCATCCTGAAACAATTCTATTCCAACCGTTTGTCGGCAAATGCCTTCATTTTTCAGCATGGCGAGGGTCCGGCCAGAGCCGCAGCCTATTTCGAGAACACGTTCAGCTTTGGGCGGCACGATATCCAATATTATCGACCGTGCCGAGGAAAAATAATCTTTGCTCTTTTCTTCGTACATGTTAGCTACTTCCGGATCCCCATTTATTTCCCAGCCAGACCAATATCAGCATATCGAAAAAATTGCGTATAGACCATGCCATCGCACAGCCAATAACGCCGTACTGGCGAATAAAATATAACAACAGGAAAAAATACAGTGGCGTTTCGACGATGTGTAATAACGCGGTGAGCTTGGAGTGCCCTTTCGCATGCAACAAAGCGAAATACATCGATCCCACAGCGTTGAATATAACGCCAATAGTTAAAATGCGGCCTGCCGAAACCGATTCCGGACTCACTGGCTGTCTAAGCCAAAGCGTCAGGATATCAGGCAATAAATAGGATAGAACCCCCATGGAGACCGTCATGATGACTACCGTTCTGATTAGCCAGGCATGAAAGAACGAGTTTGCTTCCCTCGGGGACGAAACCAGCATTTTGCTGATAGTCGGAAAAGCTACCGACGTGATAGCCCCCACGACTACAAGTGCTTGCGTAACTACTTCATACGGGATGACGTAAACGGTAATCGCGGCGGCTGAAATCATGGCGCCCACGAAAAAGCGATCAGACTGCACCATTAAAGGTCCGACTATGCTGGTCACGGTGAACCAACTACCGAATTGCAGGAGTTGTTTGGCAATGATCCGAGAATAACGCCCGCATACGGTCCGGCCGGATAATATTATGCAGCGATAGGCGCTATTGCGATAAAACCACAGAGCCAAGCCTCTGGACGCCACTAAACTTGCTATAAGTAAAGGCATTTCGCTGGTATATAGGGAGATGCAATAGGGGCCGAGGAAATTGGCGCACCCCAATGCCATTCTTAACAGGCTAATGCTTTTGAAATTAAGATAAGCCTCATTGACTCCGCGATAAGTCGCGCTCATCGCTTGTAGTGGTATCGCCACGGCCAATAACAGCAGTGAACTTTTTAACTCCGAGCCAGGTACCGAAGCAATATTAATTATACGGTGTATATCTAGGTAAGCTGCTAATATCACCAACGCCATGCCGACCGCGCCAGTCATTAGGGTCAAACGAATGGCTGTTGCCAAAATAGATGAAACGTCACTGCCGGTGCCGCTCTGTGATGCTGAAATCCTTTGGGTTACTGCCCGGCCAATTCCTAGGTCCAGTGCCCCCGCATAACCTATCAAACTCCAAGCGAGCGCGAGAAATCCAAAGCGCTCGGCGCCTATTATCGCCAATAGTTTGGGCATGCTTATGGCGGCGACTATGAGTGGAAAACCGAGTCCCAATAGGTTCCAAAGAATATTGCGATATGACATCGAGTTGGATCGGCTTCCTCTGCTAGGGCTTATGTATGACGTATTCCGTGACCCATTACCGATAAGCTCTTGGCGAGATCAAGACGAGTCTGCCACGGGATCGTGAACCCTTGTTTGTCAGGCTATCTCTAAATAGGCGCGCCAGTAGCGGGTTTGTTGGATGCTCCCTAACAGCAGAGTATTGTATTGCTCCGAATTGATGCGTCGTCAATGCCGGCAGTTTGTAGATATCAAAAATAAAATGAAAGCTCGGTAGTGGCGTATATTCGGTGGGTGAAGCCGGGTAGACGAGAAACAGCTAATCAAACCATGCAACAGGTCAATTGGAAGTCAATTTTGTCATTGGTTTGAGTCGGTCGTTCGTTGGTATGCGAGGTCATGAATCGTATGGTAAAGCGATGCTTCCCTCCACTGATTTCGGCGAAACAGGCCTGATCCTTGGAAAGTGCCACGCGCAAAAGCTGGAAGGGCAGGGCGTGATCGAGGGTCTTCTGGAAGAAGCCCCCCGGGGCGACCTCCTCGCTCGCCTCCCCGCTCTGGCGGATGGTGTTCAGCACCAGGTCGATGGCGGCGCGGATGGTCGCGAAGGGCGCCAGCCAGTCTTCCAGATCGCGCTTGCGCAGCGCATCGCCCTGCTGCAGCCAGTAGTGGTAGGCGGGCAGGTCGAAGGGGCAGGTGCCGCCGGGTATGGCGCTGCGCTGGGCGATGGCTTTGAACAATTCGTTCTCGGCCAGCGGCTGGCCGATCTTGCCGGCCGAGGCATACAGCCGGCCGCTGAGGCTCTCCAGCTGGCTCAACAGGGTGCTCAGCTTGGCCGCGTCGATGCCCTGGCTCCTGGCGAGTTTGCCGAATACGCCGGCGTGGCGGTCGAGTTCCTTGAGGCTTTCCGATTTGAGGTCGTTGCGGCTGAACAGGGCGAGGATTTCCAGCAGGGTGGCGATGACCGCGCGGCTGTCCCACACGGAATTGCCCTGCATGAAATGGTCGGCCTGGAGGAACAGCTGTTCGAGGCGCATGAACACGCGGATCCGTTCGTTCAACGGAAACTCGTAGAGAACCAGATCGTTCAAGGGAGAACCGGCGGGTGTCGTGTGGGGCGGCCGAGCGGCCGAATGGGTCGGCATTTTGCAGTTTGCGGTCGATTAGTCAAGGAAGTTGTTGAGCCAGGCCGATGTATAACGCGTGCAGACGGGCAACCTGGGGTCGCAAGGAGGTCAAGTCGCCGTCGTTGGCGATGATGTCGTCGGCGGCGGCCAGGCGTTCCGAACGGCCAATTTGGCTTGTGATGATTTTCTCGATCGTGGTTCTGTCGAGAGTGTCGCGCTGTGCAACCCTGGCGTACTGCCGTTCGACGGGGCAGTCGACGACCAGAACACGGTCCACGAAATCTTGGTGCTGAGTTTCAAGCAACAGGGGAATGGCCAGCACGCAGTAATCGGAATGGATGGTTTGCGTGCGATCGTTCAAGGTCTGATAGACGAGTGGATGTAAGATTGCTTCCAGTCGATGTTTGAGTTCGGGAACGGCCAATATCAGAGCCCGCAGGCGGGCCCTATCCAAATGTCCATCAAGCAGGATGTCATGACCGAATTCCCGCACGATCTCAGCCAGTGCGGGCTGGCCGGGTTCGACCAGTTCATGAGCGACTTGATCGGCGTCGAGTACGGGTACCCCGAGTTCGATGAAGAGTTTGGCAATCGTGCTCTTGCCGCTGCCGATGCCGCCGGTAAGTCCGATTCTGAGCACGGCTCAGGACGTCAAGCCGGCGAAGTTCTGATAGGCCTCGATCAGATCTTCGCCCCAGAGCAGTGCGATCCATCCGGCTGCCGCCAGATAAGGGCCGAACGGGATGGGGATGTTGCGGTCGTGGCCGCGCAGCCAGATCAATCCTATTCCGATGATTGCGCCGACCAGCGAGGACAGCAGTACGACAGGCAACAGCATTTGCCAACCCAGCCAGGCGCCGAACACGGCCAGGAGCTTGAAGTCTCCGTAGCCCATGCCCTCCTTGCCGGTCGTCAGCTTGAATGCGTGGTAGACCAGCCAAAGGCCGAGATAACCCGCGACGGCGCCGATGATGCTTGATGCGCTATCGGTGTAAATACCGAACAGGCTGAGCAGAAGTCCGCACCAAAGCAGCGGTTGAGTGATTGCGTCCGGCAACAACTGGTGATCGATATCGATCACCGCCAAACTGATCAGGCCCCAACTGAAAGGGAGGGCCAACGCGGCCTGCCAGGTGGGACCCAAGCGCCAAACCACCACGGCCGAAACCAGTGCGGTGAACACCTCGATCACGGGATAGCGGACCGAAATGGCGGCATTGCAGGCAGAACACCGGCCTTTGAGCAAGAGATAACTGAGGACGGGGATGTTCTCGTGCGCACCGATCGCATGTCCGCAATGGGGGCAGCGGGACCTCGGTGTGACGAGATTAAGCTTGGGGTCATGCGGGGCTGGGACTTCCTGCCCCAAGTATTCGTGGCATTGGCGTTTCCAGTCCCGCTCCATCATGAGGGGCAAGCGGTAAACGACGACATTCAAAAAACTCCCCACTATCAGTCCCAGCAGGCCGGCCAGGGTCGTGGACAGAGCGGGACTGTCGAGCAATATTTGCAGCGTGTACATAGCGGAGGCGGGGAGATCAGACTACCGAACCCAACTTGAATATCGGGAGGTACATCGCAATGACCAGGCCGCCCACCACGACGCCAAGAAAGGCCATGATCATGGGTTCCAGCAGGCTGCTCAAGGCGTCGACGGCGTTGTCGACTTCTTCCTCGAAGAAGTCCGCCACCTTGGCCAACATGCTGTCGATGGAGCCGGATTCCTCGCCGATGGAAACCATCTGGATCACCATGTTGGGGAACAGATTGCTCTGCCGCATGGCCAGTTGCAACTGGTGGCCGGTCGCCACTTCGTCGCGCATCAGCAACACGGCCTGGCCGTAGACCACGTTCCCGGTGGCGCCTGCGACGGATTTCAAGGCTTCCACCAAGGGGACGCCGGCGGTCGACATGGTGGCGAGGGTGCGGGCGAAACGGGCGATGGCCGACTTGCGCATGATTTCGCCGATGACCGGTATTTTCAGGATGGCCCGGTCGAGGAAGTGATTGAAGCCCACGGAGCGTCTTTTTAAGTTCATGACGGCGAAGCCGATGGCGACCGCGGCGCCGAGCATGATGTACCAGTATTCCTGCGTGAAGCGCGACATGTTCACAACCATCTGGGTGAAGGCGGGCAGTTCGGCGCCAAACCCCTTGAACAAGTCTTCGAATTGTGGGACGACGAAAATCAGCAGGATGGCGGTGACGATGACCGCCACGACCATGACGGCGGTTGGATAGAACAAGGCCTTTTTGATCTTGCCCTTGAGGGATTCGGTTTTTTCCTTGTATTCGGCGATCTTGTGCAACAGGGTTTCCAGCACGCCGGCCTGCTCGCCCGCGTGTACTAGGTTGCAGAACAACTCGTCGAAATAAAGCGGGTGCTTGCCCAGCGACTCGGCCAGTGGTGCTCCGCCCTCGACATCCGCCTTGATCGCCATGATCAGCTCCTGCATGCTGGGATTCTCGTGTCCGCGGCCCACGATGTCGAATGCCTGCACGAGGGGCACGCCGGCCGACATCATGGTGGCCAACTGGCGGCTGAACACGGCGATGTCCTTGGGCGTGATCTTTTTCTTGCGGGCGCTGAACAGCGGTTTGGGTTTTTTCTTGATCTTGACAACCTTGATACCCTGACGGCGCAGGTCGGCCTTGGCCAGGGTTTCGGTGCGCGCGCTCAACTCGCCTTTGATGCGGCCGCCATTCCGGTCGGTTCCCTCCCAGACGAACAGCGTGAGTTCTTCTTTGGCCATGGCTTAGTCCCGTGTCACGCGGTCGATTTCTTCCAGGCTGGTAATGCCGGCTTTCACTTTTTTCAGGCCTGAGCGCCTCAGGTCGGAGATCCCTTCGCGCTCGGCTTGCGCCGCCAACTGCATGACGTTACCGCCCTCGAGTATGATGCGGTTGATGCTTTCCGATATGGGCATCACCTGGTAAATGCCCACCCGCCCCTTGTATCCCTTGACGCATTTGTCGCAGCCAGTGGGGCCGTATAGCGTCAGACCTTCCATTTCATTTTCTTCGAATCCCGCATCCAGCAGGGCTTCCGGTGGAAGCTTGACTTCCTGCTTGCAGTGTTCGCACAGGCGGCGGGCCAGGCGCTGAGCCATGATCAGGAGGACCGAGGATGCGATATTGAATGAAGGGATGCCCATTTGCATGAGCCGGTTGAGCGTCTGAGGCGCGTCGTTGGTGTGCAGCGTCGAAAGCACCAAGTGGCCGGTTTGGGCGGCCTTGACGGCGATTTCGGCGGTTTCCAAATCGCGTATTTCGCCCACCATGATGATATCCGGATCCTGGCGCAGGAAAGCGCGCAGAGCCTCGGCAAAGGTGAGTCCGGTCTTGACGTTGACATTGACCTGGTTGATGCCGGGCACCGTGATTTCGACCGGATCCTCGGCGGTGGAGATATTCACGTCCGGCTCGTTCAGGATGTTCAACGCCGTATACAAGGTGACGGTCTTGCCGCTGCCGGTCGGACCGGTGACCAATATCATGCCGTAGGGCTTCTTGATCGCGCGCAGGAAGTTCTCCTGCTGCTCCGGTTCGAAGCCCAGCCTTTCGATACCGATCTGCGCACTGGTCGGATCCAGGATGCGCAACACGATTTTTTCGCCGAACAGCGTGGGGCAGGTATTGACGCGGAAGTCGATGGCCCGGGTGCGGGACAAGGCCATTTTAATGCGGCCGTCCTGCGGGATGCGCCGTTCGGAGATGTCCATGCGCGACATCACCTTGAGGCGGGCCGCGATACGCGAGGCCAGATTGGCCGGCGGACTGGTGACCTCGTGCAGCATGCCGTCGTGGCGGAAACGGATGCGGAAATTTTTTTCGTAGGGCTCGATATGGATGTCTGAAGCCCCTTTTTTAATGGCGTCCAGGAGTATCTTGTTGACGAAACGCACAATGGGAGCTTCGTCAACATCACTGGCGTCGCTGTCCGCTCGGGCCTCGATCTCGTCGCCGCCCGAGATCTGCAGATTGTCCAGATCCGTGTCCAGCAGGTCCTTCATGGACGTGTCGGCGGCTTCCAGCGCGTGGTCTATCAGCTTGGACAACTTGTCTTCTTCGACGACCACGCAGTCGGATGACAGGCGCGTATGGAACTTGATTTCGTCAAGTCCCTGGAAATTGGTCGGGTCCGAAACGGCCAGGTAGAGCCGGTTGCCCCGTTTGAACAGCGGTAGGGCGTGATGCTGGCGGATCAGCCGCTCGCTGACCAGTTTGACCGGGATCGTATCGGTCATCATGGCATCGAGATCGAACAAGGGCAGGCCGAATTCTCGGGAAACGGTGACCGCTATGCTACGGGCATCCAAGATCTTGTTGGCGACCAGATGGGAGACGAAGTGAATCTTTTTCTGGTGCGCTTCTTCAAACAAGGTCTGCGCCTGCACTTCCGTCAGCAATTCTTCTTTGACCAGGCTTCTGGCAAGACCGCTGAGTTGTAATTTAGGCGCCAGTGAGGCCATGGTGGGTTGGTTGTAAGCGGGTGCGTGCGTAAGGTGGCGTTTATATTAGATGAAGGGCTTGGAATGTCCAGCAAGCCCATGGGGAAATCCCTATGCGCCGACATCGCGATGCAATAGAATGTACATCTTCCAGTCACACTCACAATCCGGGCTTGTACGCTCGCCATGCTGTTCATGCCGCTCGCTTTATTCCGATGCCCCCTGCCTCCTCGATTTCGTTTCCCTGTCACCGGTAAGTCCGCACCGCCGAAGGCGTGGTTTGCGGCGGGGATGTTGCTCGCCCTGGTACTGCGCGCGCTACCCGTCTACGCCGCAGAGGAGTTCGTGGTCTTGTCGTATCACGACGTCAAGGACGAAGTTGCCAAGGACATCCGGGCGGGCCAGACCGCGGTGAGCACTGCCAATCTGATCGCCCAGTTCGATTGGTTAAAGAACAATGGCTACCATGTCGTGAGCGTGCAGGACCTCCTGAACGCCAAGGCCGGCCGCCGAGCCTTGCCGCAGAAGGCGGTGTTGCTGACTTTCGACGACGGTTACGCCAACGTCTATCACAAGGTTTTTCCGCTGCTCAAAAAATACCGCTACCCGGCCACGATAGCGCTGGTCGGAAAGTGGATGGACTCGACGGCGCGCGATCCTGACGTACCGGTCGAAACGCTGTTGAGCTGGGAGCAGGTGCGGGAGATGAGCCGTTCCGGCCTGGTGGAAGTGGCTTCTCACAGTTACGACCTGCACCTGGGTTTGCTCGGTAATCCGCAGGGCAACGAGCAGCCGGCCGGGGTCACCCGGATTTACGATCCGCAGAGCAAACTCTACGAGCAGGATACGGCCTACCAGCATCGCATACGCGAGGAGATGAGAAGGGCCAGCGAGAGCATTTTCCACCATGTGGGCGTCAAGCCCCGAGCCATCGTCTGGCCATACGGCGAGTCCAATCGGGCTTTGATCGAAGCGGCGCGGGATGTCGGCATGGGCGTGACTTTCGTGTTGCGCGACGGTAAGAATACGACCGCCGACTTGTCCCTGATTCAGCGCATGCTGGTGTCGGAAAATCCGGATATCGCCGATTTTTCCCGCATGATGACGACCCTGCGGGTGGGCGACCGGCCCCTGCACGTGGTCCACGTTGACATGGACTATGTGTACGACCCCGACCCCGTGCAGACCGAGCACAATCTGGATGCATTGATCGACCGCATCCAGGGCATGCGGGTCAACACCGTATACTTGCAGGCGTTCTCCGACCCGGACGGTGACGGCAACGCGGAGGCCTTGTATTTTCCCAATCGCCACCTGCCCATGAGGGCTGATCTGTTCAACCGGGTCGCTTGGCAGCTGCTGACTCGCGCTCGTGTCAAGGTCTATGCCTGGATGCCGGTATTGGCTTATCGCCTTAATGCACCGGACAACTGGTTCGTTCACGAATGGAAAGATGGCAAGCCACAACTGGCCAGTCATATCTACAAGCGTTTGTCGCCCTTCAATCCGGACGCCCGCCGAGTGGTTGGGGAGATCTATGAGGACCTGGCCACTCATTGCAGTTTCGGGGGCATCTTGTTCCATGACGACGCCATCCTGTCGGATTACGAAGATGTCACCGCGGCAGGGCTGGCAGCGGCCAGACGATGGAAGTTGCCGACGGACGAAGCGCACTTGCGCGGGGATGCCGCGACGCGCATGAAATGGGCAAAACGCAAGACCCAAGCTTTGCTGGAATGGACTGATTTTCTGACCGAGAAGGTACGTTACTGGCGTCCCGACATCAAAACCGCCCGTAATTACTATGCGCTGCCTCTGCTGCAACCGGACAGCGAGGAGTGGTATGCGCAGTCCTATGCAACCGGGCTCAAGCATTACGACTATGTCGCGATCGAGGCCATGCCGCTGATGGAAAAGGCCGAAAATCCCAAGGCTTGGATGGATGAACTGCTCAAAAAAGCCGCCGCTTATCCGGACGGTTTGCGCAAGACCGTATTTGAACTTCAGTCGGTCGACTGGAATACCCAGCAGGAAATTCCGATGACCGATTTCATCGCGCAGATTCAGCAGGTTCAGCGTTCCGGCGGTATCCACATCGGATATTATCCGGATAACGTGTTTCACGATCATCCGCGTCAGGAAGACATGGAGCGTGTATATGCGTTGCCCCATTTTCCCTAGATGCCCAATACAAACGGTTTACCGGGGCTGATTTCGGGCATGGCCGCACCTGCCGTCGCGAGCCCAGGCCTACTGGACGCCTTCCCCCCCGCCTGGCTCCATTTCATGGCGCTGGTTTGGGCTTATGTCCAAGGCTGTTGGGCTCTGGTCGAGGATGGCTGGGCCCATATTCCCTGGCTGGCGATCGGCGATGGCATCTCGGCCTTCGTGTTTTATTATCCGCTGGTGATGGCCTATGCCTGGATGATAGGCGCCGTTATCTACTACCTGCGTTGGGAGCGGCGCGACGGCGATACCGAGGCCGACGTGCCGTCCCTCACCGACTATCCGCCGGTTGCCATTCTGGTCCCCTGTTACAACGAAGGGGAGAACATACGCGAGACCATCGAGTATCTGCTGCGCCAGAAGTATCCGAATTACGAGATCGTCGCCATCAACGACGGTAGCCGGGATAATACGCTCGCCATATTGAAAGGCCTCGCGGACCGTCACGACAAGGTGCGTGTGGTCAACCTCGCGACCAATCAGGGCAAGGCCATGGCCCTGCGGGCGGGTGCCTTGTTGACCGAGAGCGAATATTTGGTGTGCATCGACGGCGATGCGCTACTGGGCCCCGAAGCTATCACCTGGATGATGCGGCATTTCCTCGCGAGCCCGCGGGTCGGCGCGGTGACCGGCAATCCGCGCATACGCACCCGTTCGACTTTGCTCGGCAAGATTCAGGTGGGCGAGTTTTCGGCCATCGTCGGCCTGATCAAGCGGGCGCAGCGGACCTATGGCCGAATATTCACCGTGTCCGGCGTCATTGCCGCGTTCCGCAAGTCGGCCCTGCACGAGGCTGGCTATTGGAGCAACGACATGGTGACGGAAGACATCGATATCAGCTGGAAGCTCCAGCTCAACGGCTGGAATATCCGCTTCGAGCAGAATGCGCTGTGCTGGGTGCTCATGCCCGAGACCTTGCAAGGCCTGTGGAAGCAGCGCTTGCGCTGGTCCCAGGGCGGAGCCGAGGTGCTGTTGCGCTATTCCAGTCGGGTGTTTTCCTGGGCGGCGCGGCGGATGTGGCCCATTTACCTGGAGTGTCTGCTCAGCATCGTCTGGTCCTACCTCATGGTGGTCGCCTTGACCATCTGGTCGGTGAGCCAGGTCTTCGATCTGCAGCGGCATGCCATCAGCGCCCTGATACCCGACTGGACGGGCATGCTGTTGAGCGTGACCTGCCTGGCCCAGTTCGGCGTGAGTCTGGCGATCGATTCGCGCTACGAGGCCAAAATCGGCGGCGTCAGCCGCTATTACTACTGGATGATCTGGTATCCCCTGGTTTACTGGCTCAATAACGTGGCGACCACCGTGGTCGGCTTTCTGAAGGCCGTGGCGAAAGAGCAGGGCCAGCGGGCCGTCTGGGTAACTTTGGATAGAGGAGTTTTGAAACGTGACCGAACTCGTGATTAACGCACCCCACCTGCAAACCGGCCGCCAGCGTTTGGGCGCCACGGCGGTGTCGGCGGTCGGCTGGCTGTTATGGTGTTATTTGTTGTTTCCGCTGGCCGCGCTGGCAGGCTGGCTGCTGAATGTCGAGGCCTGCTCGCAGTGGGTGAATCTTTCCGGAGGCTACCTCAATCTGCAGGAAATGCTGGCGATATACGGTTTGACCGTGTCGGTCATGGCCGGCATATGGACTTGCTGGGTGTCTTACAATGCGTTCATGTCGCGTAGAGACAGCGGCGCGCAACAGGCCACAGCCGTTAGCTTGGACGATGTCTGCGCGGCCTTCGGCGTGCGAGCCGACGATGTGATGCGCTGCCGGCGCAACCGCTATGCGGTGGTGCACTTCGACCATCACGGTCAAATTATCGGGCTGGAGTGATCCGGACCTCCGGTTAGCGCATCAAGGGCGCTCCAAAAGCGATCCAGCACCGTGTCGCCCTCCAACATGATTTCATGGCGGGCGTTTTCCAGAATCGTAAAGCGGCCTCGGGGTAGGCGTCGGCTGATCCGTCGTGCGGCTTCCAGGTCGACGATCAGGTCGCCGTCGCCGACGAGAATATGCACGGGACAATCGATGCCCTCGACGTAACCGGGGCGCTCCAGTACCTCGATCGAATCGAAGGCGGCCTTGACCCAGCCGAAGGTGGGGCCGCCCACGAGCAGTTCCGGTCGCCGCCTCGCCAGGTCCGGAAAGCGCTCGAAGCGCACCCGGTCGCTCGTCAGCGGATTGCCCTGAAACTCCCGCGCCGTCGGGAGATAAGGCCTGGCTCCGGGGATGTAACTGTCCGCCAGGCCCAAGCCCAGCATGCCTCCGACGATCAATGGCGCGACATGGCGCGGCCAGCGTCGGGTCTGCAGGTCTATCATGGGCGCGCACAGCAGCGCGCCGTCGGGTCGGAATCCCCACTCCGCGCAATAGCGCAACGCGAGGTGCCCTCCCATGGAGTGGGCGATCAGATAATGGGGGCCCTGCGGTTGCCACAGTTCGTGAACGAAGCGGCGCAGATCGCTCAGATAGTCCTCGAAACTCGCCACATGCCCTTTCAGCCTATCGGGCAAAAGCCGGTCCGACAGTCCCTGGCCACGCCAGTCGAAACTGTAGACCGACAAACCTCTGGCGGTCAGCCCGGCGATGATTTCCTCATATTTCTCCACCGTCTCCGCCCGCCCCTGCAGCAGAAGCACGCTGCCCGAGGGCTCCTGCTGCGGGTGGTCTATGCAGTAGCGGATGCGGACAGCCGGGGCGACCTGCAGGTAGGCATCCATCGTCTTCCCTTCCTCCTTGTCGGCTCTGTCGACCTGCCCGTTATGCGGCCGTCGTCGCGGATTCCGCCGGGTGGAAGTGGTGGACCCAGACCAGATGGCTTTCGTCCCAGGTCATGCCGGCATGCATTTTCAGGATCAGATCGCGGTAGGCGGAGAGGCTGGGATAGCCTTCCGCTATCGCATCCTCCTCCGTCATATGACCCAGCGGCTGGCGTTCGACCTTGGACACGACGAAACGCAAGCCATCCAGTTCGAAGGTCTCTCCGGGATAGGCATAAAGGCCGTCGCGGCGCTGCTGGGTCTTGCGGCCGGCCTTGACCGCATCGACGAGTTTGGGGTGGCGAACCAGCCGTTCGATATCGCAGGTTTTTGCAGGGTACTCGGTAGTCATGAATTGTATGGGTTGGGGTTGGGGAAACGACGCAGCGCTATTCCGTCCGGGTGCTGAGGACCGGCAGGGCGGCGCGCAGGTAGTTGATCATAGACCATAGCGTCAGCACGGCGGAAACCAGAAGCAATGCCTGGCCGGTCGTTTTCAGCGTTTCCCGCCAGATATCCATGCCCAGCAAGAGGATCACGATGGCCACCATCTGCGCCGTGGTTTTCCATTTGCCCATCCACGAGACTTCGACCCGCTTGCGCTGACCGATTTCGGCCATCCATTCGCGCAGAGAGGCAATGGTGATCTCGCGGCCGATGATGACGGCCGAGGCGATGGCCACCCAGGGACTGGGATCCGCTTGGACGATCAATACCAGGGTGATGGCGACCATCAGCTTGTCGGCGACGGGATCGAGGAAGGCTCCAAATGCGGTGGTCAGACTCATGCGGCGGGCGAGATAACCGTCCAGCCAGTCGGTGACGGCGGCGAGCGCGAAGACCACCGCGCAGGCCACGTGGGCGAGGTGCCAGGGGAGGTAGAAGAGAGCCACCAGTACCGGGATCAGGGCGATCCGCAGCAGGGTGAGGTAAGTGGGCAGGTTGTATGCCATGCGTCAGGCGTCCTGTTCGTGAAACGTGTCGTAGATGCGTTGCGCCAGTTGCCGGTTGATACCTTCGACGCTGCAAAGGGCATCGAGGCCGGCGCGGCTGATTTCGCGCAGACCGCCGAATTGCTTCAAAAGCTGTTGGCGGCGCTTGGGGCCGAGTCCCTCGATGCTCTCCAGCGTCGACTGGGTCCTGGCCTTGGCTCTCCGCTGCCGATGACCGGTGATCGCGAAGCGATGGGCTTCGTCGCGGATCTGCTGGATCAGCAGCAGGGCAGGGGAGTGGGCGGGCAATAGGATAGGCTCGTTTTGCCCGGCGGGGAACAGCATTTCCATGCCCGGCTTGCGATCCGGACCCTTGGCCACGCCCAGGGTGTAAATCTCCGACATGGCCAATTCGCCGAGCGCTTCCCGCACGGCGCGGACCTGTCCCTTGCCGCCGTCGATCAGCAGGATGTCCGGCGCTTCGTGCTCGCCCTGCTTGATGCGTCGGTAGCGCCGCCCCACCGCCTGGGCGAGGGCGGCGTAATCGTCGCCGGGCTCTATGCCTTCGATGTTGAAGCGGCGATAGGCGGATTTGACCGCGCCCTGGCGGTCGAACACCACGCAGGAGGCCACGGTTTTCTCGCCCTGGGTATGGCTGATGTCGAAGCATTCCAGCCGCCGCGGTATCTCGTTCAGCCCCAACTCCTCGCCCAGGCTGACGAAACGGGCATACAAGTCCTGCTGATTGGCCAGTTTCGCCTGCAGCGCATTTTCGGCATTGGTCGCGGCCAACTGGACCCGCTTCAGGCGCTCGCCCCGGGTGCGGGTGGCGATCTGCACGGTGTGTTTGGCCTGTGCGCCGAGCACTTCTTCCAGCAGCCCGCGGTCTTCGATGTCGTGGCTCAGCAGGATCTCGCGGGGCGGCGGGCGATTCAGATAATACTGAGCCAGGAAAGCTTCCAGTACGCTGGCGGGGTCGTGTTCCTCGACCATCTTGGGGAAAAAGGCGCGATCGCCGATTTGTTGGCCGCCGCGGATGAACAGCATTTGCACGCAGGCCAGGCTGCCGCGTATCGCGCAGGCGGCGATATCCAGATCTCCCTGTTCGCCGGTCACGGCCTGTTTGGCCAGGATGGCGCGCAGATTGGCGATCTGGTCGCGGTAGCGGGCGGCCTTTTCGAACAGCAAGTTGGCCGCGGCCGTTTCCATGCGTTGCACCAATTCGTCTATCAGGCGCTTGCCGTGGCCTTCCAGGAACATCACGGTGTCGTTGACGTCTTCCCCATAGCTTTCGGGGCTCACGAGATCCACGCAGGGCCCGGTGCAGCGTTCGATCTGATATTGCAGGCAGGGGCGCGAGCGGTTCTTGAAGAAGGAATCCTCGCACTGGCGGACCGGAAAGATCTTCTGCAGCAGTTTCAGACTCTCGCGCACTGCTCCGGCACTGGGGTAGGGGCCGAAAAACCGCCCCTGCTTCTTGCGCGATCCGCGATAGAAGCTCACCCGCGGGAACGTCTGGTGGGTGGATACGTGGATGTAGGGGAAACTCTTGTCGTCGCGCAGGCTGATGTTGTAGCGCGGTTGCAGGCGCTTGACCAACTGACTTTCCAGCAGCAAGGCCTCGCCTTCCGTATGGGTGACGGTGACCTCGATGCGGGCGATACGCGCCACCATGGCCTGCTGTTTGGGCGTGGCATCCTTGTTCAGGAAATAGCTGGATACCCGCTTCTTCAGGTTCTTCGCCTTGCCGACGTAAATGACTTCGCCTTCGGCGTCCAGCATCTTGTAGACGCCGGGCCTGTGTGTTAGGGCTTTAAGAAAGGCCTGGATGTCGAAGCCGGTTTCGCGGGTCGGGGTATCGGAGGGCATGCTGGAGCGGGTGTACGGGGTCGGCGGCCATTATAAGGCGTGACGGCCCGTTCTGTTCAGCTTTGGCGTCGAGATGGCGCGGCGCGGCATTTTCCGCCGCGATGGGCGACAATGAACCACATCGTTACGTCGAATTCATGGAGACTTCGCTATGCGCCTTTGGCTCGCCCTCTTGCTTTTGTTATCGACGGCCGCACCGAGTCTGGGGCCGGCTGGCCTGGCCTGGGCGGCCGCCGCCGAAACGCCCGCTTCGCAATCCACTGCCGTGGATATCGAAGTCTTCGTGCGCGAAGGCTGCCCGCATTGCGCCAAGGCGGAGGAGTTTCTCGCCGCCTTGAAAGGTGAGCGGCCGGAGCTGCGCCTCAGCATCAGAGACATCAGCAAAGAGCCCGAGGCACTGGCGCGTTTGCAGCAGATCGCAAAAGAGCACGGCGGTGCCCCGCGCGTACCGGCGTTTTTCCTGCGCGGTCAGTTGGTCGTAGGCTACAGCGACGAGGCGACTTCGGGTCAGTTGATACGCAACCTCTTGGCGTCGAAGCGCGGCGGGGTTCCAGCGGCGGGGCCAGGCGGTGAGGCCGGCAGTTGCGAGGCGGTGGAGTCGATTTCCTGCGAAGGCGGGGCGGAAGCGGCGGCCACGACGCAGGAACATTATGAAATCGATTTCCTGGGCCGCAAGCTATCGGTCGAGCATGTCGGTCTGCCCTTGTTCACCCTGGCGATGGGCTTGCTGGACGGATTCAATCCCTGCTCGATGTGGGTGCTGCTGCTGATGATCTCCCTGCTCGCGCCCATGGGCCGACGCGGCCGCATGCTGGCGATCGCCGGAACCTTCGTGGCGGTGGAAGGCATCGCCTATTTCGTATTCATGGCGGCCTGGCTGAATCTATTCCTGTTCATCGGCCTTTCTCGTCTGTCCGAACTGGCGATCGCCGCCATCGCCTTGTTTGCCGGTGCGGTCAACCTCAAGGATTTTTTCGCCTACGGACGTGGCATTTCGCTATCCATACCCGATTCCGCCAAACCCGGCATCTATGCCCGCATGCGCCGCATCCTCCAGGCCGAGAGCCTGGTCGGGGCGGTGGTCGGGGCGGTCGTGCTCGCGGTGCTGGTGCAGATCGTCGAGTTTCTGTGCACCTCCGGATTCCCCGCCCTGTTCACCCGGATACTGACCCTGCACGGTCTGAATACCTGGACTTACTACGGCTATCTGCTGCTCTACAACGCCGCCTATATGCTCGATGACGTGATCATCCTCGGCATAGGCGTCTACACCCTGAGCCAGCATCGCTTGCAGGAGCGGGAGGGGCGCTGGCTCAAATTCATCAGCGGTCTGGTGATGGTGGGCCTGGGCATCTATCTGGTTTTGCGCTAGCGACACTGAGCTTGAAATCAGATTGTGGTATGTTCAAGCCTCTGCCACTTTCTGTCAGGAGACGCCATGAGTATCGAAATCACCGAGGACATGATATTTCAATGCTTTGCCGCCGCTCGGCAAGCGGACGACAGCGCCGAGACCGCCTTGTCTTTCGTGGATGTGGAAGAATATGAGAGCCAGGTCATGTACCCCGAATTTGCCCGCTGGGCGGAAAAGGCGGGTTATCCCAAACTGGCCACCCTGTTCCGCAAGGTAGCCGGCGAGGAAAAGCTTCATGCCGTCTGGCTGCGCAATCTGTATGCTGACATGGGGGTTCCTCCGCGCGGCGACGATACCCGGCGCGCCGTCGAGGCGCTGGCGACGATCAAGGCCAATTGCGACGAACTCATCGCCTTGAATCCCCACGGGGTGGTGGAAAAAGCCTTGACGGTGGCCATCCGCGTGGAAGAACGCGAGTACAGCGACATTTATCCGCGTTTCCGCGATCAGGCCGACTCGGAAGGGGACGGCCGGGCCGCCGAAGTCTATCGGCGTGTGGTCGACTCGGAGCGCCAACATGCGGGCTGGTTCGAGACCGCTTTGGCCGATTTCCGCCGGAATGCCGTGGCTGAGCCCGTTCCGGCCGGCGTTTGACGGCCGGTGCGACAAGGTGGTGGCGGGCTTTGAATCCCGCCATCTACCTGGTTTCCATACTGCCCGGCGTAGGCGTTAACCAACTGGCAAGGCCGGAAGGCCAGGCCTTATTGACACTCCTATCGGCCACCCTGGCGGTGGTCCTGCTGCAACATGCCATCAATCTCTGGAACGATGCGTCCGACTGGCGCTTGGGCGCCGATGTCGAGAAGAAGGATTCCTGGGTAAGGCTGTACGGCGGCCGCACCGCCCCCGTAGTCCGGCAGGCCCGGGTCACATTCCTGCTGGGATCAGGCGTCGGGCTGATGCTGCTCATAGGGATGGACCGCCTGTGGCTGCTGGCTTATGCCGCGCCGCTGGTCGGCCTCGGTTATCTGTATAACGCGGGCCGGCGCCCGCTCTCCTATACCTGCTTGGGAGAATGGGTGACCGGCTTATGCTACGGCGGGGTGTTCGGGGGGCTCTGGCTGTTGCTCCGCGGGGAGGCGGATCGGGTAGCGCTACTGGGTTGTCTGGCTTTCGGCTGCCTGGCGTCTGCCGTGCTGTTGTCCCATCAGCCGCCGCAAATCGAAACCGACCGCCGTGCCGGCAAATTGTCCTACGCCGCACGTAAAGGTATGGAGGCGACCTATCGCACCGCGCGGGTGTTGTTTCTCGCGTTTCTGATCGCCTGGGGTTTCGCCGTGTGGTCGATGTCCGTCGGGTTCGTCCACGTCGGGCTCTATCTCCCGGCCGCCGCCGTCGCGTTCGCTGGCGCTTGTACTCGCTCGCCTAACCCGAAATATCTCCTGATCGCGGCCAGTCTGCTGTTCGCTGTGCAGGAACTAATTTATCGACTGTCGACATGAAAAAAACACGAGCCGCCTGGTCTGCCGAACGTCTCGAACAATGGAGGCTAATCCGCGCGTCGGGCGAGTCCCGTTATATCTGGAGCCACGGCGTGTTGCGCTGGGGCGGCTTCATGTTCTGCTTCTCCATGGCCCTCCATCAATACAGCCGCTACGGCGATCTGTTCAGCAGCGAAGGCAATCTGCCGTTCCGTCTGATTTTCGGCGCCGCGATCTGGGTATTCGTGGGCTATCTTTACGGCCGCTCGCAATGGCGCCGCAACGAGCGGGAGTTCGCCGAGCAAACTCGCCGGGTTTAGCGCGCCGCCCACCCCGCTATCGAGAATTTTCCGCGCCACCGTCTTCCCGCAAGCTCTCTTCGTCCCCCCTGCGAGTCTCGCTCCGCGAGCCAAGATGCGCTTCTGGTGCGGGCTCCCCGTGTCTTCTAGCGGGTTTTATGCCACAATTGCGGCCTTTCGATACCTGGAGACGCAAGCATGCGCGTGATACTTCTGGGCAGCCCGGGTTCGGGCAAAGGCACCCAGGCTCAGTTCATTGTCGAAAAATTCGGCATCCCGCAGATTTCCACCGGCGACATGTTGCGTGCCGCGGTGCGCGAGGGAACTCCCTTGGGGCTTGAGGCCAAGAAGGTCATGGATGCAGGGCAATTGGTGTCGGACGACATCATCCTGGGGCTGATCAAGGAGCGGATCGTCAAGGATGATTGCCGCAACGGCTTTCTGCTCGACGGTTTTCCCCGCACCATCGCCCAGGCCGACGGCCTGGAAGCTTTGGGAATCGCGATCGACCGGGTGATCGAGATCCAGGTGGAAGACGAGGAGATCGTCAAACGCATGAGCGGCCGGCGCGTGCATCCGGCTTCGGGGCGCACCTACCATGTGGTCTTCAACCCGCCCAAGCGCGAAGGTCTCGACGACGAAACGGGTGAAGCCTTGATACAGCGCGACGACGACAAGGAAGAAACGGTGCGCAAGCGTTTGTCCGTTTATCACGAGCAAACCGAGCCGCTGGTGGGATATTATCGGACCAAGGCCGAGCAAACCGGCCTGCCGGAGTTCAGGACCATCGCCGGCGTAGGCAGTGTGCAAGAGATCACCGAAAAGGTGCTCTCCGCGCTTGCGTAATCGCCGCTCACCCATCGACGCCGGGCCTCTTGGCCGGCCCTATAACGAAACATCGCCATGACCGGAAAAACCCTCTACGACAAGCTTTGGGACGCGCATCTCGTTTGCACCGAGGCGGATGGTTCCGCGTTGATCTATATCGATCGCCAACTGGTGCACGAGGTGACTTCGCCTCAGGCCTTCGAAGGCCTGCGTTTGGCCGATCGCAAACCTTGGCGCGTCGGCGCCAATTTGGCTGTGGCCGACCATAACGTGCCGACGGCGGGGCGCGAGCAGGGCATCGCCGATCCCGTTTCGCGCCTGCAAGTGGAAACCCTGGATCGCAACTGCGCCGAATTCGGTATCACCGAGTTTTCCATGTCGGATCCGCGCCAGGGCATCGTGCATGTGGTGGGACCGGAGCAAGGCGCCACGCTGCCCGGCATGACCATCGTCTGCGGTGATTCGCACACCGCGACGCACGGTGCATTCGGCGCCCTGGCCTTCGGCATCGGCACCTCCGAAGTCGAGCATGTGCTGGCGACCCAATGTTTAGTCCAGCGTAAGGCGAAGAACCTGCTGGTTAAGGTCGAGGGGCAGGTCGGCCCCGGCGTCACCGCCAAGGACATCGTACTCGCCATCATCGGGCGCATAGGCACCGCGGGTGGCACCGGCTACACCATCGAGTTCGCCGGTTCCGCCATCCGCGCCCTGTCCGTGGAAGGCCGCATGACGGTCTGCAACATGGCCATCGAGGCCGGCGCGCGCGCGGGCCTGATCGCGGTGGACGAGGCCACCATCGATTATGTGCGTGGACGTCCCTACGCTCCGCAAGGCGAGCTGTTCGAACGGGCCGCGGCCGCCTGGCGCGAACTGCACAGCGACGCCGATGCCGAATTCGATGCCGTCGTCGAAATCGATGCCGCCGCCCTCAAGCCGCAAGTGACCTGGGGAACCTCGCCCGAACTGGTGTTGCCGGTCGATGCGTCCGTGCCCGATCCCGCGCGGGAAGCCGATCCGATCAAGCGCGAGAGCATGGAGCGCGCCCTGAACTATATGGGGCTGGAGGCCGGCACGCCGCTCACGGCTATTCCGGTCGATAAGGTATTCATCGGTTCCTGCACCAACGGCCGTATCGAGGACCTGCGGGCGGCGGCCGAGGTGGCCAGGGGACGTAAAAAGGCCGACAGCGTCAAACAGGTCCTGATCGTCCCCGGTTCCGGCTTGGTCAAGCAGCAGGCCGAGGCCGAAGGCCTGGATCGGATATTTACCGAGGCGGGCTTCGAATGGCGCGATCCGGGCTGTTCCATGTGCCTGGCCATGAATGCCGACAGGCTGGATCCGGGCGAACGTTGCGCCTCGACCTCCAATCGTAACTTCGAGGGACGCCAGGGCTACGGCGGCCGCACCCATCTGGTCAGTCCCGCCATGGCCGCGGCCGCCGCGATTTATGGTCATTTCGTCGATGTGAGCACGATCGCCAGCCTGCCGCAAGCCGGTGCTCAGGAAGCCAGCGCCCAGACCACTGGTGCATCGGCCTCCGTCGGAGCCGAAGAAGCTGCCAAACCGAAGCGCAAGCCTCGCTCGTCCGGGCCGGGGCGCGCCAAAACCGCCAAGCAAGGTAAAGAGCAATGAAAGCATTCAGAAGACTGACGTCCAAGGCGGTGCCACTGGATCGGGCCAACGTCGACACCGATGCCATCATCCCCAAGCAGTTTCTCAAATCGATACGCCGCAGCGGTTTCGGGCCTTATCTGTTCGACGAATGGCGTTATCTGGACCGTGGCGAGCCGGACATGGATTGCAGCAACCGGCCGGTCAACCCCGATTTCGTGCTGAACGTGCCTTGCTACGCCGCCGGACGCATCCTGCTCGCTCGGGAGAACTTCGGTTGCGGTTCCTCCCGCGAGCATGCGCCCTGGGCGCTGGAAGACTACGGCTTCCGGGTCATCATCGCACCGAGTTTCGCCGACATTTTCTACAACAACTGCTTCAAGAACGGCGTGCTGCCCATCGTGCTGGACGCCGCCGTCGTGGACCGGCTGTTCCAGCAATGCAAACCGGGCTACACGCTCACGGTGGACTTGCCCGAACAATCCATCACCACCCCTTTCGACGAACACATCCATTTCGAAGTGGATGCTTCGCGCAAACACCGCTTGCTCAACGGACTGGACGATATCGGCCTGACCTTGCAGCACGCCGATGCTATCCGGGCCTACGAAGCGCGGCGCGAGGCCGAAGCTTCGTGGCTGTTCGTCGATCTGGGCAGCGTTTCCAATTCCCCCGCTTGAACTGAAGATACGAAATGACTTTGAAAATTGCTGTTTTGCCGGGTGACGGTATCGGTCCTGAAATCGTCGCCGAAGCCGTGAAGGTTTTGAATGCGCTGCGCGACGATTTCGGCCTGCAGGTGGAAACCGAGGAGGCCTTGATCGGAGGCACCGCTTACGATGCGACCGGTACCCCTTTTCCGGCCGAGACTCTGAAACTTTCGCAGCAGGCCGACGCCATCCTGCTGGGTGCGGTGGGCGGCCCGAAATGGGAGCCGCTGGATTATTCCGTGCGCCCCGAACGCGGCCTGCTGGGCCTGCGCAGCGAACTGTCCCTGTTCGCCAACCTGCGTCCGGCCATCCTCTATCCGCAGTTGGCCGCGGCGTCCACGCTGAAGCCCGAGGTAGTGTCCGGGCTGGATATCCTGATCGTGCGCGAATTGAACGGCGGCATTTATTTCGGCCAGCCGCGCGGCCGGCGCGTGAACGCGCAAGGCGAACGGGAAGGCTACAACACCCTGGTGTACAGCGAGTCCGAAATACGCCGTATCGCCCACGTCGCGTTCGAGGCGGCCTTGAAACGCGGCAAGCGGCTATGCTCCATCGACAAGGCCAACGTGCTGGAGTGCACCGAGCTGTGGCGCGAGGTGGTCATCGAGGTGTCCAAGGACTATCCCGAGGTGGCGCTCAGCCACATGTATGTCGACAACGCGTCCATGCAGTTGGTGCGCAACCCCAAGCAATTCGACGTGATGCTGACCGACAACATGTTCGGCGACATCCTGTCGGACTGTGCCGCCATGCTGACGGGTTCCATCGGTATGCTCCCGTCGGCTTCGCTGGACAAGGACGGCAAGGGCATGTACGAACCCATCCATGGCTCGGCGCCGGATATCGCGGGCAAAGGTATCGCCAATCCCATCGCGACCATCTTGTCCGTGGCCATGTTGCTGCGCTATAGCTTCAACGATGGCGCCAACGCCGATCGCATCGAGCAGGCCGTTGTCTCCGCCCTGGATGCCGGCTACCGCACGGCCGACATCTATTCGGAGGCTACGCAGAAAGTCTCCACGGCGGCCATGGGCGATGCCATCGTGTCGGCCCTCAGAGCCTCCCGTTAATCAAGAGTTCGATAGTTCGAGTCGTATTTATGAGCAAGACTTACAACGTCGCCGTCCTCGGTGCCACCGGGGCGGTCGGCGAAACCATGTTGTCCATCCTGGAGCAGCGCAACTTCCCGGTCGGCGAAGTTTATCCCCTGGCCAGCGCCCGTTCCGCCGGTAAGCGCATAGAATTCAAGGGCCAGTCCCTGCTGGTGCGAGACGTCGCCTCCTTCGATTGGTCGCAGGCGCAGATCGGCCTGTTTTCCGCGGGGGCGTCGGTATCCAAAGAATGGGCGCCGATCGCCGCCGCAGCGGGCTGCGTAGTGGTCGACAACACCTCGCAATTCCGCTACGACGACGACATCCCGCTGGTGGTGCCGGAGGTGAATCCCGACGCCATCGCGCGCTACACCAATCACGGCATCATCGCCAATCCGAATTGCTCCACTATTCAGATGCTGGTTGCGCTGAAGCCGATCCATGATGCCGTGGGCATAGAGCGCATCAACGTCTGCACCTATCAGGCGGTATCAGGCACGGGCAAGAAAGCGATCGAGGAATTGGCCACCCAGACGGCCAATCTGTTGAACATGAAGCCGATAGAGGCGGCGGTCTATCCCAAACAGATCGCGTTCAATGTGTTGCCGCAGATCGATGTGTTCATGGACAACGGTTATACCAAGGAAGAAATGAAGATGGTTTGGGAGACCCGCAAGATTCTGGGAGACGACAGCATACTGGTGAATCCGACGGCAGTGCGCGTACCGGTTTTCTTCGGTCATTCCGAAGCGGTGCACATCGAGACCCGCGACAAGATCACGGCCGATCAGGCGAGAACCCTGCTGGCCGCGGCTCCGGGAATTACATTGATCGACGAGCATAAACCGGGCGGTTATCCGACGGCCGTAACCGAAGCCGCTGGTAACGATCCGGTGTTCGTGGGGCGCATACGTGAGGATATTTCTCACCCGCGCGGCTTGGACCTGTGGGTGGTTTCGGACAACGTGCGTAAAGGGGCCGCACTGAACAGCGTGCAGATTGCCGAGCTATTGGTAAAAACCTATATCTAGGGCTAGGCTTCCCCGGAGTAAGCAAAGGTATTGCCGGGATTCGGAGGGCAGGGTTCCGGCATTCGGATGAATTTAGGAGCGGACGAAGTGCGTAAGATTTCCAAGACTCTGGCAGTTATCGGTCTGCTGACTCCGGCAGGTGTCAGTGCCTTAGGTGTCGGCGACATCAGACTGCAATCGGCGCTCAACCAGTCACTGCGCGCGGAGATTCCGCTGGTGACTTCGGGCTCTGAGACCCTGGAAGACATCAAAATCAGCATCGCTTCTAATGAAGCATTCGCCAAGGCAGGAATAGAACGTCAGTATCAGATTTCCCGCCTGCATTTTAATGCCGTTAAGAAGATCGACGGCAGCACCGTCATTCAGGTCACCTCTCAGGAACCCATACGCGAACCCTTCCTGAATTTCCTGATTGAGGTCAACTGGCCTCAAGGTCGACTGCTTCGTGAGTTCACGGTGCTGCTCGACCCGCCGGCGGCGTACAAGGAGGAAACAGTCGCCCAGCCTCAACTACCGGAGGTCATACCATCCGTGCCCCGGAAGGCCACGGCGAGCAAACCGCGGCCGGACGAAGCTCGCCTGTCCGAACCGTCGGTCGGAGAGGTTGCTCGCACGCCCCGCGCCCCGGTCGGTCAACAGACCGGGACCGAATATGGCCCGGTACAAAAAAACGAAACGCTATGGAGTATTGCGAAACTGATCGAGCGGGCCCCGGGCATCACCCAGGAGCAGGTGGTCGTCGCCCTGTATCAAGCCAATCCGCAAGCGTTTTATAAGAACAGTTTCGATGCCTTGAAGGCCGGCGAAACATTGCGCATTCCGGATCGCGAAGCCATCGCCAGCGTTACGCCGCAGGAGGCGCGCGCCCAATTTTATGGCCGCCCGGCGCCGAGAGCAGGAAAACTGAGCGAAAGGCGGGGCAGCTTGGCGGGCGAAAAGGAGGCTTCGGCGATAGATCAGGAGCAGCAGGGTAAACTCAAGCTGCTTGCGCCTGCGGACAGCAAGAGCAGAACGGAGGCGGCAGCCCCTGGCGTACGGGAAGAGAGCGCCAAGGCCAAGGGGGACATCGCTCTGGAAGTCGCCGATACCGTCAAGCAGGAAAACGAGGAGATACGTTCGCGCCTCGCACAACTCGAGCAACAGTTGGCCGGCATGCAAAGACTGTTAAGCCTGAAAGACGAGCAGATCGCCAATCTTCAGGCCCAAGCCGGCACTCCCAGCGCGCCAGCGCCTGCGGTAGCTCCCTCGCCTCAACCGACGCCGGCGGCGCCTGTACTCCCGCCGAGTAGTACTCCCGAGCCGCCGCCGGCCCCGGTTCAGTCGCCGGCAGCGCCCGAATCGCCGCGTATTCCCGCCGCACCTGCAGAACCCGAATCACCCAAGGCACCGGCAGCTCCACCGCGCGCACCGAAGCCTGCCACCCTGGTGCCGCCGGCTCCCGAAGAACCCGGTTTTGTGTCTTTCCTCTTGGAACAACCTGCTCTATTGGGCGGCGGCGGATTGGCGGCGGCCCTATTGGGATTTTATTTCTGGCGCGGTTTCAAGCGACGTGCGGTGCTCACTCAGGAGTCCGAAAGCATCCTGATGAGCGCGGGGCGCGAGCGTCAAACGACGCTGAAAGAGGTTGGAACGCCAATTTCCGACCAAACGCCGTCGGAACAGGTCGCTCCTTCTGCCCGCAGTTCGTTCTTGAGCGAATTTTCTACCAGCGATTTTGACGCGTTGGGTGGGGAAGTTGATGAAGTCGATCCTATTTCAGAAGCGGATGTCTATCTGGCCTACGGGCGCTATAAACAGGCCGAAGAATTGATACGGCATGCGATCGATCAATATCCTGACCGAGACGAGTGCAAGCTCAAGTTGCTGGAAATTCAATATGCTACGGAGAATCGTGCCGCATTCGAAGCCTACGCCAAGGAATTGTTCAACGAGCATAAAGATTCCGACCCTGATTTCTGGGAGAAGGTCGTGGAAATGGGGCGTGAACTCTGCCCGGAATGCCCATTATTCAGTCAGAAGGACTTTACTGCCGAGGCAGGTAAGGGTGAGTCGATATCAGAAGCGGATCTGTCGGCTTCGCTGGAACTCGATGAGGAGTTGCTGGCCGAACTGAAAAACTTTGACCGAGCCGACGCGGCGCCCACACAAAAGGCGGCTCCAATCGATATATCCCAGGTGAATTCCAAAGCGCCTGATTCTGATAATGCGACCGGCGCGCACGGCGGTGATTTCCTTTCGTATGAGGAGTTGGAGTTTGAATCTACCCCTTTGACCCCATCCGATGCGATAGAACCCGATGCTGATATTGCCTTCGATAATTTGATACCGTTCGAGTCCGTCAGCCGGAAAACTCCCGTCGAACCGGAAGTCGTTCAAGTAAGGCCCGACAAAACGCTGGATGACATACTTTTGGAAATGGGAGCCGTCTCCAAGGCGGAGAACGTAGTCCAATCGCCTTCCCCTGACATTTCTTTCGAGCAGGCATCCAAGTTGGCCGTCAACGACGATTTCAACATGGACTTCAGCCTGATTAAACCGGTGACGGAAACCAGCATAGGTGCCGAAGACAATACTCAGGTTGTTGAATTCGACGATTTAAATGAATTCGAAACCAGACTGGATTTGGCGAAGGCCTTCGTCGATATGGGTGACGAATCGTCCGCACGCGAAATTCTCGACGACGTATCGGCGCGCGGCAATGAGGTTCAGCGCCGCGAAGCCCATACTCTGCTCGAAAAACTCTCCAAGCATTGATGTCGCCGTCTGCGGCGTGTTTAACCGCGCCGCAGGTTTCCTCCGTGCATCAGCCGGCGTATTCGTATAAAACGGCTTTGGTCGTATTTATCCAGTCGTTATGTAAATCACCCCTCATCCTCCGGAGCTGGGGAATACAAGGGGCTGCGCGTTGGGGTGTAAAAAACTTTCACCGGCTTTATGGATGCTGCACAAGGTCTATTGCGTTATCCTAGGGTATTACCTTGGTTTTGTGGGGCCACATAGTGAGCATTGACTCTATCGTACTGAATTTATGGCTAAATATAATCCTCCAGTATCGATAAGCATCATAGTCTGTACCTATAATCGGGCGGATTCCCTCGTATCCACCCTGCAAGCACTGGTCAACCTAAGAGTTCCTCCTGGCCTCGAGTGGGAGGTTATTGTCGTCGACAACAATTCGCACGATGATACTTCGGAAATCGTACGATCAAAGCAGGCATCATTTCCCCAGTTGCGCTACCTGTTCGAGCAGCGCCAAGGTTTGTCGCACGCGCGCAATTCCGGTATCGCGGCTGCTAGGGGCGAACTGCTGTTGTTTACGGATGACGACGTCCAGCCCGAGCCGGACTGGGTCGTGGAAGTTTTACAAGGAATGGAAAAATATGACGCGACTGCTTGCGGAGGATATATCGCGCCGCTTTGGGATAGTCCACCGCCGTCCTGGCTAACCGAGCGCTTATACGGCTTTCTTGCCATTAAGACGGACGAGCGGGAGCGAAGAATCCTCAAGGAGAGCGAATTTCCGTTCGGCGCCAATATGGCGTTCCGGCGCGAGGTGTTTTCGCGCTTCGGGGTATTCGACCCCGATCTTGGCCGGAAGGGCAGTGTGCTTGCCGGATGTGAGGAATTCGATTTGATAGGCCGGTTAATAGCCTCGAGCGAAGTGGTGGTCTATTTGCCCGATGCGCGCGTACACCACCGCGTTGAAGCATTTCGCACGCGTAAATCCTATTTCAGGAAATGGCGCCTTCACAACAGCCGCAACCTGGCCGAGACTTACGGATTGCCGGGAGATCGCAAATTGCTTGGCATTCCGCTATATCTTTTCGGCCAGTTCTGGCGCGCCATCAGGACCGCCTTATACGCAAGAATCAAGCTTCCGGCGGACGAAGCTCTGCTGAAAGAATTGGTCGTATGGCATTTTCTCGGGACGGTGCAAGGTCTTTGGCTCGCGCGTAATGCTAATAGGAATCCTCTGAAATAGGATCGGAAATAATGCTTAAGCGCGCCCAGGAAAATCACTCTCCGGATACCCGGATCAAAATATCGGTTGTCGTGACCGTTCGCAACGAAATCAGATCGATCCGGTCGGTGGTGGATTCTTTGCTGAACCAGGACCGCATACCGGATGAAATCATCATCGTCGACGGAGTCAGTGACGACGGTACGTTGAGTGTTCTGGAAGAGTATGCCGGCGCAGGCCGGATAATCCTGATTAGTCAGGCTTGCAATATCGCCGAGGGTAGAAATTTAGGTATTGCTAGGGCCAGCCACGACTTCATCGCCGTTACCGATGCAGGATGCGTGATCGATCCGGGCTGGCTGAAAAACATGGAGGCCTGTTTTATCAAGGGCGACGCCGAGGTCATCGCGGGCAACTATGTTTTCGATACCCGTACGCCTTTCGAAAGGGCGGTTGTTCTCGCTACGGAATCGCCCGACAGGGAGAATACCGAATCGGCCCGTTATTTTCCATCCAGCCGCTCAGTCGCATTCGATAGGACGGCGTGGGCAGCCGTGAAGGGTTACCCGGAATGGCTATATGCCGCGGAGGATACTCTTTTTAATATTCGCCTGCGTCAACTAGGCTTTCGTTTCCGGTTCTGCCGCGATGCCAAAGTCATCTGGCGGCCACGGGCGACCTGGCAAGCCCTGTTCAAGCAATATTTTAATTACGCGCGAGGCAACGGGCGGGTAGGGATCAGTACCGCAGGGTATTTGACGAATTTGAAGTACCACGGCCTGATGCTGTTGTTCATTTTGACCAGCGTATTTTGGGCGGGAACGCTTTTGTTGGCCGGTTTGATTTTCGCGCGACATGTACAACTCCACTTATGGCGGCAGGCGGACATCGCCGTTAGAACGTCCGGTGACCAATCGATGCGCTGGAGGGTGTTGGTCGTCATGGAGGTCGTGCGTTTGGCCGGCATGGCGGGATTTCTGGCCGGACGCTGGGATCGTTGGCGCGACGTTGACTTCGTAAATAATCAGTTGTCGTGGATGGGTGTCTCTTCTTTGGACGATATTTCTTCGTCCAAAAACTAGGATGACCGCTTGAACATCGTAGCTGCAACCTGGAGCCAGTGGCTGCTAGCGCTGGTTTTTCCTTCAGGATTATGGATAGCTATCCTGCTCGCGAAATCATTGAAAGATTTTTCCCGCACCGGCCCTCATCTGAGGGACGAGGTGCGCGGACATCACGCCGCTTATGCCGCCTACGCGATCACGCGTTTATGCTTCTGGGGTGGAGTGCTGACCTTATTTCTGGCGGGTTCAGGGGAAGTGGTCTACGCATCTTTGCTCTACGTTTTTCGCTGGGATTACTCGTTGTGGCAGGCGATGACGGCCGCGGCCATCGGAATCGGCAGCCTCACGGCCGTGCAATTCTGTCGACATCTTTTGCATTTGCCGGCTGGGCTGGAGGCGTCTTCGAATTATCGATTGAGCCGTTTTTACCCATTGTGGCGCTGGTTGAAACCGTCCCGGCTGCGGGGTATACAAGCCGGTTTGTGTCTGGCCTTTGCGGCGTCGGTCGCGAGCGCGGTCTTAGCCGCCATCAGCCGGGATGATTTTAGTTCAGCGGCGCTATATGCGAGCTTAGCCGTGATCTATCTGGCGGTAGCCATTTATAGTTGGTATCGACCGAGGCTGGTACCAGCGGAGATAAAATCGGCCGCTAACAAGTCTTCACGACCTAATATCATAATGATAGGCTCGGATACCCTGAGGGCCGATCGTTTGGGCGTGGACGGCAATAAACGCGGCTTGACACCCTTCATCGACAATCTAGCCCGCCGGGGGACTTATTTTCGCCAGTGCTATGTGCCATGTGCACGTACGGCCCCCAGTATCGTATCGATGTTGACGGGTAGCTGGCCTTTCAATCACCGCATACGTGAAAACTTTGCCGCTCCCGGCGAATTGAAGAAAGATATATCGAAGCTCCCCGACTTGTTGCGAGGGGCGGGATACCGTACTTATGCCATTAGCGACTGGGCTGGCGGTGATCTGGGCAAGTTTTCGTTCGGGTTTGAAAACCGCGAACTTCCCGACGATCAGTGGAATATAAAATATCTGATACGTCAGGGTCCAAAAGACCTGCGTCTGTATCTGTCCTTATTTACCCATGGAATATTCGGCAAATGCTTGCTGCCGGAACTCTATTATCTCGCCGGCGTTCCCATGACATCGGAGCTCGGGCAGTCCGCGCGAGCCACGATCAGCCGCAACGCCAAATCGGACACGCCGTTTCTGTTGGATGTGTTCATGTCGACGACGCATGGACCTTTTGGGTCGGAGTATCCTTATTACACCTTGTTTTCCGGCGATGAATATGCGGGTTCCTGCAAATTCGTCATGGGCGGCTTGAGCGACCCGTTCGAAATAGTCGAGCGGCAAAAGGAAGGGCGCGGCAGTTTCGATCTGGCGCAGATATTAAATCTCTATGATGGCTGCGTTCGGAACTTCGACGACGAAGTAGCTCGTATCTATGCCCATCTCGAGAAATGCGGCCTGGCGGAAAATACCATCCTGGTGATATACAGCGACCACGGCATGGAGTTTTTCGAAAGCGATACCTGGGGCCAGGGAAATAGCGTGATCGTCGATGTCAGCGCCAGAATACCCCTGATCGTCGCCGATCCCAGGCAGAAGATCAAAGGGAAGGTCGTCGACGATGTCGTGCGTAGCATCGACCTCGCCCCAACCTTGCTGGAGCTCTGCGGGATCGATGTTCCATCGGACATGGACGGAGTTACGCTGGCGCCTTATCTGCGGGATGCCGAAGCCAAAATGAATTTGACGGCCTACGCGGAGACGGGGGTCTGGTTCGCCAAATTGCCGGGTATCTCCGACCATCATCTCTTGTACCCCGAACTGCCGGATCTTCTGGAGGTGCCTGACAAGAAGGTGGGGACCATCGCGATAAAAAAAGAGTTCCGGCAACGGGTCATAGAGGCCAAGGACCGCATGATCAGGAATGATCGCTGGAAGCTGGTGCGTCTACCCATGCGAGAGGGACCGGAGTTCCGCCTGTTCGATATACAATCCGATCCCGACTGCCGCCATAACGTGATCGAAACCTTTCCCGATGTGGCGGCGGCACTCAAGGCTGAATTCGGTCATTTCTTCACCGATTGATCCTGTCGCGTCATGATGCACTCCGGTCTATTGCGGGCCCTAGTCCTCGCGTCTGTACAGCTTCCGGCTTCGTATGCGAACGCGAGCGGGGCCGTCCAAATCGTTCATTCGGCCGTACCTAGTTCGCCGCAAGCGGTCATGGGCGCCGTGCTGGAGCAGGACATCAGGGTTAAGGCGTCGTCGGGTTTTCGGCTAGACACTGCCCAGTTGCCCGAGGCGGGCAGCGCTTACGACGATTATCTGGAAATCCGCCGCGTCACCTGGACGGAGTCGGACGAATTCACCGGCACGGTCTACGACATCCATTTGAGCTATCAGGTGTTCAAGGGAGTACGCTCGCCGGAGCGCCTGGAAGTCGATGGTTTACCGCTCCGCTTCGTCGCCGGCGACGAGGTGCTGCAAGTGGAGGCGCCGGCCTGGAGTATCACAGTCCGTCCCATCATCGACTCCGGGCTTGCCGATGAAGCCGTGAGCCTCGCCGCGGAGATGCCGGCTCCCGCACGGCAGTTCCATCATGGACATTCCATGCTGATTGCCTGGCTCTTGGCCGCCTTGGCCATTGGTCTGTACGGCGCTTGGCGACTGAACGCCCCACCGTTCCGCCGCCGTTCCCGCCCCTTCGCCCGGGCCCGGAAGGCCTTGCGCAAGCTGCGCCGCTCGCGGTCTGCGGCGGAAAAAGCGCAGCGCGCGTACAGACTGGTGCATCAGGCCTTCGATCAGGCCGCCGGCTACACCGTGTTCGCGGGCGAACTGGACGAGTTCCTCGAAGCCCGCCCACTTTATGGACCCCTGCGCGGGAAGATCGAGACGTTTTTCGCGCTATCCCGGCAGTTTTTCTTTGCGTCGGAAAATCGTATCGAGCCTGGATACGGCATGGAAAGGGGAGGGGACACCGCCGTGCTGCAGTGGCTGGAAACCTTGTGTGCCGAACTCGATCAAACCGAGGCCGCAGCATGAGTCTCGCATTCGCAGCCCCCTGGTTTCTGCTGTTGAGCGCGTTGGCCTTGCTGCCTTGGCTGATTCCCGCCCAGCCGCCGTTGTCCTATTCCAGTCTCGCGATCATCCCGGAAGACCGCCTGTCGATTTGGGTGGATCGTGGCTTGCGCGCGGTGTTTTCACTAGCGCTTCTAGCCGCGGCCCTCGGCCTCGCCGGACCTTACCGCGGCGAACAGTGGATCGAAAAAGTCGGCGCCGGCGCGCGCATCGTGCTGCTGGTCGATCACAGCGCCAGCATGAACGACAATTTCTCGGGTGCTTACCTCGGCGGCAAGGCGAGCGAATCCAAAAGCATATTGGCCAGCCGATTGCTGAGCGAGTTCGTGGCGCAGCGCCGCGACGATTTGTTCGGCGTGGTCGCTTTCAGTGCCGCGCCGATACCCGTCCTGCCGCTCACGCGGGACAGGAACGCTTTGCAGGCCGCGATCCGGGCACTGGGCACGCGCGGGCACGGCGTCACCCATATCGCGCCCGGCTTGGCGGCGGCGCTGGATTATTTCCGCGACCAAGCCCGAGGCGGGTCGCGTGTGGTGGTGCTGGTGTCGGACGGCGCGGCGCGCATGGACGACGACACCCGCGACACGATACGCCAACTGTTCTCCGATCAGCAGGCGGCGCTCTATTGGATCTATCTACGCAACCCCAAGAGCGGACGCCTGGATGCGAAGCCGGCGAACGCCAACGAGAGCACCACGCCGGAATATTTCCTGCACCAGTATTTCCAGACCCTGGGGGTGCCCTATCGCGCTTACGAGGCGGACAATCGCGAGGACTTGCAGAAGGCTATCGCCGACCTCGGGGAGTTGGAAAATCGTCCCCTGATCTATCGCGAACGCCTGCCGCGGGTCGACCTGACAGACTGGTGTTACGGCGCGGCCCTGGCTTGCAGCCTGGTACTGATGCTTGCGCGTACCCTGGAGTTGAAATCATGGCGTGGCTAATGAAGTTGAGGGACGTCGTCCGCCTTTCGGCCGGCGTCAGAACCGAGCACATTTTCTCGCGGGGCGGCGCGCTGCCGATCTGGTTTTATGCGCTGGCGGTTCTGGTGCTGGTAGGTCTCGCGGTCGAAACTGTCCGGGTTTACGAGGCTTCCAGCCTGCAAAACGCACTGGCGCATCCCGCCGAGATAGAGATAGACGACGACACGCCGCCCCTGCTGGTCTTCGCCAAGGCGCGCAGCCTGGAGCAGTCCGGCGAGCGGGAGGAAGCCATCCGTTTGTATGGCAGCCTGGCCAAGACGGAAGACCCCGATCTGCGCGAACGGGCCTTGCATAACCTGGCGACCGGCTATCTGCGCGAAGGCGCGGCCTTGTGGCACAGCCGGGGAGTCCTGGAATATTCCCGCGTCAACACGCTGGTGGAACTGGCCAAAGACAACTACCGGGAAGTCTTAAGGCTCAATCCCGGCAATGCCGGCGCCCGCCATAATCTGGAATACGCCTACCGCATCACGCCGCCGCCCAGGGAAAAACCCAAGGCGGATTTCCAGGGCCGCAAAGCCAGCATATTCGCGACCCTGCCGGGCTTGCCCGGAGGCGGGCCGTGAAAGCCTGGATAAGCCGGCGGGATTGGCGCTTAGGGTGCCGGGTAGGTGCCTGCGCCGCGTTGGCCCTGGCATTGAATCCCCCCACGGTTCCCTGGCCCAAGTCGGTGTATCGCTATCTCTTCGTGCTCGACATCACGCAGAGCATGAATGCGCGCGACTATCACGTCGAAGGTCTGCCGGGCGACCGGCTGGGCTATGTCAAGGCCTCGTTGGCACTCGCCCTGCGGGAACTGCCCTGTGGTTCGGAAGTCGGCCTGGGTGTTTATGCCACGCAACACAGCCAGGTCTTGTTCGAGCCGGTCGAGGTCTGCTCGCGCATCGGTTTGATCTCCACGGTGCTGGAAGGCATAGACTGGCGCATGGCCTGGGCCGGGGACAGCCATATCGCGCAAGGACTGTATACCGGCTTGCGCCGGCTGGCCGACACCGATCCGACGATCCGGCTGGTGTTCTTCTCCGACGGCCAGCAATTCCCGCCTCAAACCGAGATTCCGCCTTTCCCGGGCAAACCACACCAGGTCGCAGGCTTGATCGTCGGGGCCGGGGGGCCACAGCCGGTGCCCATCCCGCGATACGATAGGGATAACCGCCCCTTGGGTTATTGGCAATACGTCGACGTGCAGGACAGCCTGCCTCGATCCCAGTTGGAAGGGCGGCCGGCCAACGACCGCAGCAATTACCCGAGCCGTTTGGACGAGATGGGCCTGAAAGCGCTGGCCGCTGCGACCGGATTGAATTATCACCGCCTGACCACGCCGCAAGGGCTGGTCTCCGCCTTGGACCATCCTGAACTGGCCGAGCGACTATGGGTCCGGCTGGACCTGGGCCCGATCCTCGCCAGCCTGGCCCTGGTGCTGCTGGTGGCGCCGCTGCTTCCCGATCTCATCCCGCGCCGGAGGCCGTGAACATGAGCTTCGCGAAGCTGCTAATGCTGCTGGGTCTGGCTTTGTTCGCGCTCGGCTTGGTGCTGGGCTATGCGCCCGGTCTGTTCGCCTGGTTCGGCAAGTTGCCTGGCGATATCCGCGTCGAAAGGGAGAACGGCGTCCTGTTCATTCCGATCACTTCCATGCTGATCGTCAGCGTGGTGGTAAGCCTGATCCTCAACCTGTTCTTCCGACGCTGAGTCAGCGCCATCGATCGCCACCGTCGGAACCGATGGATTGGTTTCGTGCTGATGACTGGCGAACAGGCAAAAACCATTTCGTGTTGGATTTTCATCATCGACGACGTTCGGAGGAACCCGTTGAAGGGCTAAGCCCTTGATTCAACGAGGGCGTCCATCAGGTAGTGCGATGGCCCGTGGCTTGCAGGCCATCGCCGATCATGACCCTGAACCTCACCGAACGCACCGTCGACGTCCTCGTCATCGGCGGCGGCACCGCCGGCCCCATGGCCGCCGTCAAGGCCAAACAGGCCAACCCCGACCTCAATGTCTTGCTGCTGGAAAAGGCCAACGTCAAGCGCAGCGGCGCCATCTCCATGGGCATGGACGGGCTCAACAACGCGGTGGTACCGGGCCACGCCACGCCCGAGCAATACGTCCGGGAGATCACCATCGCCAACGACGGCATCGTCAACCAGAAGACGGTGATGGCCTATGCCGAGAACAGCTTTCCCATGATAGAGGAGTTGGCGCGCTGGGGCGTCAAGTTCGAGCGCGACGGGACCGGCGATTACGCGGTCAAGAAGGTGCACCACATGGGCACTTACGTGCTGCCCATGCCGGAAGGACACGACATCAAGAAGGTGTTGTACAAGCAGCTCAAGCGGCACCGCGTGGCGATCGAGAACCGCCTGGTGGCGACGCGATTGCTCACGGCGGCCGACGGCAGCATCGCCGGGGTCATGGCTTTCGACTGCCGCACCGCCGAGTTCCACGTCATCCGCGCCAAGGCCGTGGTGCTCAGCACCGGCGCCGCCGGACGGCTGGGCTTACCGGCGTCCGGCTATCTGTTCGGCACTTACGAGAATCCCACCAACGCGGGCGACGGCTACAGCATGGCCTACCACGCCGGGGCCGAGTTGACCGGCATCGAGTGCTTCCAGATCAATCCGCTGATCAAGGACTACAACGGCCCGGCTTGCGCCTACGTCACCGGCCCGTTCGGCGGCTACACCGCCAATAACCGCGGCCAGCGCTTCATCGAGTGCGACTACTGGAGCGGGCAGATGATGTGGGAGTTCCACCAGGAGTTGGAAGGCGGCAAGGGCCCGGTGTTCCTCAAGCTGGACCATTTGGCCGACGAGACCATTTCCACCATAGAGCACATCCTCCACACCAACGAGCGACCCAGCCGCGGGCGCTTCCACGCCGGTCGCGGCACCGACTACCGGAAACGCATGGTCGAGATGCACATCTCGGAAATCGGCCTGTGCAGCGGCCATTCCGCCTCGGGCGTGTGGGTGAACGAACACGCCGAGACCACCGTGCCCGGCCTGCATGCGGCGGGCGATCTGGCCGGCGTGCCGCACAATTACATGCTGGGCGCCTTCGTCTACGGCAAGCTGGCGGGCGAGAGCGCGGCGCGCTACTGCGCCGATCATGAACTACCCGCACTGGATGAACAGCAGGTCGCGGCCGAACGAGCCCACGTCTACGGGCCGCTGCAACGTGACCGGGGCCTGCCTCCGAATCAGGTGGAATATAAGCTGCGCCGGCTGGTCAACGACTATCTCCAGCCGCCCAAGGTCACGCGCAAAATGGAGATCGGCCTGGAACGCTTCGAAGGGATACGGACTGACCTGGATGCCCTGCACGCCCGCGACGCCCACGAGCTGATGCGCGCCATGGAAGTCCATTTCATCCTGGACTGCGCCGAGATGGCCGCCCGCGCCTCGCTCTATCGCACCGAAAGCCGCTGGGGCCTGTACCACGCCCGCCTGGATTACCCCGAGCGCGACGACGAGAATTGGTATGTCCACGTGCAGTTGCACAAGGACGAAAACGGCCGGATGACTTGCTACAAGCGGCCGGTAGCCCCCTATCTGGTGCCCATCGCGGAACAGGAAAAATCGGCTTACCGGAAGCTGCGCGTGGCCAGACAACAGCCGTGAGGCTGATCAAGCCAGTCGCCCCATTTTAACCCCCAGGAGGGCTAATGCTGTTCATGGTCATCGAGCACTTTCCAAACAACGACATGGTGCCTATCTATCAGCGGCTCCAAGAGCGGGGCCGGATGCTGCCGGAAGGATTGAGGTATATCGACAGTTGGGTGGAGCCCAATTTCAGCCGTTGCTTTCAACTGATGGAGTGCGACGACGCAAGCCTCCTGCAACAATGGGTTTTACAGTGGCGCGGCTCAATTGTTCGGTTCGAGTTCATACCCGTTGTCACCAGTGCGCAAACCCAAGCTATCGTAGCGCCGCACTTGGGTCAGGCGCGTTCAGCAGAGCCGGCTTGGGAAAGCGCCAGCGTATGAGGAGCCGAGGTGAGCGTGTCTAGCCCCGCCGTTTTCCCGGTTACCGTCGACACCGAAAAGTGCATCGCCCACAAGGGCTGTACGGTGTGCATCGACGTCTGTCCTCTGGACGTGCTGGCTATCGATCAGGCTACCGGCAAGGCGCACATGAAATACGACGAATGCTGGTATTGCCTGCCTTGCGAGAAGGATTGCCCGACCGGTGCGCTCCATGTCGACATCCCTTATCTGCTGCGCTGAATCCCATGAAATACTTATCTGCCCTCGCCGCCCTGCTGTTTATCGCCTCGGCCCAGGCCGAAACCATCCGTGTCGCCATCGGCACGCAGGACACGACCATCAACTGCGCCACCGGCGGTCTGCTGATCCGCGAGCTCAAACTGCTGGAGAAATACCTGCCGCACGACGGCAAATACAAGGATGCCAAATACGACATCATCTGGAAGAATTTCACCTCGGGTGCGCCGCTGACCAATGAGATGGTGGCCGGCAAGCTGGACATTGGCTCCATGGCCGACTTTCCCGGTTCGGCCAATGCCGCGGCTTTCCAGAAGGCCGGCAAGCGCAGCGTGTTCGTCACCGTGCTGTCGGGCAGTACGCTGGGCTCCGGCAACGGCATCGTGGTGCCGAAGGATTCGCCTATCACCTCGCTGGCGGAACTCAAGGGCAAGACCCTCTCCGTGCCTTTCGCCTCCACCGCCCACGGCATGCTGCTGCGCGCCGTGCAGGCCCAAGGCCTGGACCCGAGCAAGGACCTCAACATCGTCGCCCAGCCGCCGGAAGTGGCCGGGCCAGCCTTGCAGACCGGCAAGATCGAAGCGCACGCTGACTTCGTGCCTTTCGCGGAGCTGTTCGCCTACCGAGGTTTTGCCCGCAAGATCTATGACGGTGCCCAGGCCAACACGCCCACCTTCCACGGCAGTCTGGTCGATGCCGCCTATGCGGAGAAATACCCGGAAGTCGTCGTCGCCTTCCTGCGCGCCGCCATCGAGGCCGAAAGCCTGATCGCCGCGGAACCCGAAAAATACAGCGAGCTGATCGAAAAACTCACCGGCGTCGAGGCTGCGGTGAGCTACCTATATCACGGGCCTCTGGGCCTGCAGACCCGCGACTTCAGCTGGAAGCCTGAATTCCGCCAGGCGCTGCAGACCTCCATAGACACGCTCAAGCTCTTGCGTCGCACCGACACCGACCTGGATGCCGCGCGGCTGATAGACGACCGCTATATACGCGAGGCCTACAAGCTGTCCGGCCTGGATTACGACGCACGGCTGAAGAATTACGCCAAACACCCGCTGCAAGCCAACGACGCCCTGACTGGCAAGCCCATTGCCGACACCGGGCGCGTGGCGGATATCTGGGTGCGCGGCGAGCCCAAGGTGCGCCATTACGCCGCCGCTGAAACGGCCTTCACCGACCTGCGCAAGATCGAAGCCGCCGGCCACACGGCGCGCGCCGTCTACGTTCACGACCTGAAGCATGGCATCAAGCTGCTGGCGCCGCTGGCCTACTTCGTTGCCGAACCCCAAGGTCAAATCGCCGCCTTCCTGCAAAAGGACGAAGCCGACGCCTATGCCCGCGAGCACGGCGGGAAGCTTAGGGATTACGCGTCGCTGCGATCGGACACGGCCCAGACGGCCGGCTTGGATACCCGCTTTCAGGCAGGGAGAGGGCAGGGTGAGGGTCAAAACCGGAAATGAACCGACGTCCGAGGTTCATACTCATCGACCTGGACGACACCCTGCTCGACGAGCGTACCGCGTCGCGCCAGGCTTTCGGCGCTTTCGTGCAAGCGCACGGCGAGTTGCTGAAGACGTCCACGGAAGCCGAACTGTTCGCCCGCTGGCGCGTCATCGCCGCCCGCCATTGGCAACGCTACGAGCGGGGCGAAATCGGCTGTCGCGAACAGCGGCGCCGACGCATCCGCGAATTTCTGGGTGCCGAACTGAGTGACGCCGAAGCCGACGAAGCCTTCCGGCCGTATCTGCAGGCCTATGAAGCCGCCTGGACGCTGTTTCCCGATGTCGCCGATTTTCTCGAACGCACCGGCGACATACCCAAGGCCATCGTCACCAACGGCGACCGAACCCAACAACGACGTAAGGTCGCCGTGACCGGGCTGGGCGAGCACGTGGCAGGCATCGTGACGCCCGAAGACTGTGGTTACTGGAAACCTCACCGCGCCATGTTCGAAGCCGCCGTCCGGTTGCTAGGTGCCCAAACGGCGGACTGCCTGATGATAGGCGACGACGAGCAGCGGGACATTGCACCCGCAAGGGTGCTGGGGATGGCGTGGTTTCACGTCGAGCGGGAAAAGGCGCACGGCGGGCTGGAGCATGCTTGGGCTCATGCCGATGAGCCCATAGCAAAGTAGGATGGGTGCAGCGCAGCGTAACCCATCGTACGGCGGTGATTGATGGCGCGCGGCTGTCGCCTTCACCCATCCTACAAAACTGCCGGCAAGATATTATGGTGACATACGGCGGGTTATAGGGACCGCGAATATATTACGAGTACCTCGATTGATGCGCTTCGTTCCTCAGCACATCCTATAGGTATCGGAAAGCAGGAAGACCATGCGCATAATTAGCGTTGAGTTAGGGAAAACCGCCGCAATCAGGAGATTCTTATTCATAGCCTTTCTCTATGCCGCTGTCTCCGCGGAAGTAGATGCCTTTTTCCTTCGGGAAGACAACGAGTACTTGGGCTGGTTAAGCGAGCAGGGGCGTATTAATTTTGCCCATATCGCCGCCAGCCTTGCCGGCTTTTCCGTGGTCTTGTTGCTGGCTTTTGGCTACGCGGGATGTACTGATGAAACCGATTATCTGAGGGATGCAGGATGGAAAAGAGTGAGCTTTCGGTATCTAGTTTTGGGCGCGTTGATCGGTACAGCTACCGCCGTAACGGCAATGGTTTTGCGGGATACCGCATTGTTCAAGCATGGACTTCATATCAATATATCATCAAGCGGTTTGGCGCATAAGAATTCAGTGTACGGAGTGTCTGTATGGGCGGCCATTAAGATTTTACTGGTGCCGCCCATAGAAGAATTTGTTTTCCGCGGAGTGCTTTTCAAGGAGCTTGGCCGGGCTTGGGGCACTGTTTCATCCGGGTTCATGGTAACCGTGTTATTCGTTATTGCGCATATGGCGTCGGCCCAAGGGAATTTCGGTTCCCTTTTTATGATTGCAGTGTTTGGGGCAATAGTTATGACAGCAAGAATAATTACCAAATCTTTGGCGCCCGGCATGGTGATGCATGGCGCTCACAATTTGGTTGTGGCGATTTGGATGATTGCTATATCCGCCAGGTTCACAGGAACGGAGACCTAAGCCAGGCTCCGAGTTTTTGCTTTGGAATCCGGTAACGCGAAGCTGTTGCTTCATAGTTCAGGAGGCTACAAGCAGTGCTTCAAATTAGCGAAATAGAAGCGACAAGATAAGCGATAAACAAGTTGAGCAATATGTAGGTAAGAGAGAGTTATGAAAAATCTATTCGCCGTACTTATTCTGTTGATCGTTAACCAAGCTCATGCTCTCGATTGGCAGAATAGCGAGGTGATTGGAAAACTGTTCTCTGATGCGGGCGTGCACGGCACTTTCGTTCTGTACGACGTTAGCGCAGATCGATTCACCGGGCACGACCGTTTCCGTGCCGAGACGCGCTTTGTTCCGGCTTCGACCTTCAAAATTCCCAATAGCCTGATAGGCCTTTCCGTGGGAGCAGTAAAAGGTGTCGATGAAGTGCTGCCCTACGGTGGAAAGCCGCAGCCGATCAAGGCGTGGGAGCAGGACATGGGGTTGCGCGAGGCCATCAAGATTTCCAACGTGCCGGTATATCAGGAACTTGCTCGCCGCATAGGCCTTAAACGTATGCGCGAAAATGTTGCCCGGCTGGGTTACGGCAACGGAGAAATCGGCACTGTCGTCGACAACTTCTGGCTGACCGGTCCGCTAAAGATCAGCGCGATAGAGCAAACCCAATTCCTCGCCCAGCTGGCACGTGACGAGCTGCCCTTTCCCAAGGACGCACAGGCCAAAGTACGCGAGCTCGTCCAATTGGAACAGGGCAATGGCTGGATCCTTTACGGCAAGACCGGCTGGGCCGATACCGCCGACCCGGATATAGGCTGGTGGGTCGGGTGGGTGCTCAAAAATAAGCATCTATCCAGTTTTGCTTTGAATATCGACATGAAAGATAAATCGGATGCACCCAAACGCATCGAGTTGGGAAAAGCCAGCCTCAAACTATTGGGCGCACTTTAATTTACAAAAGCAGGCTGGGCATGGCGAAGCGAGTATGCCCACCGTGCCGAACCTGACGACTCAAGCGTGTCAAGCGTGATGACGGCGATTTACGGTCTGGACCCTATGCTCGAGGGCGGCAGGCGTTATTCCAAGGAGCTGCAATGGCAAGCGTGCGAGACGGTAACCAAGGAATCCTACTGGTGGTCGACGTGCAGGTCGGCGTGATGAGCGAAGCCTGGGACGCCCCCCGCATCATCAAGAACATTGTAAGGGCCGTTGAGCGCGCCCGCGCCCAGGACATTCCGGTGATATGGGCGCAGCACTCAGACGAGGAACTGGTGTCTGGGAGTCCGGATTGGCAGTGGGTGCCCGAATTGGTAGCTGCCCAGGGGGAACTGGTGATCCACAAGCATTTCAATTCGTCGTTTGAGCAAACGATACTTGAAGATCAACTCGCTGAGTTCGGCGCGACTCACATCGTGCTGGCCGGAGCTGCGACCAACTGGTGCATACGCGCCACGGCATATGGTGCACTGGAACGCGGTTACGACCTGACTCTGGTCAAGGACGCACATACTACCAACACCATAGAGCTCAAGAATGGAGCGAAGATAGATGCGGCAAACATCATTCAGGAACTCAATATCGCGATGAACTGGGTGAGTTACCCGGGCCGGAGGAACGCTACCGCAACGGCGGAGGAAGTTGAGTTCACCATGCGGTAGCCGGGCATTTACCGCCGATTTATTCGGTAATCGCATCGAGCTGGTACAGCGTAAGGTTTTATTAGCTCGGGGTTGCCACCTACACCCCTTCCCGCTGAATTAAGTAGGGTAAGGACACATACCATGAAAAACCATTTTCTACGCATCATCCTGTTTGTTGTCTTGCCCCTCTGCCTTTTGATCTCGGCATCGACGGTGCGCGCGGCTCCCATCCGGAAAGGGCACGTACTCAGGCATATACTTAATCCATAAACCTGCAAAGACCACTATTCATAAGCCCATGTCAGGCATCCACGACCTGCCCCTATTCCTCATTTCCAGCCTGTTGCTGAATATCACGCCGGGCGCGGATACGCTTTATATCGTGGCGCGGAGCGCGGCTCAGGGTAGCCGGGCCGGGATGGTGGCAACCCTGGGGACGGCCATGGGTTGCAACGTGCATATATTCGGCGCGGCCCTGGGTTTGTCGGCTTTGCTGGCGGCGTCCGCGACGGCGTTTACAGCGGTGAAATTGATAGGTGGCGCTTATCTCGTTTATATGGGTATTTCCCTGTGCCGTGATACTTCGAAATTACCGGCCGACACATTGGCGGTAGAGCCGGTTTCGCTGCCGCGGATCTTCGGCCAGGGTTTTCTGACCGATGTGCTCAATCCCAAGGTCGCGCTGTTTTTTCTGGCCTTTCTCCCGCAATTCATCGAGCCGTCCGCGCCGGACAAGGCCTTGGCCTTCGTGATGCTCGGGCTGATATTCAACGTCAGCGGGACGATTTGGTGCTTTTTCCTGGCCTGGACCACCGCCTATCTGGGCGGGCGCATGGCCTTAGGCCGCCGGCTTGCGGCTTGGTTGAGCCGCGCCGCGGGCGGAATATTCGTCGCCTTGGGGATCAAGCTTGTCGTCGACCCAGCCTGATAAGCCGAAGGTGGCGAGCGGTAGATTTTCCGATGTGCCGCGCTTGGCCGTGTCGGCCGCCGCGCTCGCAGCCTGCGTGGCGATATGGCAGCTGCTGGCCTCGGGGCATGTCGATCTACACTTCGTCACCTTCGCCAACGTGCCGCCGCCGGCCGAGGTGCTGGACGCGGCTTGGGAATTGGCCCGTTCACCCAAGCTCGTGCAGCATCTGGGCAGCAGCTTGTCGCGCATCGCCGCCGGCTTCGCTCTGGCAGCATCGCTGGGCATAGGGCTGGGGCTGGCCATAGGCCGGCTGCGCTGGGTGCACGCCACCCTGCTGCCGCCGCTGGAAGTGTTGCGGCCGATACCGGCGGTAGCCTGGATACCCTTGGCCATCCTGATGTTTCCCTCGTCGGAAGGCAGCATGATCTTCATCACCTTCATCGGCGCGCTTTTTCCGATATTGCTCAACACCATCCATGGCGTCGAGTCGCTGGATCCGCGCCTGGTCGCGTCGGCGCGCAGCCTGGGTTGCCGCGGCTTGCGGCTCTATGCGGAAGTGATTGCGCCGGGCGCAGCGCCCAGCATCGTCACGGGGCTGTCCATCGGCATGGGAACCTGCTGGTTCTGCCTGGTGACGGCGGAAATGATCTCCGGCCAGTTCGGCATCGGCTATTACACCTGGGAGGCCTACACCATACAGAACTACGCCGACATCGTGGTCGGCATGTTGCTGATCGGCGCTCTGGGCATGGGCAGTAGTGCGCTGATACGGAGTTTGGGGCGCTGCTGGATGCCTTGGGCGTATGGGGTGGGGCGATGATTTGGGATATTTCTGTATCGCCGGGCGGCATGCTTGCGGGAAGCGGCTTCCGCCCCCGATTCCTTGCGCCCGATCGCGGGATGAAGCCCGCTCCCACGCGAGCCCCTGCATGGGATCGCTGGGATTCCCTTGGGTCATCCCAGCCTACATCGGCGAATGGGGATGGCGGATGAACGAATCCTCCTCCATCGAAGCCGAGCGTTTGTCCATCGTGCTGGGTCAAGGCGGGCAGGCTTTCGAGGCCGTGCATGAGCTGAGCTTTCGTGCCGCGCCGGGCGAATTCGTCTGCGTGCTGGGTCCCTCCGGTTGCGGCAAGTCCACGCTGCTGGGCGCGCTGGCGGGTCATCTGCCCATTGCGCGCGGTGAGTTGCGGGTCGACGGCCGGCCGGTGGTCGGTCCCAGTCCCGAGCGCGGCCTGGTATTCCAGCAGCACACGCTGTTCCCGTGGAGGACGGTGGAGGACAACGTCGCCTTCGGCCTGAAGATGAAAGGTGTGCCGGCACGCGAGCGGCGGGCGCAAGCGCGCGAGCTGCTGCAATCGGTGGGCCTGGCCGGCTTCGAGGCGCGTTATCCCGCCCAGCTTTCCGGCGGCATGCAACAGCGGGTGGAAATCGCCCGTGTGCTCGTGACCCATCCTCGCCTGCTGCTGATGGACGAGCCTTTCGGCGCACTCGACGCGCTCACGCGGGTATACATGCAGGAACTGCTGCTCGACGTCTGGTCGCGCATCCGCACCACGGTGGTCTTCATCACCCACGACATCGACGAGGCCTTGTTCCTGGCCGACCGCATCCTGGTGATGAGCCCCAGGCCCGGCCGCATCCTTGAGGATTTGCCGCTCGACTTCGCGCGGCCACGCCACGCCGACCTGCTGACCGAGCCGGATTTTGTCGCGCTCAAACGCCATTGTCTGAACTTGTTGAACCCGGAATTCGGGGCCGAATTGCCGCCGTATCTCCCGCAAACCGATTTGCCAGGTCCCGCATAGGCACTTTGCCGGCGGCGGGGAGAGTCAATTCCGCCGGTCCGCCGAATTAACGACGAGAGGAATCAGCATAATCATGCAACCCACACTAACATCCAGCCGTTTGCTCCTGCGCCCGTATGTGCTCGCCGATGCGGGCGACGTGCAGCGTCTGGTCGGCGATGTTCGCATCGCGAGCACCACGACGAACATCCCTCATCCTTACCCGGATGGCGCTGCCGAAGCCTGGATAGAATCCCATGCACCCGGTTACCGGGCGCGGCAACGGGTGGCGTTTGCCGTCGTGCTCGCTGACATTTCCGAACTCATCGGAACCGTCAGCCTGATCGATATTTCTTTGGAGCATTCGCGTGCGGAGCTTGCCTACTGGATCGCAGTCGACCATTGGGGAAATGGCTACTGCACGGAAGGCGTAGGCAGGCTGATCCGATTTGCCCACGAGCATCTTTCCATCAGCCGGTTTGTCGCTCGGTGCCTCGCTAGAAACCCCGCTTCTGCGCGTGTGCTGGAAAAGGCCGGGTTGAGTCGTGAAGGTTTTTTGCCGAAGCATGCGGTAAAGAATGGGCAATTCGAAGACCTTCTTTTGTATGGACTCAATCTTCCGGATCGCGTCCAGCGCTGACACGGTTTGCTTTAGATATTCTTTGGGATACCCGCCATGACCCCGATCGACATCGATGTTCTCCCTCCCGAACTGCAAGCCCGCTTGGGCGATGCCGACGCCAGCGTGCGCCGCATCGCTCTGATCGAACTGGCCGACGAGCAGGACGAGGATCATCTGCCCTGGTTGATTGCCGGCTTGTCCGACCCGGACGCGGAGTTGCGGACCGAAGCCGCCCGACTCTTGGCCGGCTGGGAAACGCCGGAGGTTGTCGAAGCGCTCGCCGCGGCCTTGCGAGACGAATCGGAGGCGGTGCGTCTGGCGGTGGCCCAGACCTTGAGCGAACTCAAGAGCGCCGAGGCCGCGCCCTGGCTACTGCCCTTGGCCGGCGATGCCGATGCTTTCGTCCGCGCCGCCGGCCTGCGCGCCTTGCGCGAATTGCGCGTGTCCGCGGCAGTCGGACCGGCGCTGGCCTCGCTGGGGCATCCGTCCGCCGCCGTTCGTCTGGAGGCGGTGGGCGTGCTGGGCTGGCTCAAGCAGCGGGCGGCCCTGCCGGAACTGGCGCGCCTGGCGAACGGCGATCCCGACCCCGAGGTGCGCCGGGCGGCCACCGGCGCACTGGGTTTGGCGGACGCCGCACAAGCCGAGCAAGCCCGGATCGCTGAAACCGCCCTGGTCCGGGCGCTGGCCGATGTCGCCTGGACGGTGCGCGAGGAGGCGGCCGCGACCCTGGGCAAGCTGAAGCTGACCGGTGGCGTGCCCAACTTAGTCGCCGCCTTGGACGACGAATATTGGCAGGTGCGCCTCAAGGCGACACGCGCCTTGGGCCAATTGCGCGCGACCACCGCCGTTTCTGCGGTCGGCCGCTTGCTGGACCAGCAGGCGATCAGCAATCTGCGCAAGGAAGCTGCCGTTGCCCTCGGCGAAATCGGCGATCCGGCAGCTTTGCCTCTGCTGGAATCCGCCGAAGCCGATCCCGATCCCGAGGTACGCAAGCTCGCACGCTTAGCCCGGACCCGGTTAGTTGCCGGGGAGTGAAGCCAGCCGTAGGTCGGGCATGCCGTTGGCGTTGACCAAGCTATCTCGTCAACGGAAGAGCTGGGCGTATTCCGCACACAAGGTTTGAATAACGATAGGGCGTTCTTTGTGAGCAGAACTATCGTATGGCGATATTTTGTCCGTCTCGCGCTCAGGATAAAAACTCGTCAAGACGATAATGTTTAAATCCATGAGCTATTGCCAGGTTTTTGTCTTCAGCGCTGTTGTATCCCCATAGTGCGAGAAATAATTGCACGGGGGTTAGCTCGGGCTCTTGCCTGACTTTCAACAGCGTCGGCAGCCTGTCCTCGACAAAACGTAGAGTTTGACCCGGATGGCGCGTCAGCAGTATTTTTAATATCTCGGGTTTGCCCATATTGCGATCGAGGCCAAAAATTCGATCTTCGGGCAACTCGATATTGCTGGCGTCGAGGATCATTTTCACGAAGCGTTCCTGCTTCGTGGTAATGACATACCAGGTGCCGGTTTTATTGAATTGAATTAGTTTCTCCGCCACACCGGGATAAAGCGGATTTTGTCGAGTCCAATCGGTTTTATCGCCGGATATCCATGCGTCTCGGGTTTCGCCGAATAATTTCTTTAAGTCCTCGCTATCGACTTGTGCGTGTTGCATCAGGTTTCGAAATTCATCCGCATGGCCCTTATATAGGGTTTCGATAGACGCTCCCAAATAAAGCATGCGCATGGTTAGTATGGCTTCATAGCCAGTTTCTATGATGGGTCTGACTTGGCGGAACAGATCGATCATGTCGGGCGGCACTTCTTCAGACATGTCGTTCCAAATGCGACCGGCCGCTTTCCATCCTGACATGCCGGTTTCGATTGCGCTATCGCAGATGACGCCATCGAAATCGAGCGCGTAAACAATAGTATCGTTCATCTATGAAGGGGATGTTTTTTTAGTGATTAATATTTTCAAGACCTAATCACAAGATAGGCCATGAGGCATAAACCATTATTCATGGCTAGGCGATAAGTGCTCTAAATGATTTTTAGAAGAGCGCCGTGACCTGTTAATAGGTGGTCCGATGATATGGCGTCCATTCACCGTGTGTAAAACATCCCCCTCGCGGAGCGGTTTGCAACTTGAACGTCCTGTTTCATCTTGTTTACATCAGGCCTCATCATCGCCACACGATGGGCTGAAAACCGCGGACGCTCAGCGCATATCGTGAGCAATGCCCTCCGCTTAGCGGATGATTTCTGTCGGAGCCCGGCAGCCGTCGTAGGTGCTGGGCGTTCTGCCCATGCAAAACCACAGGGCATTGGCTTCAAGGGCAAATCGACAGGGCGCCGAGGTGTTACGGCCACATTGAGCCTTTCAAATTCTCGGCGATAGCGGTGACAATCGCATTGTCGGGGCGTTGCTGTTTCCACGCAAAGCTAGCGTTAGCGGGGGGATGTATGGTGTACCGGATCGGCCTGATTCTCGTCGTTCTCATGCTGCCGATATCCGGCGGAGCCGACGTCATCCATCGGGAGGCTCAGGTCTCCGACGAATCGCTGGAAGCGCTGAATTACCTGCTGGGCTTTGTCGGACCGTCGCGAGTCGACCTACGACAGTTCAAACCCGACAAGATCACGGCGGTCTTGAAGTTTCTGGCCGCGCCAAAAGAACAGGGGACTCTCTATCATGCCGGTGTATCCAACGGTACGCCATCGGCCTACTACGAAGTAGACATCGCCCGCCGTCTGGACCAAATCATCAGGCTCACCTATCACCCCGATATACCGGCCGTTTTCACCGCGCCTTCGACCGTGCGACTCGCGCACTGGGAACAGATCGATACCCGCGACCACCAATTGCCGAAGCTCTGGGAGCCTTTGCCGGAGCCGTTTTCCCCGGTTTTCTTTAGCGGCGTGGAACACCTGGTTAACACGCCGGATCAAACCACCGGGGCTTATTACGGCTACAACCTGTATCGCAGCGTCATACTCACCCGGGTCTCCGGGCGCAATCTCCTGATAAGCCTGTCGCGTCAGGCGGGAACTTCCAGCGTCGGAAGAAGAGGTCTGGTCATCGGTAGCGACGACCGGTGGGACTACCTTTACACCGAGCGACCCGGGTTGAACCGCTTCGGGCTGGGCTGGGTCGACTCCTACATGTACGACTCCTACTCTGTGGCGTTTTACCTGGAAAATCCGGGCGGACCGACCGTTCGGTTCGGGGTATTCAAATGGCTGCGGGCCGGCTGGTCGAACATCAATCTGGTGCGCCGAGCCCACATCTACGGCGGCCTGCAACGCTATGGCGAGGTGTTCAGGCAGATAGTCGAACACTCCGGTGTCGCAAACGTCGCCGCCCTGAGCAAGCGGCTGCTGGAGATTCGACGCCTCCCAGACGATCGATTGCGTGGCGTGGCTCGCGATTATCTGGAGGGGGTCAGGGATCAGGCCGAAACCGCCGGTTTGCTCTCAAAGAATGAGGCGAGAACGGTGTTCGATGAGCGGAGTTATCTGAACGCGATGGGGCGTGAGGCGATGCAATCGGTCGTGGTGCTCGAATACCTGAAACAATTGCTTGGGAAGCCCCATCGGGTAGACCTGAAGCCGCTGCTTCCCGTGCCGTCCGATTGACGCTTGGGGCCGTTCGCCGAACTTAGCCAACCCCCGTTGCGCCAGATTCCGATAGGCGGCGCTCCTGGCAGCGCTGTGCGATACCGTCGCGCAGGAGTTCAGCGATCCGCAGCGCGCCGGGACCGGCGGCATCGTGATCGGCGAAGATCAGATAAAGGGTCGCCCACCGTTCCGCCCCTTCGCGCAGGGGCAGCGGCTTCAATTCACCGGTGACCAGTTCCTGGCGGATGATGTCCTCGGCATACCACGCATAACCGAGTCCCATGCAGGCGGCGCGGATAGAGGTGGCCTTGTGGCTCACCGTCCAGCGTTGCTCGTTGAGCCAGCCCGGAGTGCGCGAGCGCTCCCGGCCCGTGTCGCGGATCACCAGGTGGCGATGTTGGCGCAAGTCTTCCAGCGTGAGTGGGCGGCCGAGCCGGTGCAGGGGATGATCCGGGTGGGCCGCCGCAATGAAGCGCACCTGCATGACCGGGTCGCCGATAAACCCCGGCGGTACCGACGAACCTATGGCCAGATCGACGCGGCCCTCCAGCAGGGCTTCATCGCTGCCGCCGAGCACCGATTCGATCAGCTCGATGCGGGTCTCCGGGTGTTCTTCGGCGAAGCGAGCGAAACACTCCAGCAGCAGCCAGGTGGGGAACATGGCATCCACCGCCAAACGCAACTCCGGTTCCCAGCCGGCCGAGAGACTCGCCGCCGCGCGCTCCAGGCGGACGGCTTCTTCCATCAGTATCTTCCCGCGCCGGTACAGTAGCTGACCGGCCGAGGTCAGCACGGCCTTGCGCCCCTGGATTTCGAACACCTTGACGCCCAACAGCCGCTCCAGTTTCTGTACCGCATAGGTCAGCGTCGATTGGCTTTTGTGCAAGCGGTCGGCGGCCTGTGCGTAACCGCCCGCTTCCACCACGGCAATCAAAGTGCGCCATTGATCCAGGGTGATTTTCGGGAGCGAGGCCATTTAATCGATAAAACCGATTGCTACAGTCGAAATATTCCGCTTTTTTATCAATTAAATCAATCGTCAAATAAGGCCACCGATGATCTAAGGAGGCATGTTATGAAAACGCTTTTACAGCTCAACACCAGCCTGTTCGCGGAACAAGGCCATTCATCCCGCCTGGCGCACCGCTTCGTCCAAGTCTGGCAGGCAGGGAATCCCGATGACCGAGTGATCCTGCGCGATTTGGCCAAGGACCCGGTGCCGCACCTGACGGCCGAACGGGTCCAGGCGTTTCTGGCCCCAGCCGGCGAACGGAGTGCCGGGCAAGAGGCCGTGGTCGCCTACTCCGACGCGCTGATCGACGAACTGCGGCGGGCGGATGTCATCGTGCTGGGCTTGCCGATGTACAACTTCGGCGTGCCCTCGACGCTTAAGGCCTATTTCGACCATGTGGCGCGCTCGGGCGTCACCTTTCGCTACACCGCGGACGGCCCGGTCGGCCTGCTGGGCGACAAAACGGTTTACCTGCTGGCCACCCGCGGCGGCTCTTATCGGGGGACGTCCAAGGACACGCAGACCGCCTACGTGGAGGACTTCTTCAACTTCCTCGGTATCCGCGACATCCGGTTCATCTACGCGGAAGGACTGAATCTCGGCCAGGAGCAGCAGCAGGCCGCCCTCGTCAAAGCCGAAGCCCAAATCGGTCGACTGGCCGCCTGATTGCGTTTTTACTTTCGCAGGAACAAGCCATGACCATCGAACTCACCGGCCCATAGCCAGCCGGGGACTATTTCCCTGCCACTCGGCCTGGGCCAGACCGGGGGGCGCACCGGTCTGTTAAGCGACGGCCGCCGGGCTCATTTGCTATCCCCGGCCGGCCCCTCGCATTTACGAGGCCTGTTCATAGCGCCTCGCATACTCCTGCAGCGCGCCGGGGCCTAGCCGCCGGTGCAGTTGATTGCCCAGGCCTATCAGCACGGCCCGCCAATAGGGCAGGGCATCCTCGGCGGCGGTCGCCTTGCTGCCGCGTGCCAAGTGAAAGGCTTCGAAGAGTTGTTCCAGGCTCATAGCGGGTAGGCTGGCCAAGTAAGTCTTGAGTTGGGCCTGCTGCTCGGGTGTCATGTCATGGATTCCGGATCAATATTCAGATAGGCCGTTGAGGTCCGGCGTCACAGCGGACTGGTGAAGACGGTCAGCACTCCGGTGTAACCGTAAAGGTGGTGGCGGGCGATTTCACCGCCTGCGAAGAAGCCGACCAGGGGCACGTTTTCGCCGAGTTCGCGGTTGACCAGATGGAACTCCGCATGGGGCTCGCCGAAATGCGGTCCGCCTCGACCGGAGCAGCTGATATAAAGCGCACCGTCGATGCGCTGTTTGGCGTCGCAGGCACCGCGGATTTCCCGCACGATGCGCAACAGATCGTGCTTAGCGGCCTCGGCATTGCGCTGGCAGAACGCCAGCCGCATGCCGGGTTTGACGTGATCCGCGACGACCAGCACGCCGCTGTCGCGGCCGACGCCGATCAGATGCCGGACCTCGGTATTCGTGCCGAACAGTCCCGGCTGGGCGGGGACATCCTCGTCCGTCGCGATCAGTCCGGCCAGGGTGGCCGCGAGCATCCGCCGGAGCGGTTCGTCCGCGACGTCGTGCGGCAAATCCAGATCCTCCAGTACGCAATCCAGCGCCCGCTTGCCATCGAGGCTGACGAGGACGTTGCCTTCGGCGCGGGTGATGGTGCGTTGCGGGCCGATAGGCCGACAGCCCTGCGTCACACGCGACAGCAAGGGAACCTCCGGACTGAAGGCAACGCCGGACAAACCGCCGACCAAAATGTCATCGGCAAAATGCAAGGTTTGATTGCGTGCCGAGGAAAGGCCGCCGAACAAAT